>CBJLOV010000031.1:0-30825 GCA_966424745.1 uncultured bacterium
GCGCTCGGCATCGACATGGTCGCGCATTCGGCGACGAAATATTTGAACGGGCACAGCGACGTCGTCGCCGGTGCGCTGTGTGCGAGCGAAGCGATCATTCGTGAAGTGTTCAAACGGACCTACATGGTCTGCGGTGCGATCCTGTCGCCGCACGACGCCTGGCTGATGATCCGCGGCCTGCGCACGCTGTCCGTGCGCATGGAGCGCATCGCGCGCACGACGCGCGAGGTGCTGGACTTCCTGCAGGCGCACGAGAAGGTCGAAAAAGTATACTACCCGCACGACGCGGCCAACCCGCAGTTCGCGCTTACCCGGGCGCAGATGCGCGGCGCGAGCGGCTTGCTGACGATTGCGCTGCGCGCAAGCGACGTGGCGAGCGTCGAGCGCTTCTGCAATGCGCTCGAGCGCTTCCTGATGACGGTGTCATGGGGCGGCTACGAATCGCTGCAGTTCCCGGTCTGCGCGGTCTATCCGCCCGATGCGCCGCTCGCGCTGTCGGGCGGCGGGGCGGGGCTCAATTTCGTGCGCCTGTCCATCGGCCTCGAAGAGCCCGAGGTATTGATCGCCGACTTGCGCCGGGCGCTGGCGCTGGTGTGACCGCCCGACATCGGACGGAGGCGGCGTTCGACGTCGAAACGGCCCGGCGCGTTCGATGCGGTGATTTTTCGTTGCCGAAGAAGCGCGTCGGAACGGGCGGTGCTCAGGCATCGAATAATGGAAGCAATCCATCGGTCAATAACGAAAGCGGCGAATCTCAACAGCCTGCCAGGAGACGCGCTTGAGCCGGTCAGCGACGTCCTGGCGATATTGTTTCGGCTGCATCGAGCTTTTTCTGCAAGCTGCTGGTGACGGCAGCGCGGTTGTCGAGGTTCGGCGCTCGATCGCGCGCCAGCGGCCCGTAGCGATCCAGCGCGGTTTGCGCTTTCGCGTAGTCGCGTTGGTCGATGCGAAGCCGGACTGTCCATTCCAGTGTGTCCAACAGCAGGTCCTTGACGCCGTCCGGATCCAGCTTGCTCAGTACGGCATCGGCTTCGGCGAGGTGCAGCGCTGCTTCGTCGTAGCGCCCGCTGCTTCGTTCGGCCTCGCCGAGGATGGCCAACGCCCACGCGGCGTTCGCGCGCGCGCCATTGTTGCCTTCACGCGCCAACGTCGCAAACTCGGGCAGTGCCGGCTCGATGAGTGCGCGCGTTTTTTCCGGCTCGCCGGCGCGGTTGTGAACCAGACCCAGTTGCTCGATTGCCATCAGCCGCAGCAGATCGGTCGGGCCGCCCGATTCGTGCTGCATCGCGGCGACCTGGTCGAGCAGCCGTGCCGCTTCGGCCAACTCGCCCGCGTAATACAGCGCGATGCCTTCGTAGTACAGATTGAGGTTGCGGCCCAGACCGGGCTTGCTCGTGTAACGATCATAATCGGCGGCGAGCCCCGCAAAGATGTCGGCGGCGCGCCGCGGGTGCTGGTCGATCAGCGCCAAGCCGAGCGCATGGCGCGGTATCGACAGATTGTTGGAGTCCGTCCCGTATGCACGCTCGGCCAATTGCATGGCGCGCTCGGCGATGGGAAGGGCGCCGGCAGTATCGAAAGCGAAGGCATGGCACTCCGCCAGATTGGCCAGGGCTCGCAGCAGAAGGCCATCGGAATGCTGCGGCGCTGTTTCCAGTTCCGCCACGATGTCGGTGAGGTCGGCAATGGTTTGCCCGATCGGCACATCGAGTTCGTTCCAATGCACCATGTCGATTTTCAGGCGCAGCGAGATCAATTCGTCGCGATGATCGCCCGGCGCGCTGCGCAGCAATTCCAGCGCTTCACGATATCGGTCCATTGCTCCGCTGAAATGCAGCTGAAGGTACAAGGCGTACCCTTCGGTGGCTGCGAATTCGGCCCGCTCGGCCGGGTCGGCCAAGGCGAGCAGCGGCCGGGCTGCATCGAGCAGCGGCTGAGCCTGATGACCGGCCGTCAGGCTGTTGTACGCTCGCGCCATCGTCAGCAACAAAGCGCCCTTGATCGAGGGTTGCAGGTCACGGCGCTGCAACACGCTCGCCGAACCGCGGTCGAGCATTTCGCGCACGGTGGTGCCGTCGCCGCCCAGGCCCAAACTGTTGTCGTCGAACAGACTTTGCGTGTAGCGCGTGATGGCCTGCGCCCGATCGCGTTCCAGCTTGATCGCCTGTACCTGCGCGATGTACTGCATGGCGTAGGCGGCACCCAGCGTCAACAGCAACGCGCCGGTCGCGAAGGCGGGCCAGCGCCGGCGCAACAACTTCGTACCCACGTAGAGCGGCGTCCGCGGTCGGGCCGACACGGGCTCGTGCCTGGCGATGCGTTCGATGTCCTGAGCCAAGGTGAGCGCGGACGGGTAACGCCGGGTTGGATCGAGCGAACAAGCACGCCCGACTATGGCGTCGAGATCGCCTTGCAAGCGCCGCCGCCATGGCATGTCTGCGGCGGACGCACTGGGAGCGGATAGCGCAGCCGGGTGATCTTTGTCGAATGGTCCAGGCACGGATCCGGCGATCAGCCCATATAGCAGAAGCCCCAGCGAGTAGATGTCCGAAACAATGGTTGGCGCCTCGCCGCGTGTTTGCTCCGGACTGGCGTAGCGCGGCGTCAGGTGGCTGCTCATACCGGCGCTTGCGCCGTCGGCACGGTCCACCGCGCGGGCGATGCCGAAGTCGAGCAGTACGGGCGTGCCGTCCTTGCGCACCAGCACGTTCGAAGGCTTGAGGTCGCAGTGCACGATCAACTGCTGATGCGCGAATTGCAGCGTCTTGCAAATCGAAACGAATATGCGCAGGCGCTCGTCCAGACCTTCGTGCATGCACCACTCGTCGAGCGGCACGCCTTCGATGTATTCCATGACCAGGTAGGGCGCGCCGCCCGGCGTCGAACCGCCGTCGAGCAGGCGTGCGATCTGCGGATGCTGCAAGTTGGCGAGCAATTGCCGCTCGCGCGCGAAATGTGCTGCGGTATCCGGATCGGCGAGCCCGCGAATCAGCTTGATCGCCGCCTGCTGCTTGAAATGCCCGTCTGCACGTTCGGCGAAGAACACGGCACCCATTCCGCCACGGCCGATCTCGCGCACGAGCCGCCAGGCGCCGACCACGTCTCCCTCGTTCAACTCGGTCGAGACGAATTGCGCGACCATGGCGTTCACGCTCGAATGCGCGCGCGTCCTTGTCGCTGCATCGACATCCAGCAGAGCGAGCACATAGGCGATCAAGTCCGCATCTGCGCTGGCGGCGCGCAACGCGGCTTCCCGTTGCGACAAGGGCAGGTCGCAGGCAAGATCGAAGAGACGCCCCATCTCGCTCATCGCCGTTGCCGCCCCATCAGGCCAGCGCGTGGTTGACGAAGGCGCGCGCAAGGCGCAGGTCGCGATCCACCGTCGGCACCGAGATCCGCAGCGCGTCGGCGATCTCCTCGCGACGCATCCCGCCGAATGCGGACAGCTCCATCGCCTGTGCGGCGCGCGGTTCCAGCACTTCGAGCTTACGCAGCGCCTGGTCGAGCACGACCACGTCCATCGCGCCCGCGTCACCGGGTACGTCGCCGAGGTCGCCGAGGGCGATCGTGGCTACACCGCGACGCCGCTCGGCGAGGATCGAGCGCGCGCGGTCGACGAGGATCGAGCGCATGTACAGCGCGCTGACAGCGAGAAAGTGCGTGCGGCTGGCGAAGGCCTTGTCCGCGCCGAACAGACGGGCCATTGCTTCGTGCACGAGATCGGTAGGGTCGAGCGTGATCGAGCCGGATTCCCCGCGTAGCCGCTTCACGGCGAGCTGGCGCAGCAAGCCGTAAAGCTCCGGCATCACCGGCTCGAGTGCGGCAGCATCCCCGCCGCGCCAGGCGGCCAGACGCACGGTGATATCCGAAGACATTTCCAGAACCGATCCATAGTGCCCATCGACAGCTCCGATGATGCGGCAAACCTCGGCGTATTCGCCACCCTGCAGCCGCGAATGGCGGTCTTCATTTGCAACCCGTCGCGAATGCCACCGAGCTGCTCGCGGCGCGGGGAGGGGGGCTTGAGCACACCGATCGCGAATCCGTATCGCAAAAAGATTTTCAGCGCCGTGATAGTCCCGGGGGCAGTTATCCGCCTACTTCCGTCAACGGGACAATTTTCGCGAGGAAAAGGCATGAGCAGGGACATGGCGGATAGCGGCATGCACATGGCGCAAGCGATGGCATCGAGAGCGGAAGCACTCCTTACGGTGCCCGGCGACATGCCCATGCACATGATGGAAGACGGAGCGATAGACGCGGCACATTCGTCGCCCCGCTGCAGATCGCTCTCGTCGTCTGCATTTGTCATGCTGGCGGCGATGGCGCTGAGCATGCTGGCGGGCGGAAATCTCGCGCAGGCGCAACAGATCGGGCCACCGATGACGGTTTCCGGACATGGCGGAAAGGGCGGGGGGCGCCTCCCGGCATTCGGCGGGGCACGCAATCAACCTGGTACGCCAAGCATCGTCCGCGATGGCAATAACACCATCCTCGTGAATAGCGGCGGCGGAGGCGGGGGCGTTGGGAGCGGCGGAGGCAGCAACACCACTTCCTGTCCCATTAGCACCTGTCCGAGCGGGATTATCTCGGCTGGAGGAGTCGGAGGCGTCTGGGGGATCAATCAAGGAAGCGGCGGAAACGGGGCCGATCCTCCCGCCGGCCTCTACTTCACCCAGACCGGCGGCGGCGGCGGCGGGGCTGCTTGTTTCGTAGGGTCGGCCTCGGTCGTACCTGCCAATTGCACCGGCGGAAACGGGGGGCATGGAGGCAACTATGCCTTTGACGCCGGCGGCGGCGGCGCCGGTGGAGATGCGGCCCAAATTTTGAGTGGCGCAGGCTCGCCGATCAGCAGCCTATTGCGGGGAGGGGATGGCGGAGATTCGGGATTTGAAATTGGAATCCCGCAAAACACCAGTACGTCCTATTTTCACGCGGGTAGCGGCGGCAGCGGCGGTGCCGGGCTGTACATCGCGGCGAGCGTCGGCGGAGTCGTCTTTCGCGGACTGGCGGAGGGCGGCGCCAGCGGCTTCAACCTGCCGATAACTCAAGGAACCTATGCCGCAGCTGATGGAGCAAAGGGGCAAGACGGGAATGGGAATAACTGCAGCGCGGGAGGGAACGGAGCTACCGCGCCCTCGATTCTCTACAGCGCCATGGTCACCGGGGGCAATGGGGGAGGCAGCGGTGCCGCTTTGGATCAAAGTGCCGGCCTGGCGAATCAGGGCACCCTGAAAGGCGGGCGGGGGCTTCAGAACAACTTTCAGGTGACAAATGGAATTCCGGGTGGTGCCGGCGGTGTGGGCGGTGCAGGCGATTCAAACGCGCTTGCGGTGAATGTAAACGGGTGCGCAGGAGGCAACGGCGGCAATGGTTCGGCCGGCGTGAACGGTTTCAACGGCGCCGCCGGTGGGGCGGGATTGGAACTACTCGCCACAGGCGCCGCGGCGACCAATATTTCTCAAATCCAAGGAGGCAGCGGCGCAAACGGCAGCGCCGGCGGCACCGGCGGTGGCGGTGGCGATGGAGGGAGTGGCGGACGCGGGGGACTTTCGAGTCCCGGTGCCGGCCTGCTCACCGTGGGGTATGGCGGCAACGGCGGCAACGGCGGTAATGGCGGCAACGGCGGTAGAGGTGGCCAAGGCGGCTACGGTGGCTACGGCGTGGAGATGTTCGGCGGTACAAACCTGGTCAACCAGGGCGAGGTGCTTGGTGGATCGGGAGGCCAGGGCGGCCCCTCCGGCCCGGGTGGGGCAGGCGGCAGCGGCGGTGGCGGCGGCAGCCCGGGAAATACCGGACCCGCGTACAGTGGCTATTACGGCAAGCCGGGGAATTCGGGCGGCCCGGGGGCACCGGGTGGCGTTGGTATCGGGGGAGCCGGCGGGCCGGGCGTCGGGGCGACGGTGGCCGACCAGATCACCAATACCCGAATCATTCACGGTGGAGCCGGCGGTGCCGGGCAGAATGCCTTGGCAACGACCATCAGTCCTTCCGGAACGCGGGGCGGCAGCGGCGGAGATGGCGTGGACGGCAACGGTCTCACCCTGATCGACCAGGGAGTAGTGGCAGGCGGCGTCGGTGGAATAGGCGGCAACGGCACCAATAACGGCAAGGGCGGCAGCGGCGGCAATGGCGGCAATGGCGTGACGTTGGCCGGCGCAGCGGTGGAAGTCTCCACGGTTCAGAACGAGGGTCGGTTGATCGGCGGCCCCGGCGCCGCCGGTGGAGCGAGCGGCGACGCTGTCGTCACGGTTGCGGGCGTGGTCGTTGTCTATCCGCCGGGTGTCGGCAGCGGCGCCGGCGGGGACGGAGGCAGCGGCGCTGTGCTGAGTGGTGCCTCCAGCTTCACGATCAAGGGGCTGTCCCGCCAGCAGCCGGCATCCGTTTTCGGCGGCGCCGGCGGCGCTGGCGGCGGAATATCGAGCACTTCTTCTTCGGTGAATCTCAACTACGCGGGAGTGGGCGGCGCCGGCGGCAGCGGCGCGGTATTCCAAGGCCCGATCTTGGCTCTGACCGATTCAGGAAACGCGGCTTTTACGGGAGGCCAGGGTGGCAATGGCGGCAACGGCGGAATGACCGGAGACGCCTCCAATCCCCACATCACCCCCGTCGTACACAGCTACAGCGGATTCTTTGGCGGGACCGGCGGCAATGGCGGCAGCGCGGTGGTCCTGAGTCAGGGCTCGACACTGGCCACGGCAGCCAGCTCGGTATACCGCGGCGGTGCGGGTGGCATCGGCGGATCCTCGCAGGATGGGGCCTGCGATATTGCGGTCAAAAGCCCGAACTGGAGTTATTCGACTGGGGGGTATTCGACCATTCCCGCCGGGCAGGGCGGCGCTGGCGGCGCTGGCATCGTGGTGGGTTCGAGTGCCGACACGGCATCGAGCACGTTGACACATCTGGGCAGTGCGATCGGCGGCAGCGGCGGTGTGAACGGCACTGCGACCTCCGGTTCGGCGGGCTGTCTTCCGAACGGGGCCGGCGGCCCGGGCATCGTGCTCGACGGTATGGCGAACGTGATTCTCGCGGGGTCGGCGACGGGCGGGTTCCTCGGCGGTTCGACCACAGCAAGCGATCGCGCACCGGCCATTGCCTTGCACAATGGCGGCAATACGCTGGAACTTCGGCCGGGCTGGTCGATGACCGCGGGCAGCAGCGGCGCCGCAGTCAGCGATAGCGGCAGCGCGAACGGCGGCGACACACTGGTGTTCGGCGATACCGGTTCGGCTTCCTTCGCGTTTTCTCTGACCAATCTGCTCGCTTCCGGTACAGCGCCGAGCAATGGCAATCAGTTTGCCGGCTTCGCGATGCTCACGCAGTCCGCCGGTACCTGGAGATTGGCCGATACATCCGCGTTCCGCGGCCCCACGCTCGTCGGCGGCGGCACGATGGAACTGAATGGAGCTCTGCCGTCGAGCGATATCACTGTCAACGGCGGGGTATTGCAGGGGGCAGGCAAAGCGAAAACGGTGACCAATCACGCGACGTTCCGGCCGGGAACGCAAACCGCAAGTCCGGGCCTGGCTTCGTTCAACGCCATCACCTACATCCAATCGGCGAACGCGGCCATCGTATTCGCGGCGAACGGGAGCAATCAAAGCAATGGATTGGCCGTGCACGATCTTGCCACGCTTGCGGGCGCCATCGAGGTCGATTTCACCGCAGTACCGCGCAGCGGATCGTATCGACTGATTCAAGCGGGCAGCGTATCAGGCACGTTTTCGAAAGTGACCGTCAACGGACTATCGGCCGGCCAAACCGCCGCGCTGACATACACGTCCACGACGGTAGTGTTGAACATCTCGGTGGACCCCGTGACGTTGTCGCCGGCGAGTCTGCCGTCCGCCGCTTACGGCGCGTCCTACAGCCAGACGCTCGGCGCCAGCGGCGGATTGAGCGGCCCGTATACGTTCGGTATGTGGAGTGGTGCATTGCCGCCCGGTCTGAGCCTGTCTTCCTCGGGTTTACTTTCCGGCACGGTGCCGGGTTCGTCGGCGAGTGCGCCTGCGTCGTTCACGTTCACCGTCAGGGCCTGGGACGCATCCCGACGCAATGCGGGCACCCAGCTGTATACCCTGGCGGTGAATCCGCCGGGAGCGATCAAGCTGAAGGCCTCGAGCTTGCTTGCCGGCGTGGTGGGTACGGCGTATTCGCAGAGCGTGTCCGCAAGCGGCGGAACCGGCACGTATACCTACACCGTCTCCGGAACGTTGCCGCCGGGGTTGTCGTTTTCCGCTCTCGGCGTGCTGTCCGGCACGCCGGCGACCGCAGGCAGCTACGGTTTCACGGTCACCGTGACCGATACGAACGGCCTTGGCGCCTCGATGTTCTATACCGTGGACATTGCGCAGTCGCCATCCGCGCCGACGATCACGCTATGGCCTTCCACGTTGCCCGACGGTAAAACGGGAGCGAGCTATACGCAGACGATCAACGCCTCCGAAACCGCCAATGGTCAGCCCGTCACTCCGTCTCCGACCTTCACTTTCACAATGACGACGGGCAGCAGCCTGCCATCGGGATGGTCGCTCAGTTCGAGCGGAGTCCTGACCGGCTCTTCGGCGAATGCAACGAGCTTCAATTTCGGCGTCACCGCCACGGACGCAAACGGCAATGCCGGTTCGCGTGCCTACACGATGACGATTGCCGATTCGGTTTCGGTCGCAGGCATCAGTCCGACGGCCGGGCCCACCGCCGGCGGGACGAACGTGACGATCCTCGGCAGCGGCTTCACCAGCGCGACGGAAGTGGACTTCGGCATGGCCGCGGGCACGAACGTGACGGTCGTCAGCGATACCGAGATCACGGCTACCTCGCCGGCCGGTACGGGTATCGTCGACGTGACGGTGGTGACGCCCAATCTGGGGACAAGTGCGACTTCGGCGGCGGATCAATTCACCTATGTCGCCGCACCGGCAGTCACCGGCATCAGTCCGACTGCCGGCCCGACGACAGGCGGTACGACCGTGACGATCACAGGCTCGGGATTCACCGGGGCGACGGCTGTCGACTTCGGCGCAGGGGCGACAGCTTCGTATACAGTCATCAGTGATTCGCAGATCACTGCGACTTCGCCCGCCGGCACCGGCACGGTCGATGTGACGGTGACGACCGTCGGCGGGACCAGCCCTGGCGTGTCCGCCGATCAATTCACCTACACGGCGCCAGCCTCGGCAGCGGCTCCGACGGTCGCCGGCCTGAGTCCGAACAACGGTTCGACCGTGGGCGGTACGCCGGTCACGATCACGGGCAGCGGTTTCACCGGGGCGACGGCGGTGACCTTC
Source organism: uncultured bacterium (assembly GCA_966424745.1). Lineage (GTDB taxonomy): Bacteria > Pseudomonadota > Gammaproteobacteria > Xanthomonadales > Rhodanobacteraceae > Rudaea. Next base: position 9,288 of record CBJLOV010000031.1, read on the forward strand.
GGCGCCGTGGCCGTGGCTTCATTTGCGATCGATAGCGATACGCAGATCAGCGTCCCGTCGCCCGCGCAGGCGGCCGGGACCGTCGATGTGGTCGTGACGGCGGCGGGAGGAAACAGTGCGGCATCGTCCGCCGATCATTTCACCTACACGGAATCGGCAACGATGTATTCGATCACGACGACGGCGAGTCCGGACGCCGGCGGCAGCGTGACGTGCAATCCGAATCCGGTTCAATCCGGCGGCATGTCCACTTGCATCGCGACGACAAACGCCGGCTACGTGCTGGCGAGCATCGCAGGCTGCGGCGGCACACAGAGCGCGGCGAGTCTCTACTCCACGGGTGCGGTCACGGGAGCGTGTACGGTGGCGGCGAGCTTCACGTCGAACCCGGGCCTGCAATCGCAGACCCTGGCCTTCGGCGCCGCGCCGGTGATCGAGGTCGGCGGCACCGGCGCAGTGACCGTGACCAGCGCGACGCCGAACTCGGGCAATGCCGTAACCCTGGCGTCGGCCACGCCGTTGGTCTGCACGGTCGCGACGACATCCAGTTCCGCAACGGGTGCTACGGGCACGGTTAGCGGCGTGATGCAGGGAACCTGCACGATCACCGCCGCCCAGCCGGCGGGGGACAATTACGCTGCCGCCGAGGCCAGCCAAGCCATCGGGATCGCCTTGGTTCCGACGACGATGACGCTCGTCGCAGCACCCAACCCCGTGGTACAGAACCAGCCGCTGGTTTTGACGGCTACCGTCGGCGCGAATGCACCGAAGGCAACGAACGCATCCGGCGAGGAAGAAATGATCGCGCTCCATTCATTGGCCTCCACATCCTCCGGGAGCAAAGCGAGTCCGAGCGCAACGGGTATCGCGACAGCCGCCGCGGCCGTCGCACCGACCGGCACGGTGAATTTCTATGACAACGGCAGCGCGATCGGCAGCGCAACCCTCGGCGACAACAACAGCGCCAGCATGACGATCGCCACGCTCGCGGTTGGTGCGCACACGCTCACTGCGAGCTATACAGGCAGCGCCGTCTTCGCGGGTGCGACGGCCGGACCGATTGCCGTGAGGGTCAACGTCGCCGGCACACCGCAAATGGCCGTGCCCGCGCCGGTACTGTCTTGGTGGCTGCACGTCGTGCTAAGCACTCTGCTTGCCGGCTTTGCAGCACTGCGCATGCGAGTCGTTGACGGCAAGTAGTGAGCGTCATGCCCGGATGTCGCGCAGTCGACGTGGCGACCTTCGTCCGACGGGCCTACCTTTGTTTCAAAGGCTCGCGGGTTGATGGTCAGAGGTATTCATCGAAGGCTCCTGTATAGAGCCTTACAGCCTGCGACGAAAGTCTATGGGCGATCTTCGACCCGAAACGGACATCGGTGAAGTACAGCTATACGAGCCGAGTCGCATGCGCCGGGGCAAACTGATCGCTGAAGCGCTCCAGATTGATCGCTTCGCCCGTGTTGTCCTAACGGGTAACCGACGCGGGGTTGGTGAATCGCTCGTTCTAATGGTCTGATCGGGTTTGAGTCGATGACCTGAAATCTGCTTCCCGATGCGCGCAAAGGACTGCCATTGGATTCACAGCATTTTTTCAAGCAACGTCGACCCACAAGATTGTCCATCGACGTCCGACTTCGATCCGAAGATAGGATCAGTCGTTTACCGACCTAGTGGGCCAGCGTGCCCTTTGCTTGGCTTGCACTGTCTTGGCGCCACCGTCCGGGAGGCTGCCCGTGATGTCGGCGAAAGGCGGTAGAAAACGCATACAAAGACGAGTATCCGACGCGTTCGGCAACTTCGATGAGCGGAAGATCCTCGGATCGAAGGAGATCGCGCGCCACGGTCATCCGCCAGCCGGTGAGATAGTTCATCGGCGTGTCGTCGAGAACTTCCAGGAACACTCGTGCAAACGTGGCCCGCGACATGTTGCTCAGCCGGGCCAGGCCTTCTACGGTCCACGGTTTGCTCGTATCCCCATGGATGGCCCGCATGGCCTGCGAGAGGCGTGGGTCCGAGGCAGCGCGGAACCATGCCGGCGCACGGGTGCTGCATGTCAGCCCCGTGCGAAGCCCGAGCACGACCAAGACGTCCAGCAAGCGGTCGAGGATCGTCTGCCGACCGGGCTCGGCATCAGCCAGTTCTCGGGACAAGAGAGCGACAACGCTATGGATCGGATTGTCGACGCGCGAAGGGATAGAGAGCACGCGCGGCAGTGCGTTGACCAGGCCGGCACCGATGTCTCCGGCAAAACGATAGGCCCCGCAGAGGAACACCGCGGCACGCGGATCAAGCTCGGCTTTCTCCGGGGGATGCCGAGTGCGGAAATCCTCCGGCAAGACACATTGAGCGCCGAGGCGGTGGGCAATGAAGTGATCCGGGCCGCCTCGAACGAGGGCCAAGTCGCCCGGCTTGAGTTCGAGGGGGGCGTCGTCGCCATCCACCCACAACCACCCATGTCCCTGGATCATCGCGTGTACGGCGAGCTGGATCGTGCCGGGTAACCGAAGCCCCCATGGCGCAACGGCAATGGACCGTGCAAACACTCCTCCGGAGGCACGCGCCCTGATCAGATGCTCTTGCAGTAGGTCCATGGATTGAGCGTATCACACAAATAATCGAGCGTAATAATGCTTCATACGCTCAATCTGCGAGCCTAAAGTGGCTTCACTCAATAAGCAACCCGGAGCCGCAGCATGAACACCGCAATCCACAACCCGATCCTCGTGCTCGGCGCCACGGGCAAGACGGGATCCAGGGTCGCTCGCAAGTTGTTCGGTCTTGGACTGCCCGTGCGTCGGGCGGCCCGCACCGGTGCGGACATCCGTTTCGATTGGGGCGACCCGTCGACGTTCGAAGCCGCACTGCGCGGCGTATCGGGCGCTTACCTCGTGTCTCCCGTGATGCGCGTTGATTTCGCCGACGTGGTCTCCCGCTTCCTCGACGAAGCGGAACGAGCCCGGGTCCGCCACATCACTTTCCTTAGCGCCTACGGGATGGAATACGCGCCACCCGAAGTGGCGCTGCGCGCGGTCGAATTGGATCTCGCTTCGCGCACGTCGTTCTCGCACTCGATTTTGCGCCCCGCCTGGTTCATGCAGAACTTCAGCGAGACGTTTCTCAAGCCGGTGGACGGTGAGATCGTCGTACCGTGCGGCAGGGGAGCCGAAGCATTCGTCAGCGCCGACGATATTGCATCCGTCGCCGCAGCGACGCTATGCGATCCCGCACGACATGCAGGCCGTGCGTACGCTCCGACAGGCCCCGAAGCGCTGACGTTCGAAAAAGCCGCCGAACTCATCTCGCTCGCGGTCGGTCGCCGTATCTCGTATCGCGACATCGATCGCGACGCGTGGATCGACGCGATGATCCAGGCCGGCGTCCCCGTCGAATACGGCAGCGTGCTTCGTACGCTCACCGAGACCGTTGCAAGCGGATGCGGCTCCCGACCCAACGACGATGTTCTCACGGCGACCGGCGCCCCGCCGATTCGCTTCGAAGCGTTCGCCGCCGGCACTGCCGCCGCATGGCGCTAGACGGGCGAGTCCAAGGCTGCTCAGCCAGTCGCCGCGTTCACCGCCATTGGAATGCAACCCGACCGTGTACGCGCACGGTCTCCCATCACTTCAAGTCGCGTCGTAACTACAAACTCGGAGATACCTATGAACCTGCCAACCAAAGTTCTATCCGCCACACTGTTGTCGTCCGCAACCGCGGTCGCGCTTGCCGCCGGCAGCCCCGGCGTGGAGCGCAACACGCAAGCCTTCCTCGAATCTCTGGCCAAGGGCGGCGGCAAGCCGCTCGAGACGTTGAGTCCCGGCGAAGCACGCCAAGTGCTGATCGACGCGCAAGCCGGCGCAAAGCTGCCTCCCGCTGACGTCAGCGAGAAGACCATCATGGCCGACGGCGAGCCGATCAAGCTCAATATCGTGCGGCCGATCGGCGCCAAAGGCGCATTGCCGGTATTCGTATTCGTCCATGGCGGCGGCTGGATCCTGGGCGACTTCCCGACGCACGAGCGCTTCGTTCGCGACTTGGTCGTCGATACCGGTTTCGCCGCCGTGTTCGTGAATTACACGCCGTCGCCGGAAGCCCATTACCCCGTGGCGATCCGGCAGATCTATGCCGCCACTCAATGGGTCGCCGAGCACGGCGCCGAAATCAATGTGGACGGCAAGCGCCTGGCCGTGGTCGGCAACAGCGTCGGTGGAAACATGGCCGCCGTGACCGCCCTGATGGCAAAAGACAAAGGTGGTCCCCTCATCAAGTCGCAGGTGCTGTTCTGGCCCGTGACGAATGCGAATTTCGAAAATGCGTCGTACGATCAGTTTGAGCAAGGACACTTCCTGACCCGTCCGATGATGAAGTGGTTCTGGGATGCCTATGCGCCCGACGTGAATCAGCGCCGGGAAATCTATGTGTCACCGCTGCTGGCCACACCTGCTCAACTGACGGGGCTGCCGCCTGCTCTGATCGTCACGGCCGAGAAGGACGTGTTGCGCGACGAAGGCGAAGCCTACGGCCGCAAGCTCGACGCGGCGGGAGTGACCGTGGTAACGACCCGCTACGACGGCATGATCCACGACTTCGGACTGCTCAATGCGCTCAGCAACGTGGCGGCGACGCGCGCGGCTCTCCATCAAGCGGCCGAAGAACTTCGAGCCGAATTGAACAAGTGACGCGGATCGCGGAAAGGGGGCGGGAACATCCATCCTCCTTTCCCGCGGTTCGACACCTCGAGAACCACAATCAAGAGAACAGAAATGACCACCAAAAACTACTCCCGCTTCAAGCCGGCGAAACCCTACTTCGACCTGGTTCGCGGTGCGCTGGGGAATCTCGTCGACGGAGAGCACTTCTTCGACTGCGCCTCCGATGACGTTGTCTACGAGGTTCTCTACGATTTCCCTGGATGGCCGCGAATCATCGAAGGCAAAGCACGCCTCATGGAGAGCTTTCGCGGATACGTGGAGCACATCGCCCTGCATGCGGCCGATCACTTGATAAAGCACGTCGCCGACGACGGGAAGATTGTCGTGATCGAATACGAAGTCCACGGGACGATTCTTTCGAGCGGCGTGCCTTACAACAACCGGTTCTGCTCCATCATCAAGATTGCGGATCGGCGAATCGCCCACTGGAGGGATTACATGGATTCCCTTGCCGCCTGGAACGCGTTGAGCGCAAAAGCGGGCTGAAACGAAAGAAAGGTCGGCTTTGGCTTCTCTCTTTCGGAGGGCGCCAAAGGCGGAGCGTCCAATCCTTTACAGGAGAGCACAATGAGCAAGCGCTTGGTGGGCAGTCTTCTTTTGGGTCTCGCAATGCTTGCGGCGGGGTCGATTGCTGCACACGAAATTCCGGACCCATCCATCATTCACAACGCTCGCGACGGCGTCGTGCGGCTTTATGGCGCGGGTGGTCCCGATACGGCATTTCGCAAAGTGGCCGAAGTCTTCACGAAGGAAACCGGAATCAAGGTCGAGGTTACCGGAGGCCCGGAGCCCACCTGGTCAAAGAAGGCCCAGGCCGATGCAGACATTCTGTGGGGAACGGCGGAGGAAGACATCACCGCGCTGCTCGAAACCTACAAGGCATTCTCGTGGAACGACGTCACACCGATCTACGTGCGTCCTGCAATCATTGCCGTCAAAAAAGGCAATCCCAAACATATTCGCGGCTTCGAGGACCTCTTGAAAAACGGAATGCGTATCGTCGTGACCGAAGGCGCCGGCGTGGCGAACACCTCGGGCACGGGCACATGGGAAGACGTCGCGGGCCGGCTCGGAAAGCTCGACGACATCAAGCGCTTTCGCAAGAACATCGTCGGTTTCGGCAAGGGCAGCGGCCCGAGTTACCAGATGTTTGTCGCCAAGGACGCGGACGCCTGGATAACCTGGCCCGACTGGCCCATTACCCACTCGGACGCGGCGGAGATCGTGGATTTGGCAGAAAGCCGGAGAATCTGGCGCGACGTCAACGTGGTTCTGGCCGACGACGCCGATCGGGAGGCAAAGCAGTTCCTCGAATTTCTGAGCAGCGAACGCGGAGCCGCCATCATGAAGACCGAAGGGTGGATGCGCTGAAAATTGCCCGTGCCACTTGATCAGGTGGAGCAGGTGGTTCTGCACTGATCGTCTACGACTCAACTTGACCCAGGCTCTTCGGTCAGATGATCCGGTGATTTCGATTTTGCCGATCAAGCGCCAGTCTACGCACGCGGGCTTCTCCATTCGCTTCGTGAAAGCCTCCCAGCCGGATAACGATACGAATTTCTGTAAGGCGGCTTGCGGTCGTTCTGCGGCGCTCCGCTATTCACCCGCGTTCGACGGCGCATCGCACAAGACGAAATCAACCCCGAAATTCGGATATCCGTTTTCCATAGGGCAGGCGCCGCCTCGCGCTCCGATTCGCCGCGGTTATTGATCCAGATCAAGGCGCTTCGTGCCGCCGGGCGCACTCTTTACGCCACGGCACAGCGGAGCTGGGCCGGGACAGTACGAATTCCGTGCATACGAATCGGCGGCGTCAGCGGGAGTGTCAGGTACGCAGCCGGGCGCATCAAACGACGAGGCGCAGTCATGTCGATACGTTCCTGGGGTGTATTGGCGGTACGGGCGGCGCTGCTGCCGGCCTTGCTCCTGTTCGGCGGCGAGGCCAGTGCGCTGCCGGCGTTCGCGCGGCAGACCGGCCAGGCCTGCGTGGCCTGCCATGTCAGTTTTCCGGAGTTGACGCCCTATGGCCGGGCGTTCAAGCTCAGCGGCTACACGATCGGCAAGCGCCAGGACATCCCGCTCGCGGCGATGGTCCAGGTCGGCTACACCAACGTGAGCAAGAACCGCGACGACCAGGGCAACGAGGTCGTGCCGAAGACCAACAGCGTCCAGCTCTCCGCGGCAAGCCTGTTCGCGGCGGGCAAGGTCAACGACAACATCGGCGGCTGGGTCCAGTGGACCTACAACAATCTGTACGTGAATCCGGCCGGCGACACCGTCGGCCACAGCGGCATCGACAATACCGATCTGCGTGCGGTCGGTCGCATCGAGGACGAAGACGCGAGGTCGATCAAGTGGCTGTACGGGGTGACCGTGCACAACAACCCCACCGTGCAGGACGTGTGGAACAGCACGCCGGCGTTCGGCTTTCCGTTCACCTTGCCGCCGAACGGCATCGGGCCGGCCGCGGCGACCCAGGTGGACGGGGCGCTGGCGCAGCAGGTGGCGGGCATCGGCGCCTACGTCTACTGGAACTCGACGATCTACGCCGAAGTCACCGGCTACCGTACCGCCGACGGCGTGTTCTCCGCGCTGCGCGCAGGCCAGGACACGCATACGCCCGGCGGCGTCGCCAGGCTGTCCGGCTACAACCCCTACGTGCGTCTGGCGTACAACCGCGAATGGGGCGCGAATTCGCTGATGGTCGGCGTGTTCGGCATGAAGGTGAGGGTCTATCCCGACGACACGATTCCCAACACGCCGACCGATCGCTATACCGATACCGCCGTCGACGCGCAGTATCAGTACATCACCCAGCTGCATACCTTCACCGCGCAATTGACCCACATCCACGAAAAGCAGAATTTCCTGGCGAGCTATCCGGCGACGCTGGCGGGCAGTCCGATCGGCGTCGGCCCGACGCCGGACAACCAGCACGACAGCCTGACCACGAACAAGCTCAAATTGAGCTACTACTACGACCGCAAGTACGGCGCCACCGTGTTCTATTCGCGCACCACCGGCAGCGCCGATGCGGGCCTGTACGGTCCGGGCTCGGTCGGCGGCAGCAACAACGGCAAGCCGAACACCGCGGGTTTCGTCTACGAATTCGACTACATGCCGATCCAGAACGTGCGGGTGATGCTGCAGTACTACGCGTACGACCGGTTCAACGGCGGCCGCCTCAACTACGACGGTGCCGGGCGCAACGCGAGTGCGAACAACACCTTGTTCCTCAACGCATGGTTCGCTTTTTAGAGGGCGCGCTGCGCAGCGGCGGGCGATCGCGAGCGATGCGCGGCACGGAGTACCCAGGTCCGAGGATTTCTCCCCATTCCGGAGGAAGAAAATGTATACCAAGCTCTCTTTCTGCCTGTTGTTGCCGCTCGCCTTCGCTTCGGCGACGCAGGCAGCGGAACCGGCGAGCCAGGCCGCCGAGGCCGCGGAAAAGCTGGCGACCCAGGTTTGTTCGAGCTGCCACGGGGCCGGCGGCAACAGCGCGTCGCCGACGTTTCCCAAGCTCGCTGCGCAGCAGAAGCCGTATCTCGTCGCCCAGATCAAGGCGTTCCGCGAAAAGACGCGCGGCGAACAGGAAGCGCACGACTACATGCTCGGCATGACGACCTTGATCGACGACGCCACGGCCGACGCGCTCGGCGACTATTTCTCCAGGCAGCCCTCGCCGCCGCCGGTTTCCGGCGACGCGGCGCTGGTCGCGCAGGGCAGGAAGTTGTTCGAGCAAGGCATTCCCGAACGCGGCGTCGCCGCGTGCGCGACTTGCCACGGCCCCGGCGCGCTGGGCAGCGGCATCTTTCCGCGCCTTGCCGGCCAGCATGCGGAGTACGTGCTGCGCCAGCTCAACGTGATCCAGACGCGTCTGCGCCAATCGCCGGTCATGCACGGCATCATCAAGGACCTGAAGCCCGCGGAGATGCGGGCGGTCGCCGCGTTCGTGCAGTCCAAATAGAACGGCGGCTCCGTTTTCGCCTACCGGCGCCCGGGGATTCGGGCGGCGGCCGGCATGCGTCCGCGCCGGCGTTCGCGGCGTGTGATCCTGCGCACACTTGCGTCTTGAATCCGCCGCATCTTTTTCCCCGCCTGCGCCGCGATAATGGCGCAATTGATTCTGCCTCCGCCATATTGCGCCACGCATTTGCCATTCGCCGAAGCGAGACTGGGGACGCCGTGGTGTAGGACGTAGAATCGCGGCGGGGCTGATCTGTTTCGGGACTGAATTGCGTCCGGTCGGGACGCGGCGCATTGCGCGCGGGCCAAGCAAAGGAAGAAGGAACATGGGGCTGCTGAATTTCATCTGGAACCTGCCGCTGATGCTGCTGCGCATCGTCGGCGCGGTGCTGTCGTTCTTTTTCGGCCGCCTGGGCTGGGATGCGCCGCCGTGGATGCGCGCAGTCGGCAGCGGCTGGCAGCGCCTCGGCGGTGCGGTGCAGGCACGCCCGGCGCGATCGGCCGGCATCCTTGCAGCCGTGCTGATCCTCGGCGTCGGCGGCGTGATCGGTTATCGCATGTGGCGCGATCGTCCGCGCCCCGTAGTCGAGCCGCCGGCGGTGTTCAACGTGCAGGCGCCGGCGCTGACCGGTTACGACGAGGAAGCGCGCAAGTTGATCGTGCATCCGCTGCACGTGGCCTTCAATCGCTCGGCGGCGCCGCTGGCCCTGGTCGGCAAGTCGCCGACGGCGGGCATCACGATGCGGCCGGAACTCGCCGGCACCTGGACCTGGCTCAACGACCGCGAACTCAACTTCACGCCGAAGGACGACTGGCCGGTCGGGCAGAAGTTCGACGTGAGCTTCGATCCCAAGCTCGCCTTCGCCGAGCACGTCAAGGTCGACAAGGATCGTTTCGATTTCGCAAGCGCCTCGTTCAAGGCGAGCATCGTGCAAGGCGAGTTTTATCAGGATCCGCAGGATGCGGCGGCGAAGAAGGCCGTGATCCACGCCCGCTTCACCCATCCGGTCGATCCGGCGAGTTTCGAGAAAGCGGTGGCGCTGAAGCTGTCCGGCCCCAAGCTGTCGTCGACGCCGAAGAAGTTCTCGGTCACCTACGACGAGCGCAAGGTCAACGCATTCGTTCACTCCGAACCGCTGACCATCCCGACCGACGACGCCACGCTCGGCTATACGGTTGCCTCCGGTGTGCGCGCCGCACGCGGCGGCCCGGCCACCGAGGCCGCCCTGGAGGGCAACGTCGCGGTGCCGGGACTCTACAGTCTGCACATCGACGCGATCGAGCCGACGCTCGTCGACAACGCCAAGTTCGAGCCGGAGCAGGTGCTCGTAGTCAACGTGTCGCAGCCGGTCGGCGAGCGCGACGTGACGAAGGCGGTGTCGGCATGGGTCCTGCCGAAGCAGAACCCCAAAGTCGCCGAGGCGGAACGCGGAGAGCAGCCCTATTCGTGGGGGCTGGACGAGGTCGGCGAGAACTTGCTCAAGGCGTCCGACAAGCTCAGTCTCGAAGCGGTACCGGCCGAACACGACTACGCCGAGATGTCCAGCTTCAAGTATCACGCCGATCCAGGCCGGTATCTCTATGTGAAGGTCGACAAGGGCTTGAAGTCTTTCGGCGGCTACGTGCTCGGCCGGACGATGGGCATCGTCGTGCGCGTGCCCGACTATCCGCGCATGCTGCGCTTCATGGCCGACGGTTCGCTGCTGTCGCTGTCGGGCGACAAGCGCGTGGCCGTGGTCGCGCGCAATATGCCGGGCATGCAGCTCGAGGTGGCGCGCGTGCTGCCCGACCAACTGCAGCATCTGGTCAGCTTCAACCAGGGCACCTACGCCAAGCCGCAGCTGTATGCCCTCAACGCCGATCAGATCACCGAACGCTTCGTCCAGCGCGTGCCGTTCGGCGAAGGCGACCCGGCCAAGGCGCATTTCGAAGGCGTCGACCTCGGCAAGTATTTCGGCAGCGGGGCGAATGCCAAGCACGGCGTGTTCCTGCTCAAGCTCGGCGTACTCAAGCCGGAAGAAAAGAAGACCGCGCCCGATCCGAATGCGGAAGAACCGGAGGCCAATGCCGACGCGGAGGGCGAAGGCGAGGGCGAGGGCAGCTATGCGAACAACGAGAGCTATCAGGGCGACATGCCCGAGGACACGCGCCTGATCGTGGTCACCGATCTCGGCATGCTGACGAAGAAATCGCTCGACGGCAGCTACGACGTCTACGTGCAGTCGATCCACACCGGATCGCCGGTCGACGGCGCGAGCGTCGAGGTGATCGGCAAGAACGGGCAGACCCTGGTCTCGCACGCGACCGATGCGGGCGGCCACGTGCATTTCGATCCGCTCGACGGCCTCACGCGCGAAAAGACGCCGTCGATGTTCACGGTGCGCAAGGCCGACGATCTGTCGTTCCTGCCAATCGGCGAGCGCGACCGTTCGCTCGATTTCTCGCGCTTCGACATCGGCGGCGAGCGCAACGCGAAGAACGCCGGGCGCCTGTCGGCGTACCTGTTCTCCGACCGCGGCATCTACCGCCCGGGCGATACCTTCCACGTCGGCGTGATCGTGCGCGCGGCGGACTGGTCCAAGCCGCTCGACGGCATTCCGCTGATCGCCGAGATCGCCGACGCGCGCGGCACCGTCGTCGAGACGCGCAAGCTGCGCGTCGACAGCGCGGGCTTCCTCGGCGTCGACTACACGACCCAGGAAAGCGCACCGACCGGCACCTGGAACGTCAACGTCTACATCAGCAAGGACGGCCGGGCCGACGCGCAGATCGGTTCGGTCGGCGTGCAGATCAAGGAATTCCTGCCCGACCGCATGAAAGCCGAAGCGCGGCTGTCGGTGAGCTCGCCCGACGGCTGGGTCAAGCCGGACGGCTTGAAGGCGCTGTTCTCGTTGCAGAATCTGTTCGGCACGCCGGCGCAGAATCGCCGCGTCGAGGCCACGCTGACGTTGACTCCGTCGATTCCCAGCTTCCGCGGCTACCCCGACTACCGCTTCTTCGATCCGCAGCGCGCGAAGGAAGGCTATTCCGACCCGCTCGGCGAGCGCGCCACGGACGAGAAAGGTCTGGCCGAGTTCCCGCTCGATCTTTCCAAGTACGCGAACGCGACGTATCAGCTGCGCTTCTTCGCCAAAGGCTACGAGGCCGAAGGCGGACGCAACGTCGCCGCGCAGGTGAGCCAGCTCGTGTCCTCGCTCGACTACCTGGTCGGGGCGAAGACCGACGGCGCGCTCGATTTCGTCACGCGCGATTCGCAGCGCAAGGTCAATCTGATCGCGATCGATCCGGGCGCGAAGAAGATCGCCGTGGGCGATTTGAAGGCGGTGATCATCGAGCGCCGCTACGTGTCGATCCTGACCAAGCAGGACTCGGGCGTCTACAAATACGAGTCCAAGTCGAAGGACATCACCGTGTCCGACGTGCCGTTGACGATCGGCGCGAACGGCAGCGATTTCACCCTGCCGACGGACAAGCCCGGCAGCTTCGCCCTGGTCGTGCGCGACGCGGACGGCGAGGAGCTCAACCGGGTGGACTACAGCGTTGCCGGCGAAGCGAACCTGACCCGCTCGCTCGAACGCAACGCGGAATTGCAGCTCGCGCTCAGCAAGCACGACTACGCGCCCGGCGAGGAGATCGAGATCGCCGTGCGCGCGCCGTATGCCGGCAACGGCCTGATCACGATCGAGCGCGACAAGGTCTACGCGCATCAGTGGTTCAAGGCGGCGACCTCGGGCTCGGTGCAGAAGATCACCGTGCCGAAGGACTTCGAAGGCAACGGCTACATCAACGTGCAGTTCGTGCGCGATCCGTCCTCGGACGAAATCTTCATGAGTCCCCTCAGCTATGGCGTGGTTCCGTTCTCCGTGAACCGCGACGCGCGCCGCGACGTGACCCGGATCGACGTGCCGACCCTGGTCAAGCCGGGCGATGCGCTCAGGATGAAGGTCAACGTCGCGCAGTCGGCGCGCATCGCCGTGTTCGCGGTCGACGAGGGCATCCTCCAGGTCGCGCGCTACAAGCTCGGCGATCCGCTCGACTTCTTCTTCCGCAAGCGCATGCTCGACGTGAAGACCAGCCAGATCCTCGACCTGATCCTGCCGGAGTTCTCCAAGCTGATCGGCATGGCCGCTCCGGGCGGCGACGCCGACGAGCTGCTCGCGCGCCATCTCAATCCGTTCAAGAAGAAACGGCAGGAGCCGGTGGCGTGGTGGTCGGGCATCGTCGACATCAAGGACAGCCGCGAATTCGCCTGGACCGTGCCCGAAGACTTCAACGGCAAGCTGCGCGTCATGGCCGTCGCGGTGCGCGCCGACAAGATCGGCATCAGCCAGAACTCGACGACGGTGCGCGGCGATTTCGTGCTCTCGCCGAACGTGCCGAACATGGTCGCGCCGGGCGACGAATTCGAGGTCAGTGTCGGCGTCGCCAACAACCTGGCCGGCCTCGGCGGCAAGGAAGTGCCGGTCAAGGTCGCGTTCGCGCCGTCCGCCGGCCTCGAAGTCGTCGGTGCGGCCGAGCAGGAACTGAAGCTCGGCGAGATGCGCGAAGGCGTCGTGGTCTACAAGCTGCGCGCAAAGGACGTGCTCGGCCCGGCCAAGCTCGACTTCAAGGCGAGCTACGCCGACAAGTCGGCGAAGATCGGCACCGAGGTGTCGGTGCGTCCCGCTTCGGCCTATCGCACGGATATCGCGGTCGGCGATCTCGACAAGGGCAGCGCCGACGTCAAGCCGCTGCGCGACATGTTCGACGCGCTCGCGAAGCGGCAGATCTCCGCGGCCTATACGCCGCTGGTGCTGGCGCAGGGGCTCAGCGCCTTCCTCGACGACTTCCAGCACCGCTGCACCGAACAACTCGTCAGCCAGGGCGTGCCCGGACTCGTCTTCGCTTCGCATCCCGAGTACGGGGCCGTCAGGACGGATGCCGGCAAGAAGGCGGATGCGAAGACCGCCGCCGATTCGCTGCAGGGACTCTACGCCGTGTTGCACACGCGCCAGAACAGCGAGGGCGGCTTCGGCCTGTGGGCGTCGACGCCGGTGTCCGAACGCTTCGTTTCGGTCTACGCGATGCAGTTCCTCATCGAGGCGAAGGAACGCGGCCAGCGCGTGCCGGGCGATCTGATCGAAGCCGGCAACCGCTATCTCTCGCAGCTTGCCGCCGACGAGAGCGACGGTTCGCTGGCCGGTCTGCGCGAACGCGCCTTCGCCATCTACCTGCTCACCCGCCAGGGCACGGTGACGACGAACTACATCGCCGCGGTGCAGAAGCGCCTCGACGACAACTTCGGCAAGGAAGGCCCGTCGCAGCGGATCAAGCCGTACGAGTACATGATCGACGGCGCCGACTGGCACAACAATCTCGCCGCAGGCTATCTGGCCGCTTCGCTCAAGTTGCTCAAGCAGGACAAGGAGGCCGATCGCCTGATCGCACCGCTGCAGACCGGGCTGACCCGCGCGACGATCGAGAACGCCTACCGTTTCGAGCGCTGGTACGACACCCTGTTCCGCGACGCGAGCACGCTGTATCTGCTCGCCAAGCACTTCCCCGAACGGTCGCACGCGCTGCCGCAGTCGGCGCTGGCCAACCTCGTGCGCCCGATCCAGCGCGGCTGGTACAACACGCTGTCGTCGGCGCAGACCATCCTCGCCCTGGAGGCCTACGGCGCGCAGGCGGTCGACGGCAAGCTGAGCCTGAGCGAGCTGCTCAAGGACGGCGCGGCCAAGCCGCTCGACACGCCCGCGGGCACGTTCGTGCGCGGCGCATTCACCGCCGCCGCGGCCGGCCTGCGCGTCGACAACTCGGCCGATCATCACGCCTGGTATGCGGTCTCGCAGGCGGGATACGACCGCGCGCCGCCGACGAGCGAGCTGAAGCAGGGCCTCGAAATCATCCGCGAGTTCACCGACACCGACGGCAAGGCCGTCACCGCGGCGACGCTCGGCCAGGAGATCGACGTGCATCTGAAGATCCGCGCGACCGAGGTCGACACGATCGGCAACGTCGCCATCGTCGATCTGTTGCCGGGCGGCTTCGAGGCCGTGCAGCAACCGCCGCCGGCCCCGGCCGACGAGGCGGGCGGCGACAACGCGAACAATGCGCCGGCGCAGCAGCCCGCGTGGCGCTCGCCGATCGGCCTGCCCGGATCGAGCTGGAACCTGAGCTACGCCGACGTGCGCGACGACCGCGTCGTCATCTACGGCACGGCGACGCGCGGTGTCTCCGAGTTCGTCTATCGCATCCGCGCCACCAATGCGGGCACGTTCGTCGTGCCGCCGGCGTATGGCGAGTCGATGTACGACCGGACGGTGCAGGCGCGCGCGCTCGGCATGAAGATCGAGGTCAAGAAGCCGTAAGGATTGCCGTTGCGGAATTCGTAGGGGCGCGATTCATCGCGCCCGGCTCTTTACAAGGATTGTTGGTATGACGAGCTTGTTGCCTCAACGCAAAGGACTGCGTTTGCGCCAGTACGACTATGCGCAGGCCGGAATGTACTTTGTAACTGTGTGCACACAAGATCGCGCATGTGTGTTCGGATCCGTTGCCGGGAACGAGATGCGGTTGGATGAACTTGGATGTTTGATTGAAGCCAGTTGGAGAGCGCTGCCTACGCAATTCTCCAATATGACTTTGGATGAGTTCGTAGTGATGCCGAATCACTTTCATGGCATTGTCGTACTCGAAGGCGGAAAAGGGCCGGGCGCGATGAATCGCGCCCCTACGTTGGGTGAGGTCGTTCGAAGTTTCAAAGCGCGGTGCACCCGCTCTTGTAGGGGCGCCATTCATGGCGCCCGCGGCGTCTCGCTATGGCAGCGGGATTACTACGAGCACGTGATTCGCAACGAGCAAGATCTGTCGCGAATACGCGAGTACATTCGGAATAACCCGGCGCAATGGGCATTGGACAGAAACAATCCTGCGTGGGACGGGCGCGATAAATCGCGCCCCTACGGGCTGTGAGCACGACCGAAGCAATCGAAAAGTCGAAGCCGGGCGCGCATGCTCTCAATGCGTTTCGCGCCTCTATCACTCGCTTCTTGGTGCGCTGGCAAAACTGGCTGATGGCGGCCCTGCTGCTGATCCTGGCCGTGATCGGCGTCCGCCTCTGGCCGCATCCGCCGCTGTCGCAACTTGCGCCGAGCTCGACCGCGGTCTACGACGACCGCGGGCGCCTGCTGCGGCTGACCTTGGCCAGCGACGATCGCTATCGCCAATGGGTGCCGCTGGCGCAGATGCCGCAGGCGCTCGTGCAGGGCGTGCTTCTTCACGAAGACGCGTGGTTCCGCTGGCACCCCGGCTTCAATCCGCTCAGCCTGATGCGCGGCGCCTGGGTGACCTATGTGCGCGGGGGCAATCGCCAGGGCGGCTCCACGGTGACGATGCAGCTCGCGCGGCTGGCGTACCGGCTCAACACGCGCACGCCGGGCGGCAAGTTTCGCCAGGTGCTGCGCGCGATCGAACTGGAACTTTGCTATTCGAAGGACGCGATCCTCGAGGCCTATCTCAACTACGCGCCGTACGGGCGCAATATCGAAGGCGCCGGCGCGGCGAGCCTGATCTATTTCGACAAGCCGGTGAGCGAGCTGACCTTGCCCGAGGCGATGACCTTGGCGGTGATTCCGCAGGAGCCGAATCGGCGCGGGAGCGAGGGCGGAAGGCGCGACAATTCTTCCTCCCCCGCAAGCGGCTCCGTGCTTGGGCGAGAGGGCATGGATGAGGGGACGCAATCGCCGCCTTCGGATGCACCGCGCGAGGAGCGAGAAGCGCCTGCTCACCCGGCCCTCTCGCCCGATGGCGGGGCCGGCGGGGGAGAGGGCTTCGCGAACCGGCGCTTGTTCTCTGCGCGCGCGCGCCTGTTCCAGCGCTGGCTGGCGAAACATCCGGAGGACAAATCGGCAGCGCCGCTGATGCGGCTGCCGCTGCGCCTGCGCTCGCCGGAAAACCTGCCGTTCCTCGCCCCGCATTTCGTCGAGGAAGTGCTGGCCGACGCACGGCTCACGGGATCGACGGCGCCGGTGTTGAATACCACGCTCGACCTGGACCTGCAGCGCGTGCTCGAACGCCAGGTGAAGAATCACGTCGAACATCTCGCCGATCGCGGCGTGCGCAATGCGGCCGCGCTCCTCGTCGACACGCGCGATCTCGGCATCAAGGCGCTGGTCGGTTCGGTCGACTATTTCGACCGGACGATTGCGGGGCAGGTCAACGGCGCGCTGGCCAAGCGTTCGCCGGGTTCGGCGCTCAAGCCCTTCATCTACGGGCTCGGTTTCGATCAGGGCGTGCTGCATCCGCAGACCGTGCTGCGCGACGTGCCGACCGCGTTCGGTCCGTTCGCGCCGGAGAACTTCGACGGGCGTTTCCTGGGGCCGGTGACCGCGACCGAAGCGCTCGTGCGCAGCCGCAATATTCCCGCGGTGTACGTCGCATCGAAGCTGAAGGACCCCGATTTCTACCAGTTCCTCAAGGACGCCGGCGTCAGCCGCATGGCGAACGAGGATTTCTACGGCCTCGCCCTCGTGCTCGGCGGCGGCGAGGTGACGATGGAGGAACTCGCCAGGCTCTATGCGATGCTCGCCGACCGCGGCAGCCTGCAGCCGCTGCGTCGCCGCGCGGACGAACCGCGCGCGGCGGCGGCGCGCGTCCTCAGCGAAGAGGCGAGCTTCATGGTGCTCGACATGCTGCGGCAGAATCCACGCCCCGACGACACGCTGATTTCGCAGCCCAGTTCGCTGCCGGTGTACTGGAAGACCGGCACCTCGTGGGGCTTCCACGATGCATGGACCGCGGGCATCGTCGGGCCCTATGTGCTCGTCGTCTGGGTCGGCAACTTCGACGGCAGCGGTAACCCCGCTTTCGTCGGCGTCGAGACCGCGGCGCCGCTGTTCTTCCACATCGTCGACGCGCTGCGCGCGCGCGATGCGCAGATGCGCGAGCCGCCGCACGCGATGCCGAAGAACCTGAAGCGCGTCGAGATCTGTCTCGCCAGCGGCGACCTGCCGAACGCCTGGTGCCCGCAGCGCGGCATGACCTGGTTCATCCCGGGCAAGTCGCCGATCCGGGTCAGCACGGTGCATCGGCCGATGGTGATCGACACGGTCACCGGGCAGGCGGCATGTCCGCCGTACGATCCGCTGCGGACGCGCACCGAAGTCTTCGAGTTCTGGCCGTCGGACCTGGCCAAGGTGTTCCGCCAGGCCGGCGTGCCGCGGCGCGCGCCGCCGCCGATTCCAGACTGCACGACCGCCGCGGACGAAGGTCAGGCGCCGCAGATCACCTCGCCCGTGCGCGGCGCCACCTACACGCGCCGCGCCAGTCGCGAAGGCGAAGAGCGCATCGCGTTCAACGCGACCGTCGATGCGAGCACGCACGAACTCTATTGGTTCGTCGACGAAGATTTCGTCGGCGCGGTGAAGCCGGGCGAGGCCCTGTTCTGGCAGCCGAACGCACCCGGCGAGTACACTCTGCGGGCCGTCGACGATCGCGGCCGCGCCGATTCGCGGCGCTTGCGTGTCGACGTGGTGCAGTAGCGCATCCTCCACTCGCGGCTCGCGCGGGCATCGATAATCGATGCTTGAACATCGCCGCCGTGTCGCCATCTCGTACTGGCGTATCCTCGACAACCAGCCATGGAGCAAAGCCACATGACAACGCAATTGGAAAAAGTCGTCTACACCGCACACGCCACCGCCACCGGCGGGCGCGACGGCCGCGGCCGTTCCTCCGACGGCCGCATCGACGTCGTGCTGAAGCCGCCGAAGGAAATGGGCGGCACGGGCGAGGGCGTGAATCCCGAACAATTGTTCGCCGTGGGATACGCGGCCTGTTTCATCGGCGCGGTGAAGTTCGTCGCCGGGCAGGAAAAGGTGCAGGTGCCGGCCGACACGACGATCGAAAGCGCGGTCAGCATCGGTCCGATTCCGAAGGGCTTCGGCATCGCGGTGGAATTGAAGATCTCGATGCCCGGCGTCGATCGTGAAGTCGCGCAACGTCTGGTCGAGCGCGCGCACAACGAAGTGTGCCCGTACTCGAACGCGACGCGCGGCAACGTGGACGTCAAGATCACCGTCGTCTGAACCGCCCGGCCATTCGGGTTTCCTTCCTAAGTGTGTTTTGCCGACAAGAGCAAAGATCACGAAGGACACGAAGAAGAGCCACGAAGGAAATCAAAAACGAGTCTTGGCTCTTCTTCGTGTCCTTCGTGGTTTCTTCGTGATCTTCGTGTCGACGTCTCTGGATCTTGCTTTGTTGAACGTGCGCGCCAGGTCGGCATTCGTCGGCCGCGCGTGACGGCAAAAACGTCGTTCGCGCTCGCGAATTCATTGCAGGTGTATTCTGGTCGCTGCAATCGATCGGGAGGCGCGGGATGGGATACGACTACGACTATCTGATCGTCGGCGCGGGCATGGCCGCCGATGCCGCGGCGAAAGCGATCCATGAAACCGATGGCGCGGCGCGCGTCGGCATCGTCGGCGACGAGACGCATGCGCCGTACGAACGGCCGCCGTTGTCGAAGGCGCTGTGGAAGGGCGACAAGCCGGTCGAGTCGGTCGATCTCGGCACGCGGAAGAGCGGCGCGGTGCTCCACCTCGAACGCCGGATCGTCGCGCTCGACCGCGGCGCGCATCGGGCCGCCGACGACAAGGGCGACGTCTATCGCTATCGACGGATGCTGCTCGCGACCGGCGCGACGCCGCGTCGATTGCCGGTCGCAGGCGAGCGCGTCATCCACTTCCGCACGCTCGACGACTACTTGGCCTTGCGCCGTTACGCTGTGCCCGGCGCGCGGATTGCCGTGGTCGGCGCCGGCTTCATCGGCAGCGAGATCGCGGCGTCCCTCGCCGGCCAGGGTTGCAACGTGACGATGCTGTTTCCGGGTCCGGGCATCGGCGCGGGCCGCTATCCGCGCAGTCTGTCCACGTTTCTCGACGGTTACTATCGCGAACGCGGCGTGACGCTGCGCGCGGGCTCGCGCGTGGTCGACGGCAAAAACCGGGTCGACGGCGTCGAAGTCGCGCTGTCGGATGGCACGAGCGCGCGCTTCGACGCGGTGGTTTCCGGTCTCGGCGTCATGCCGAATACCGACCTTGCCGCCGCGGCGGGATTGACGGTCGACAACGGCATCGTGGTCGATGCGCATTTGCGCACGAGCGATCCCGATATTTTCGCCGCCGGCGACGTCGCCAATTTCCCCTGCGCGCCGCTCGGCATGCGCCTGCGCGTCGAGCACGAGAACGCCGCGATCGGCATGGGCCATCACGCCGGGCGCGTCATGGCCGGCGCCGACGACGAATACACGACGCTGCCGTTCTTCTACTCGGACCTGTTCGATCTCGGCTACGAAGCCGTCGGGCTGCTCGACGACCGCCTCGAGGTGGTGGAGCAGTGGACGCAGCCGTATCGCGAAGGCGTCGTCTACTATCTGGACGACGGGCGCGTGCGCGGCGTGTTGCTGTGGAACGTCTGGGGCCAGGTCGAGCCCGCGCGCGACCTGATCGCCGCGCCCGGCCGGCACGACGCCGACAGCGTGCGCGGGAAACTGCCGAGGCTCGTCTGAGCCGCGGCAGTCAGCGCACCGCTTATTTCTTTCCGGTCGATTTGTTGCGCGGATCGTCGGCCGGGTTCACATAGGTGATGTCGAACGGTCCGACGGCCGAGACCTGGATGATCATTCCGGTCCTGGTCGTGGCGAAGTGATTGTGTTTGGCCGGCGCGACGACCACCGATCCCGGACTCAGAGGGCGAAGCAGCTTCGGGTCGAATTTGTCGCCGAGACCGAACGCTCCCGAGCCGCTGACGACGGTGACGATTTCATCGTTGGAATGCCAATGTGCCGGGACCACGTACCCGGCAGGCATTTTCATTCGCATGACGAAGAGCCCGGGCTTTCCCGGATCGCCATACAGCACGGCGGCCTTCGCTCCCGGAGGCATCGCCGGCGGCGCGTCGCTCCATCGGATATCGGCCGCGCTGAAGACCGCATGCGCGGGTTCATCCGCGGCCGCGCTCCGGCATATCGCAGCGATCGACAGCCCCGATGCAACGGCGATCAGCAATGCACGTTTCATATGCCACCTCCTCGCGTTGGAAGAAGATGGGGAGGGTGCCGGCGATCATACTCCGCCGCGGAAGCGGCGGCGCAACACGGCCGGGCCGGCGACTCCGCCTGTCTCCAGGCGGAGAACCCCGGTCAGTTCAGCGGACTGAAGAAACGGTCGCCGCGCGGCTTGTACCAGCGGTCCGCGTCGAGCGAATAGGCGACGCGATGCGCGCGACCGACGATGGTCGCGCGCGGCACGAAGCCGAAGTAGCGCGAGTCCTCGCTGTTGTCGCGGCTGTCGCCCATCATGAAGTACTGGCCCTGCGGCACGGTCACCGGGCCGAACGTGCGCATCGCGTTGCGCTGAGGCAGGACCATGATCGGATGCGCGCTGTCGCCTAGGGCTTCGGTGAAATATTCGCGCTGTTCGCCGCGCGTCGCGAGCGGCAGTTCGCCGTCGGCGCGGCTTTGCGTCGAGGCGTAGTCGAGCGCGGCGCCGTTGATGAGAAGCCGTTCGCCGCGCATCGCGATCGTATCGCCGGGCAGGCCGACGACGCGCTTGACCAGGGTGGTGCCGTCCTTGGGCGAGGGGAAGATGACGATGTCACCGCGCTGCGGATCGCCGCCGTGCGTGAGCCGCACGTTGGTGAACGGCACGCGCAGGCCGTAGGCGGCCTTGTCGACGAGGATGCGATCGCCTTCGACGATGGTCGGATTCATCGAGCCGGTCGGTACGTACATCCAATCCGCAATGGCGGAGCGAAAGCACAGCATCAAGCCGAAGAACAGCAGCAAGGACTTGTTCGCCGCGATTTCCGCGAGCAGGCGCCGG
>CBJLOV010000032.1:0-30453 GCA_966424745.1 uncultured bacterium
CTCTCGAGCCGCGCATCTACGAGGCGACCGCGGGCGAGCTGATCGCGCTGATCGACGAGCATGCCGACGCCGAGCGCCTCGTGCTGGTCGGGCACAACCCGGGTTTCGAAACGCTGGTCGCGCTGCTCGCGACCGGGCAATCGGGCGATTTCCGCGGCATGCCGCCGGCAGGCATCGCCTGGATCGAACTCACCGGCGCCGTCGAACCCGGCGCGGGCCGGCTGAAGGCATTTTGGGCACCGTAACGACGCTGCGTCATGTCCGCGCGGCGATGGCAATAAGGGATAAATCGAGGCGGCCCGCAGCCGCGGCCTTCTTCGGGTTCGGCTTTGCGCTCGTCGTGGCGCTGCAGCCTGCGGCGGGCCGCGCCGAAGAGCGCATCGAGCATCTCGCCTTCGATAGCGCGAAATCCTGGGTCGATTTCGAAGTGAAGGTGCTCTGGCTCGTCGGCGTGCACGGGCGTTTCGGCAGCGTACGCGGCACGATCTCGGTCGACCATTTCCGCAGTGCGGCGACGGTCGAGGCGCAGATCGACGCGAACGTCGTTTCGATGCGCAGCAGGAACCATGAGGAATGGGTCAAATCGCCCGAATTCTTCGACGCCCAGCATTACCCCCAGATCGTCTTTGTCTCCGATGCGATCCCGCTGAAGCGCCTGCAGTCCGGTGGCGAAATCACCGGTATGTTGACCCTGCGCGGCGTAACCAAACCCGTGCGCTTGGATCTGATCAAGCCCGACTGCCCCGCCGCCAGCGGCGACAATTGCCCGGTCGAGGCCGAAGGCAGCATCCGACGCAGCGATTTCGGCATGAGCTCGCGGCGCGGTACGTTGTCCGACAAGGTCGACCTGAGTTTCTCGATCGCGACCAAGCCGATGACGGGCGGTACAGCGCAGTAAGTTGCAATGAGCAAGAGCGCTGGCCGCAGATTCACACGGATGGACGCGGATAAAAACAGCAGATCAATGAACTTCTTTATCCGCTCTTGTCTGCGTCCATCCGCGTCCCTCTGCGGTCCAAGTCTCTTCTTGCTGGCCCTCGTCGCGACGCTGGCCGGCTGCGCGCTCGATCCGATTCATGCACGCCGCGCGGCGGCGACCGCCAGCGCGGCGCAGGACCGCTCGATCGACTGCGCGCCCCGGCGCGTCGACGCCTGCGGTGAAGATTCGCCGTACCGCGAACTGACCGAAACGGCGCGGCGCGCCTCGACGCAGGCCGCGCCCGTCCACTTCGTCAACCTGCTCGAGCGCGGCGAGGACTCGCTCGTGCTGCGCGTGCACCTGATCCGCAACGCGCAGCGCAGCATCGAGATCCAGACCTTCATCTTCAGCGAAGACGACGCGGGCTATCTCGTACTCGACGAGCTGGTCAAAGCCGCGCGCCGCGGCGTCAAGGTGCGGGTGATCGCCGACCAGCTTTTCTCGCTCGACAACTCCAAGCTCTATGCCGCCCTCGCCCGCGCGCACGTGAACTTCGAGTTCCGCGTCTACAACCCGACCTTCCACAAGGCCTCTACGCCGCCGCTCGAATTCGCCGCGGGCGTGCTCTGCTGCTTCTGGCGCTTCAATCAGCGCATGCACGACAAGATGCTGCTCGTCGACGACTCGATCGGCATCGTCGGCGGGCGCAACTACGAGAACCGCTACTACGACTGGGACAGCGAGTTCGACTATCGCGACCGCGACCTCCTCGCCGTCGGTCCGGTCGGCGCGGCCATGCGCGCTTCGTTCGACGCATTCTGGAATTCGCCGCACACGGTGCCGCTGAGCCGTCTGCGCGACGTCGCCGGCGACATCCTCGACGCCGGCATCGCCGCGCCGCGCTACGAGATGCATGCGTACCGGAACGCATCGCGCGTGGCCGAGCTGTCGCGGCGCGCGGACGACGCCGGCTACATCCGCGCGCATTTCGCCGACGAGGCGTTGCGCGTCGGTCGCATCGACTATTTCGCCGACGCGCCCGGCAAGCCGGAACCCGCGCAGGCAAGTCGCGAATCCACCCGCCAGCTCACCGCCCTGCTGCGCGCGGCGAAATCCGAGATCGTGCTGCAGACGCCCTACCTGGTGCTGAGCTCGACCGCGACGCGCATCTTCCGCGACCTGCACAAGCGTGCCGAACCGCCGCGCATCGTCGTATCGACCAACTCGCTCGCGGCCACCGATGCGTTCTACGTTTATGCACTGTCGTACAAGTACAAGAAGCGCTATCTGAAACTCGGCTTCGAGATCTACGAATTCAAACCGTTTCCCGCGGAAGCGCACGGGGTGGTCGCGAACTACGACGAACTCGGCGCCGCGCCGGCGCAACCCGCCAACCCGGCGCGCGACAAGGCGCGCAGCAAGTACCGCAATGCGCCGCTCAAGCGCGGCGGCGTGCGCATGGGCCTGCACGCGAAGTCGATCGTGATCGACGGCGAGATCGTCGTGATCGGCTCGCACAATTTCGATCCGCGCTCGGAGATCTACAACACCGAATCGGGATTCATCGTGCGCAACGCCGCGCTCGCCGCACGCCTGCGCCAGTCGATCCTGCGCGACGCCGAAGCGGACAACGCCTGGACGATCGCCAAGAGCCGCCCCTCCCGCTTCTTCGGCCGCATCAACAACGCGATCGCCAACGTCTCGGCTGCACTGCCGATCTTCGACCTGTGGCCGTTCCGCTACGCATCGAGCTTCGAGTTCGACCCCGCCGGAAAGAACGGCGAATGCAGGCCGATGCGTCCCGGCGTTGCGGATTTCTACGCCTGCTACACCGACGTCGGCGACTTCCCGGAGGTGAACCTGCCGATGAAGACCATCTATACGCGCATCGTCACCGCATTCGGCGCCGGATTGGTGTCGATCATGTAGGGCTGAGAGCCGAGGGCTGAGGGCCGAAGATCAAGAGCGGTGGGCCTCTGTTTTTCGGCCCTCAGCCCTCGCCCCTCCGCCCTCAAAAACAATTGACGCGCAGGCATGCGCTGGCTACGCTCACCAGCCTTCAGGGGATTAACGGACCAACGCCATGTCACTGCAGATCACGATCGACCTCAAAGATTCCGACCTTCAGTTCTTCATCGACGCCGCCAAGCGCGCGCAGGCGAAGGCCGGCAATCTCACCCCGAAGCAGATCACCGATGCGGCCGGCAAGCTGCTCGTCGAATCGCAGAGCATGAAGGTCCCCGAGTTCATCTCCGCGCGCCTTTCCAAGCTCGGATCGATGATCGACATGATCAACGATGCGAGCTGGGACCTGTCGGAGGACGACAAGAAGCGCGTCCTCTCCGCGCTGACCTATTTCGCCGAACCCGAGGACGTGATTCCGGACAGCGTGCCCGTGCTCGGCTTCCTCGACGATGCGATCATGATCGAGTTGTGCCAGCGTGAACTGAAGCACGAAATCGACGCTTACGAGGACTTCGTCGCCCACCGCGCCGCCGAAGCCGCGCACCGCAAGGTCGACGTGAACACGGTCAAGATGCAGCGCGTGGACTGGCTCGAAGACCGCCGCGCCGAGCTGCAGGCGCGCATGCAGGCGCGGCGCACGGAATCCTACGTGCCGACGAGCTTCTCGCAAGCTCTGTTCCGCGTGACCTGATCGAAACGCCTTCCCGTTTTCGCAAACGGCCGGCCGAACCCGCCGTTGCGCTTCCGCCCATCGCCACCGGCGCCAACCCGCCGGTGGCGTTTTAGTTTTGCACCTCCGCCGGCGCGCGACCGAGGATTTGACGCAAGCCCTCGGCGGAGAAAGGCTGCGCCAGCTGGCGCAGGAATCCCTGCGCGATCTCCCCGTTGATGCCGATGTCGATCGACGAAGGCCTCGGCGGGTTGAAGTAGGTGCCGAAGATCCAATCCCACACGACCACGTTCTCGCCGTAGTTGGTATTGCCTTCGCTGAGCCGGCGCGAGTGATGCCAGCGATGCAGGCGCGGCGTGCTGAACACCCGGTCGAACCAGCCCGTGCGTACGTCGATATTGCAGTGGGTCAGCAGACCGGTAAACGCCGTCACCGCGCCGATCCAGAGGTAGACCGGAAGGGGCGCGCCGAGCAGATAGAGCGGGATCTGGCTCAAGCCGGCCTTCAGCAGCGAATCGACGATATGGAACCGCCCGGTGTTGACGACCCACAAGCGCACGACGCTGTGGTGCAGCGCGTGGAATCGCCACAGCGCCAGCCGCTCGTGAGCCAGACGGTGCGCCCAGTACAAGCCGAACTCCGCGACGAAAAGACCGAGCGCCACCTGCGGGAACAAGGGCCAATGCGAGGGCCATATGCCCGCGCCCGACGCCAGCAAGGGCTGCGCGAACGTGGCCAGCCACAACGGGAACGAAGCGCCGAGGGCCGCGACGATCTGGACCAAGCCTTTCGACAGCATCGTGTGGGCGATGTCGTTGAGCGTTTCGCCATCCGGCTCATGCCAGGTTCGCGCATACGGCATGAGGCGTTCGAACACGCCGATCGCCAGCGCGACGGACAAATAGACCACGTTGAACCACAGCACCGGCCGGCCGCTGCGCAAGGCGAGCCAGGTGCCGATCAGACCGCCGCCGCAGAGGAGCGGCCACAACGTGAAGGACAGTATCGAATAAAGCTTCGTCGCCCGGGCGAGCGCGGGTATCGGCATGCGGCTTTCTCCTTGGCATAGCGCATGCCGCCTAGATAGCGGGCGAAGATTGCGGTGACTTTGCAGGTGGGGCGGGCTTCTAAAGCCTTTGACGCGGATTTACGCGGATCAAAAGAACGACAAGAGCGGATAGAACAGCAGATTTTTGAGTCAAGCTCTCTGCTTGATCCGCTCTTATCCTTCTCGATCCGCTTGGATCCGCGTTAAAAAAGCCCGACCCGGCTAAGGCCGCTCGAGGATGGCCGTCACGCCCATGCCGCCCGCCGTGCAGATCGAGATCAGGCCGCGGCCCGAACCTTTCTCTTCGAGCAGCTTCGCCAGGGTCGCGACGATGCGCGTGCCGGTTGCCGCGAACGGATGGCCGAGAGCAAGGCTCGAACCGTTGACGTTGAGCCTGGCCGGGTCGATTTTGCCGAGCGGCTTGTCGCGGCCGAGGCGGTTCTTGCAGTAGTCGGCGTCCTCCCACGCGCGCAACGTGCACAGCACCTGCGCGGCGAAGGCTTCATGGATCTCGTAGAAATCGAAGTCCTGCAAGCTGAGGCCGGCCATGTCGAGCATGCGCGGCACCGCCACCGTCGGCGCCATCAGCAGGCCTTCGCCGTGGACGAAATCGACTGCAGCCACCTGGGAATGAGTGATGAAGGCCTGCGGCTTGAGCCCGCGCTTGGCCGCCCATTCCTCGCTCGCGAGCAGCACCGCCGAGGCGCCGTCGGAGAGGCCGGTCGAATTGCCCGCCGTCAGCGTGCCCTGCCCCGAAGTCTTGTCGAAGGCGGGTTTGAGCGCAGCGAGCTTCTCCAGCGTGGAATCGGGGCGCAGGAAGCCGTCGCGCTCGAGGCCGCGGAACGGCACGACCAGATCCTTGAAGAAACCGCGCTCGTAGGCGGCGGCGGCCTTGAGATGGCTCGCGAGCGCGAGCTCGTCCTGTTCCTGGCGCGAGATCTTCCATTCGCGCGCCATCAATTCGCAATGCTCGCCCATCGACATGCCGGTGCGCGGCTCGGCGACACCCGGAAAGCTCGGCTTGAGCTCGCCGAGCGAGAAGCCGCTGACCGCGGCCTTGATCTTGTCGCCGGTGTCCTTGGCGCGATTGACCGCGAGCAGGCGCTGCTGCATCGCCCGGCTGTAGACGATCGGCACGTCGCTCGTCGTGTCGGAGCCACCGGCGATGCCGGCCTCGATCTGCCCGGTCGCGATCTTGTTCGCGATCAGGACCGTGTTGTCGAGCGAGGTGCCGCAGGCGCGCGCCGTGGTGATGCCCGGCGTCAGCGGCGACAAGCCCGAGGACAGCACCGCTTCGCGGGCGAGATTCCAGTCGGCGGAAAGCTTGATCACCGCGCCGAATGCGACCTCGCCGAGCTCGACGCCGTGCAGATCGAAGCGTTCGACGAGCGATCCGAGCGTCTTCACCGCCATGCCGAAATTGCCGACGTCGGCATAGGCCGTGTTGTTGCGGCAGAACGGGATGCGGACTCCACCGAGGATGGCTGCACGCTTGGTCATGATGGCTTCGCGATAAAAAGAGGGCTGAATGATATTATCCCCGGATGCTCATACCTTGGTAGCGCCGGAAGTTCTCAGAGGATCCGTAATGCCGCTGAAGCTGGACGATTTCATCATCATCACCGAGGTCGACCGCGGCCCGGCTTTTGCCGAACTCATTTATCGACGCAAGTATGGGCCCGAAGCGCGCGTGCCGGATTTCCGCCATCACGTCGTCGCATTCTGGAAGCGCGCCGACGGCAGCTTCGTTCCGGTCAGCTACGTCCACTTCACCGATTGGGCTGACATCCTGGCCATCGGCGGCGCGTGCACGGACGGAGATATCTTGCGCAAAATGAGCGAAGCGGAACGCATGGCGATCGACACAGCCGGCGGCATCAATCTCGCCGTGACCCGCTACAGCCTGGATCGTTTCGGCCCGCGCTGCGACGCGGTGTTTGGCCATTGCGGCGACGAACGCTCCTGGAACATCTTGTCGAGCCTGGGCTTCGAACGAGTGCGCGAGCCCTATCTGATCGCGTGGTGGTCGCGGCCGATCGGCGAACAACGACGCCGTGAGCTGATCGAGAAGGCTGCAGCGTTCGCACCTTTCTAGCGAACAGAAACCCGCCAATTCCCTTTGCAGCCGGCCACTGCAGCCCGAATCTGAATTCGGGCTGCAGTGGGTTCACTCTGTCAATAGCCATTGATTGCTATTGAATGGTCATTCCCCAGAATCCGACCCAGGGGCTGTTCGAGGTGGTGTCTGTTTCCGTTTCTATTGCCCACTCGATATTGTCTATCACCAGTGGATCTGGCAGTTGATTGGATACCCCACCCCAGCCTGACACATATCTCTGATTGGGAGCGACACCTTGATAGACCGTTTCCTGAGCGAGGCAATTGATCAACTTATACAAGTCGATGTCATAGCTCGAAATCGAAGAAGATGATTGCCCGCTGGGTATCCATTGATTCGTAAAGGAGAGGTCCGGGATTTCACTGCTTGTAAATCCGCACCGCGATCTAGCGGCAGACACAGGCAGAAATGCCGCGTTCCATCCCGGGTAATACTTTGAGTTCCTGATCTGCCAGTTCCATAAATTGGCCGCATAGTCCGGAAAGTACTGATAGGCAGCAGCGTTTTGTACGCCCAGGACAAGAAACAGTGCTCGATTAATGTTGTCGTCGAACCCGCTGACACTGATCACCAAATAGACTGGGGCAAATCCCGTTGAATTGAAGGACGCCTCTTTGAATTGCAGATGCGGGCGAAAATTTCCAGCCTTGTCCGCCACCGCAATCGGCCGCCCGTTCCCGTGCTTCGAATTGGCCGAAAAAGCGAGATAGGGATAACAATTCCCCGTAATACCACCCGCCGATCCAGGAAGATATACCAGCTGGTAGATTTTGTCGGCACCCAAAGATGGATAGCGAAGCGAAGTGTTGTCCAAAATATCGAATCTCGCGCCACTCGTGGCCCCCCTCGGTTGCAACGGAATACTCTGATCCGGCGGACCGTTGCCACAGGTAGGATCTGGGTAGCGTTCCGAATTTACTATCACCTGCCAGTAAGGCGATCCGGCAACATAAGGTGTTTGCACGGGGCCCGCGACCGTAGAGTTTGACGAAAACCAGTTGTTGTACAACCAAGATATGGAACCTTTACAACTTGGCCCTCCACCCCAACCATATTGTGAATTCGCCCCGTCCTGCCATTGACAGGTAGAGTCAAATTGCGCCGCCTCGGAGGCGCTGGAATAGTCAGACCGCCAAGTACCTTGAGCGCCGCTCGGGTCCCAAAGGCCGAAAGCGCGACTAGAAGGGGTGGAAATCGCAACGGTATCGAGAAATGCGGTGGCATCTCCGCTTGATACGATTCCGCAAATCTTGATTGTGTAGTAGCCGCCGGAAGATACGGACGAAAGATTTACGGCGTAGGTGGAGTAGCGATTCTGGGGAGGCGTTAGCGTGTAGGTTGTATACGCCCCGTTCGTTGAGCCCACGGTAATGGGTTGCTGAATATTGTTGACATATACAGCTATCGACTGCAGTTGCGTTCCGTTGTTGACACGCTGGGTCGCATTGAGTGCCAATACCGCCGGCGGCACGAGATAAGACGTTTCCGAAATGCAGCCTTGGTTTTGCAGAAATGCAACTTGATTCCCATGCGGAATCTCCGGCGAAGAACTGGTGAGCGCACTTGACGACGCCGATATTCCAGCCCCTCCGCTACCGTTGTTGCTGAATGTCCAACCAGCACCCGATGGCGAATACTGATATGAACCGGCCGACAGAACCGGACTTTCAAAACTACCGTTCGCTAGATACGTAGTAGACGGAAACCATCCCACCACATCAACGACCAGATCAGTGGAACCGTTACTGTTGTACAGGGAAACTTTCCCGTTAGCCGGGACCTGCACGATGACCAGGCTGGGGATCACACTGCCTGCCGTGAAATTGATGTCCATCGCCTGCGGCGGAGCGTTCCCCGAAGTCGTCCCAGTACCCCATGCCGTGATGTATCCAGTCGCCGTCGGAGTGACGGCCGTCACATTCAAGGCCACGGCGCCTACCCCGGAGCTGGGTACCCCACCACGACCCAGCACACTCAAATTGAGTGTGCCCCCACTACCGACGGCCCCTTGACCCACGAATTGCCCATCCACCGTGCTCTGCCCGGACCGCGTGTCCAATAGGCGCGCAGGAACCAGGGGGGAAAATGTGGGCGTGGACGAAAAATAGCCAACTACATCGACGATCAGATCGGTCGATCCTACGTTGTTGAAGAGGGAGATTTTTCCATCCGGCCCCGGCGCAACCATCACTAAATTCGGAATCGTCTGACCCACGATGACGTTGAGGTTCGATGCATTCGGACGGGCGGCTCCACTCGGCCATGCCGTGATGAACGTCGATGCGGTCGCACCAGTTGCCGTGACATTCACGACGACCGCACTGACGCCGCTGGCTGGCACGCCGCCACGACCAAGGACGGTCAGATTGAGTGTGCCGCCGGCAGAAACTGCACCCCCGCCAGCGAATTGACCGTCGATCGTGTTCATTCCCGATCGGGTGTCGAGCAGGCGAGCTGGCGTCAATGGCGTCAAATCCGAACTCGACGAGAAATAGCCCGCAACGTCCACAACTACGTTCGCTGCGCCTCCACCGGCATATACATAAATGGACACCTGGCCATTGGATCCCACTTTGGCGATCACTTGGTTGGAAACTGCAAGTCCGGTCACGAAGTTGAGATTGGAGGCGTTGGGCAGGGGCGCGCCTGCGGGCCATGCAGTTAGAAAACCATTGCCAGCCGGATTGGCAACCGTGATGTTCAATGCGACAGCTTCGACTCCAGTCGACGGAATTCCAGCGCGTCCCGTCACGGTAAGATTGGTTGTCGTCCAACTGCCTAGCGGACCGGAACCCGCAAATTGACCGTCCACTGTCGAACTACCAGGACGCGTATCCATGAGACGCACTGGAACCATCGGCACGTAATTCGTCGATTGTGCGAACGCAGCGACTTGCAGCGCCAAGCCGACGAGAAACGCCAAACACTTAGTCCACCCTTTCATCCTTTGTCTCCATCAAGTTCATGCCGTTAGCCGGATCAGCGCAGGCGAAACGTTATGGAGGTCGAAAGAAGTCGAGAGTTGTTCGACGAGAAGGCGGCAAGGAGGGGAGAGACGCCTGCGAATGCTTGCGCAGCAAGTGCCGATCGATAATAGCCCGCGAACCACCGCGGCATTGCGCCTCACGACTGATGTTCAGGATTGGGGAAGAAAATAGCGGTGAGACGGAGCCGAAGATCGAGGATTCTTCCTGACATCTCGCGCTGCATGCACGGCCGTAATCTCCGTACCACTCCCACCTTCTCATACGAACCTTTCGATATCGATCCGTCAATCCAAATATTTTTTTATCTTACTCCTTTTAAAAAAAGCGAATCAAGATTAACTCCCCCGATTACGGTTGGAGTTTAGTCCACCATCGCCGAATTTGTGACGAGGTGGTTGGAAGACGAAGCTATCCAAACACGCCGGAGCTGTCTTTGTGTGACTCTGTCCCAGGAAGTTGTAGCGTTTAGGAGGAGTGCGACCAGCATGGCAAAGACCTGGCGAAGATCAGGAGCGTGTCGTGAAGAGAAGCAAATTCACCGAAGACCAGATTGCCTTCGCGCCGACGCGGTTCCCGAACGTCCTTACTGTCGCGCGGTTGGAAATGTTCGCGCTGCTTTGCAATCGCAAAAGCGTTGAAACTTCAGTGGTCGAGCAATTGGACTTGATCTGCTCGTCGGACAGGTTGTGCAGCCGCTTGACCGCCATAATGCGCACCCTCGTCTCGGTCGAAAACGGCAGCCAGCCTTCGTGCGCGGACACCGGCCACGGCGAGACACAGTCGACCTCGAAAGCATTGCGGAATCACTCAGAAATTTGCAGGCCTCGACAAAAGAAACAATTTCCCTCCTGCAATACTTCAGTAGGCTGTTTCTTGACACGCGTTTTTAGCAAGAAATATTCATCTTAACGAATTGGCGAAAAAAGTGCTTATGCTTGCGATTCGCCAATTGTTTGTTGATCGGCCAGAATCGTTCTTAGCTCGTCGGGCGAATGCCAATGCCATCCGCATATATAGCGCGGCAGATTCCACGGCTCGCTATTCTCGGCGACAGCAATGGCAGCTCCACCGAATGCAGCCTCGAGACCAATACCAGGGCCGTTCTGTGCAAGCCAGTCGTACACATACGGACCGACATGGCTGAAGGGATAGCAGAATAGTCGGGGCCGGCGACCGGTGCGCGATTCAATGTAGTCTTGCGCTTGCGCTATCTCGAATCGGGCCTGCCTGTCGTCGGCTATTGCATGAAAGTCGCCGCGCATCAGACCATGCGGCCCGGGCGATGGAAGGCAAGGATGATTGTGGTCCCAGCTGTGGTTCTCGATCGACATCAGCCCCGAAGCTTCGGCTTCGCGCCACCAGTAGTCGCTCAACCATTGCAACCCGCCGAGACAGTCCTGCTCCATCTTTGCGCGCGCCGCCGCGTCGGCGATAACGAAGCTCGTCAGATGCAGATTGGGCTGAGCCTCGGCCCCGCGTTCTTCGCGAAACGCTCGCATCGAATGCAGGAAGCTGCGCTGAGGCCCATGCACAGGATGAGCGAGACTGCAAAAATCCAGATCGGAGCCGTCGTCGCAGGTCAGGGCAATGCAACCGCTCAAGTCTGCGTCATTATGCCCCAGTAGACGGTCGACGACACGCTGTACGGGCACGATGGAAAGACCGAGATCATCGATCAGGCGCAAATCGTGCGCGAAAGCGACGAGGTCATTGCCGGCATAGGCGTTGCCCGCGATGTTGTTCGAATGGTAGGTCAGGATGGGGACACGCACGGTTCTATGAGCCCAAAAGCGACCAAGGTATTATGCAAGCTTTGTTAGCCCAATTCCGTATGGATTACGTCTTCGATATCGCGCGCCTGCTCCGCATTGCGGAAGAGCGCGCCGCGGAATTCGCAAGCGCCGCGCCGTATCCCCACATCGTCATCGACGAGTTTCTCGACCCGGCGCATGCGCGAATCCTGTCGGAAGAATTCCCGGGGCCCGACGGACCGAGTTGGGACCACTATGCCGCGCCCGGACTCGAGGTCAAGCTTGGCTGCGGCGACGAGACCAAGTTTCCACCCGCGATCCGCAGCGCGATCCGCGACATGAACTCCGCGGCGTTCGTCATTTGGCTTGAAAAGATGACTGGAATCCCGCGCCTCATCGTTGATCATCACTTGCTCGGCGGCGGCATGCACCTGACTCGGCCGGGCGGTCTGCTGGGCATTCATTCGGATTTCAACTGGCACGCGCAGATCCACGCGCACCGCCGGCTGAATTTGCTCCTTTACCTCACGCCGGACTGGCGTCCGGAGTACGGCGGCGAATTGGAACTCTGGAACACCGAAGGCACGCAGCTCGTGCGCCGCGTCGAGCCGACCTTCAATCGCGCCGTGTTGTTCGCAACACGTTCGGACACGTTCCACGGCCATCCGCGACCTTGGGCTGCGCCAGTCGGCATCAATCGACAAAGTATAGCTCTATACTATTACACCACCGAGCGGCCGACCGAAGAGCAGCGGCCCGCGCACAACACTTTGTACAAAGGCTACAACGCCTGAAGGCCGGCGCTGCCTGGACCGTCAAGGCTTGGCCAGATGCTTCGGTATCGGCCCCCAGGCTTGTTCGTTGTAACGCCAAACGTCGAGAAATGCGGCTCGGAACATCGGGATTTCTTCACCACGAGAATCGTCCTGCATCGCTTCGAGCGCCTGCGTGAGCGTCATCGTGCCTTCGACCTGCGAACGAATCGAGTAGTCGAAAAGTTCGGTCCACAGCGGCGAGTAGGCAATGCGGCTGCCATTCGCCCGTACGCGGCGACGCTCGGTTTCGGCGTCGCCTCCGCCGCGGCGCATCGCAACTGCCTGGACCCAGGGCGAATCGCTGAACATCTCGACTACGTCGAATCCGGCATGATCGAGGAAGGCGCGCACCTCCTCCGGATTGCTGAACTGATTGCGTGCGACGTCCTTGCGTTCGGTCGGCGCTACGCCACGGAATGGATTGACCTCTACAGCGAAACGCCGCCAACCGACCGGGTGCGAGGTATTCCAGGTGTCGAAGAACAGGAGGCCGCCGGGCTTGAGCACGCGCGCCAGATCCTCGAGGTAGAGGTAGAAATCCTCCTTGTCCATGTGGATGAACACGGCGATGCTGTAAGCCTTGTCGAAACTGGCGTCGGCCAGCGGCTTCAAGTCGCTGCGCGAGAGTTCGGTCAAACCGACGTTGCTGAATTTGGCAACACGCTCGCGCGCGACGTTAAGCATATTGGCCGAAATGTCGGCCCCCTCCCAATGCGCCACATGCGGGGCAAGTTCGTGACCAATGCGACCGACGCCACAGCCGAGTTCGAGCACACGGTCTGTCGGCTTCAGATCGAGCGCCGCAGTCACCATCCGCGCCGTATAAGCGCCGCTCGTACGCAACCGCTCCTCGTTGGCGCTGCCATCGACCGACAACATCGCGTGCACCGGCGTGGTGGACTTGGCGTCCCAGGTGGTCTTGTAGTTCGGCAGGTGCAGCATTCGTCGTCCAAGGGAAATATCGGGGGCAGGATCATACCTGCGCACGCCCCCCCGATCAAACGCAAATCCTCAGCGAATCTCTTTGTTTGCGCTGCTATTTTTTTCCGCGCCGCTGACGCGAAGCGCCGACCTTGCGCGTGAGCGTGTTGCGGCCGAGGCCGAGCTGCTCGGCGGCGCGCACGCGGCGGCCCGAATTTTCCGCGAGCGCGGCATCGATCAGCGCGGCATCGAATTCGCGGCGCAGTTCGTCGTAGATGCCGCGTTCGCCGCCGGCGAGGCGCGCGCGCGCCAGGCGCTTCAGATCCTCGCGCCAGTTCTCGCTCGTCCGCGCCACCGGCGCGCTTTCCCCGGGCGGCAGATCCTGCGGGCGGATCTCGCGCCCCGGCGTCATCACCGCAAGGCGGCGGCAGAGGTTTTCGAGCTGACGCACGTTACCGGGCCAGGAGCGCCTGCCCAGCTCGGCGAGCGCCGCCGGCGTGAAGCGCTTCGGTTCGAGCCGCATCTCCTGGGCGGCACGGCCAAGAAAATGCGTGGCGAGCAGCGGAATATCGGTGGCACGGTCGTCCAACGGCGGCAGGCGCAGGCGCACGACGTCGAGACGATGCAGCAGATCGGCGCGGAATTCGCCGCGTTCGACCTTGCCTTCCAGATCCTGATGCGTCGCGGCGACGATGCGCACGTCGGCGCGGATCAGCTCGCGCCCGCCGACGCGATAGAACTCGTTCTCGGCGAGCACGCGCAGCAGGCGCGTCTGCAGCGACAGCGGCATGTCGCCGATCTCGTCGAGAAACAACGTGCCGCCCTGGGCCTGCTCGAAGCGGCCGATGTTGCGCTTGAGCGCGCCCGTGAATGCGCCCGCCTCGTGGCCGAACAGTTCCGATTCGAGCAGTTCGGCCGGAATCGCCGCGGTATTCAGCGCGACGAAGGGCCGCGCCGCACGCGCGCTGTGCCGATGCAGGGCCCGCGCGACGAGTTCCTTGCCCGTGCCGGTCGGCCCGGTGATGAGCACGTTGAGATCGCTCGCGGCAACGCGGCCGATCGCCCGGAACACTTCGCGCATCGGCGGCGAGGCGCCGATCAGGTCGGTCTCTTCGATCTCACCGCCCTTCGCCGCGGTCGCCGCAGCCGGGCGGCTTTCGCCGAGCGCACGTTGCACGGCGGCGACGGCCTGATCGAGATCGAACGGTTTCGGTAGATAGTCGAAGGCGCCATTGCGGTACGCCGCCGCGGTCGAAGCGACATCGGTAAACGCGCTCATCACGATCACCGGCATCGGGCTGCCGGCAGCGCGCAGCTCGGCGAGAAACTCCAATCCGTTCGTGCCGGGCATGCGGATATCGGTGACGACGACGTCGGGCTGCGCGCCCATGAGCGCACTGCGCAGGCTGTCCGCGTCGGCGAAGGCGCGCACCTCGATGCCCGCTTCGCGCAGCGCTTCAGCGAGGACGAAGCGGATCGCCTCGTCGTCGTCGGCAATCCAGATCTGGGCGCGGTGCCGCTCAGCCATGCACTTCTCCGCGTCCCGGCAGTGCGATCGGCAGGATCAGGCTGAACACGGTCTGCCCCGGACGGCTGCGATAGTTCAATGCGCCGCCGTGTTCGACGGCGATTTCCTGCGCCAGCGCGAGGCCGAGGCCCGTACCCTTGCTGCGTCCGGACACGAACGGCAGGAACAAGGTCTCACGCATTTCTTCGGGCACGCCGCGACCGTCGTCGATGACGTCGAGCCGCGCGGCGAGCTTGAAGACTTTTTCCCCGATCAGCACGTTGTGTTCGACACGCGTGCGCAGGCCGATGCGCGCGGCGCCGGCCTGCAAGGCGTTGCGCATCAGATTGAGCACGAGCTGCAGCAGCCGGTCGCTCTGGCCGCGCAGCAGCGGCAGGCTCGGATCGTAGTCGCGGTCCAGGTACAGGCCCGGCGCCGCTTCGGCGGCGATCAGCGCGCGCGCGCGTTCGGCGACTTCGTGCAGGTTGAGCGAGGCCAGATGCGGTTTACCGCCCGGATGCAACAGCCGGTTGGTCAGCGCGGCGAGGCGATCGGCCTCGGTCACGATCAGGTCGGCAAGACGCGCAAGTTCGGGATCGGTGACACGCCGGGACAGCAGTTGCGCCGCGCCGCGCACGCCGGCGAGCGGATTCTTCACTTCGTGGGCAAGGCCGCGCAGGCTTTCCGACAGATTCGTCGGCGCGGCGGCGTCGGGTTCGCCGCCGAGCTGATGCACTTCGATCAGCACCGTTCCGCCTTGCGCCGGACCGATCGTGACGTCGGCATGGAGCATGCGCTCGGCGCGCGTCTCGATGCGTTGGTCGCGCCGGTACAGGGTCGAAGACTCGGCGCGCACGCGCTCGATCAATGGGGTCAGCGCGCGCGCGGCCTCGCCCAAGGCCAGCAAGGGCAGGCTGCGCGAACGCGACGGACTGACCGCGAACAGTTCGCAGAACGCCGGGTTCGCGTAGATCAGCACGTTTTCGCCGTCGAGCAGGGCCACGCCCGTTTCGAGCTGGTCGGCCACCTCGATGGCGCGCGTCGGTGCGAACTGCAAGGGCGACAAAGCTGACATAGCACCAGTTTAGTGCAACTTGTCATGGAGCATGGACCACCTCGCTCAACCGGGAAACACCGTTCTCGTCGAACGCCTCCACGGCCACGTCGTAGGCGACGCCTTCGCTCAGCGCACGCAAGTCCAGCTCCGTCCCGCGGTCGGCGAATACCTGGTAGCACAGGTCGAGCCGATCCGGCTTCACGCCCCAGCGCACGTTGTAGCCGACCACACCGCGAACGGGCTGCCAGCTCACGCGCAGCTCGCGCGCTTCGGTCCGCCGCACGCGTACTTGCGCCGGGGCTGCGGGCGCTTTGCCGCCGGCGTCTCCGAACACGCGCAGATCGCTGATCGCCAGATGCGCCGCGCCGACGTGGCCGTGCACGTAGCGCACGTAGCGCGCGCGCACCGGAGCCGGCAGCTGGAAATACGCGTTCGGCCGGTCGCGCCGCGGCGGCTCGGTCTGCGCGAGCGGATTCCAGCGTTTGCCGTCGAGCGAAGATTCGAGCCGGAACTCGGTATAGATGTCGGCCGCATCACCGTAGCGCCCCGATTCGTAGTCGGCGAAATTCACCTGCACGGCGCGCAGCGTTTTTTCCGCGCCCAAGTCCAGGGTCAGGGTCTGTCCCGGCTCGTTCTTCGCCGCGACCCAGAACGTGCGCGGGTCCTCGTCGGTGACGCCGGCGGCGGTGAAGTTCTTCCACGTCGACGACGCAGCCGCAGGCTTGCGGTAGGACAGCAGCATCCAGCCGGTGAACAGAGTGCCGATGTCGGCGACTTTTCCTTCCGGCATGTAGTGCGGGAAATCGCCGAAGCGCGTGTCGACGCGCATTTGTCCGTCCGCGGCGAATGCGGCTGGCCAAAGTCCGATGCGCCGCTCGAACGGCCAGTTGGCGCCGATCCAGGGGGAGCCGGTGTTCCACCAATTTCCGGACCGGTCCTGGAACGTATTGCCGTGCCCCGCGCCCTGGACGAAGCCGCCCGGCTTGTAGCCGACCGGGTTGTACGAGGCGTACTCGAACGGTCCGAGCGGAGAATCGGCCACGTAGGTGCCGGTCGCGTAGACGTTGTACTCCGTCCCCGGCGCGCCGTATTGCAGGTAGTAGCGTCTGCCGAACTTGGTCATCCACGCGCCTTCGATGTACGAAGGGTGATTCTCCTCGCCATGGTCGCGGCCGAAGCGCTCCCAGCCGTGGCGCTTGGGATCGAGCGTGAACAGCGCACGCGGTTTGCCGACGTAGGCAAACCCGTGGTCCAGATCCACCTCGATGCCGAACAACGGAAAGCGCTCGAACGAGCCCCAGTACAGGTACCAGCGGCCATCGTCGTCCCGGAACAAGTCCGGATCCCACGGACCCGGCGCAATCTTGTCCGGCTGCGCATCGCCGTTGTGCCAGGCCGGCAGATCGCGATCCCAGCCCGGCGGCACGGCGTCGGGCAGCTCGGGCGTGATGCGGGTGAGGAAATCGAAACGGCCATGCGCGGGATCGGTCGTCACCAGCACCGGCTCCGGAGACATCGTCGCGCGCATGAGCAGCAGACGCTTGCCGTCCGAAGCCGCGGCCGGAGCGACCATGCCGTCGAGCGGCCATCGGTTCGGCGTGACGAAGCGCCAGTCGAGCAGGTCGGTGGAGCGCCAGTAGCCGTCGGCCAGGGTCATAAACAGGTAGTACGCGTCGCCGTGCGGCACAATGACCGGATCGGCGCCGGTGCGATAGGAAATCTTCCGGTTGAGCTGCTCGAAGTTGTAGCGGTAATCGATGTCGACGGGGTTCGCATAGGTGCGCGTGCCGGCCGGCACGACCGCCGCAGCCGCCGCCTGCGCATGGCCGGCGAAGAGCAAAACCGCCAGCGACAACATGATGTTCGTCTGCATGACTCGAATCGCCGAAGAAAAATCCATCATCGCAGACCCGCATCCGGATGCGCGCGAACGTCTTCAACAAAACCGGCGGCCTTGCGCCGCCGGTTCCGTCCCCACACGCATTACATGTCGTAGGCCGACTCGCCGTGCGAGCTGATGTCGAGGCCTTCGCGCTCTTCTTCCTCGGTCACGCGCAGGCCGACGAGCAGATCGGCGATCTTGAACGCGACGAAGGCGACGACGGCGGTCACCACGATCGTGATGCCGACCGCCTTGGCCTGGATCAGCAACTGGGCGCCGATGCCCGGAAAGCCGCTCGTCATCTTCACCCAATCCTGCACCGAGCCCGGGCCGCCGAGGCTGGGCGCATTGAAGATGCCGGTCAGCAGGGCGCCGCTGATGCCGCCGAGCGCGTGCACGCCGAACACGTCGAGCGCGTCGTCGGCCTTGATCAGCTTCTTCAGTCCGGTCACGCCCCACAGGCAGATCACGCCGGCAAGCAGGCCGATCGCGAACGCGCCGGGGATGCCGACGTTGCCCGCCGCCGGCGTGATCGCGACGAGGCCCGCGACCGCGCCCGATGCCGCGCCGAGCATCGACGGCTTGCCCTTGAGGATCCACTCGGCGAAGGTCCACGACAGCACGGCGCAGGCCGTCGCCAGATAGGTGTTCATGAACGCGAGCGCCGCCGAACCGTTGGCCTCCAGCGCACTGCCGGCGTTGAAACCGAACCAGCCGAACCAGAGCAGCGAGGCGCCGATCATCGTCATCGTCAGGCTGTGCGGCTTGATCGCCTCGCGGCCGTAGCCGACGCGTTTGCCGAGCAGGAACGCACCGACCAGACCGGCGACGCCGGCATTGATGTGCACGACCGTGCCGCCGGCGAAATCGAGCGCGCCCATCTGCCAGATGTAGCCCGCCGTCGCATTGACCGCGTCGACCTTGGAGGCGTCGGTGTAGGCGTCGGGTCCCTGCCAGAACCAGACCATGTGCGCGACGGGAAGGTAGCTGAAGGTGAACCAGATCACCGAGAAGATCAGCACCGCGGAGAATTTCACGCGTTCGACGATCGAGCCGAGGATGAGGCACACGGTGATCGCGGCGAACGTCGCCTGGAACGCGGCGTAGAGGAGCTCGTACAGCGGCGTGGCCTTGGAGAACGTCGCCGCCATCGTGAACGAGCCGTCGGCAGGATTGAACGTGCCGTTGAGAAACAGCCGCGAAAACCCGCCGAAGAACGGATTGCCCTCGGTAAAGGCGACGCTGTAGCCGTATACGCACCAGAGGACCGTGATCAGCGAGAACACGACGAAGACCTGCATCAGCACCGAAAGCATGTTCTTCGTGCGCACGAGGCCGCCGTAGAACAGGGCGAGCGCGGGCACGCTCATGAGCAGCACGAGCGCGGTCGAGGTTAGCATCCAGGCGACGTCGCCCTTGTTCGGCGTCGGCGCGGGCGGAGGCGTTGCGGCTGCCGCGGCGGCGGCGGGCGCCGCCGCGGGCGCCGCATCCTGAGCGAAACCGTGCTGCGCGAGCAGCAGGGCGAAGGCACCGCAGCCCAGTGCGAGCAATACCGGCGCATAACGTTTGCAGTCGGTGGAAATACTCATGACGAAGTTCCTGGCATAGCCTTTTTGAGAAGTGCGGCCACGGATGGCCGCTTTTTGATCTTCGCGATCAGGGACGAGCGCAAAAACCCCCGAGGTGCGGCCAAGAACGGCCGCTTCTTGATCTTCGCGATCAGGGACGAGCGCACTCATAAAGCGTCCTTCCCGGCTTCGCCGGTGCGGATGCGCAGAGCTTGTTCGATCGGGCTGACGAAGATCTTGCCGTCGCCGATCTTGTCGGTGCGCGCTCCGCTGATGACGGCGTCGAGCGCGCGCTCGAGCAGCTCTTCGGGCACGACGGCCTCGATCTTGATCTTCGGCAGCAGGTCCACGACGTACTCGGCCCCGCGATAGAGCTCGGTGTGACCCTTCTGCCGGCCGTAGCCCTTGACCTCGGTCACGGTGAGGCCCGACACGCCGGCCTGGGTCAAGGCTTCGCGCACCTCCTCGAGCTTGAACGGCCGGATGATTGCTGTAATCAGTTTCATGTTATTTCCTCATGCTGGGAAAATTCGTCTTCTCGCCACCGCCGCTCAGAACAGCACGCCCGCTTCGACGAGCACCCGCGCCTGGTTCGACTGCGTGCCGTAGCTTCCGAACGCATAGCCCGGCGTCGCGCTGCCGGCCTTGACGTAGGAAAGCTCCGCGCGCGTGAAGAAACGCTGCCACTGCCAGGTCGGCGTGATCGTCGCGGACCAGGCGCTGCTGCCGGGCCCGTAGAGCAGGTTCGGGGTGCCGTCGAAAACGTTGCCGTTGGTGTCGAGATACTCGATGCGGCCGGCGAGGTTGAAGGTCGGGCTGAACTGATAGTTGGCGAGCACCGCCCCGCCCCAGGTCGATGCCTCGCGCGCCGTGCCGATCTTGATCGACTGCGGAACGCGGCTGTACTGCAGGTAGGCCTGCCAGGTCCAGGGACCGGCCAGGTGCGTATAGAAAACGTTGTAGATCTGCTCGTTGTTGAGCAGTACCGGCGTTGCGCTCGACGAATGCGCCGTGCGCTTGGTGTTGCCGCCTGCGATGAAGCTGAGGATGTTCGACGGATCGAAGGTATAGGCCAGCGAAGCGGAAACCCAGCTGTAGCGGTTCGAGTAGAAACCGTCGGTGACCGCGACCGACAGCGCCACCGGGCCGTTCGTATAGTTGGCCTGGGCGCCGCGCGTGATGATGTTCTCCTGATTCCAGAGCAGGCCGCGTTCGATATTGAGATTCTGAAAACCGAAACTGTATTCCGCGCCGATCAGGGTCGGCAGCTTGCCGAGCTGCAGCGAGAAGGCCGCGTTCGGTACGAGTTTCAGATAAGCGACCGGCGCATAGCCGTACAGCGCGGTGGCCGTGTCGGTCGCCTTCATGTACGGCGTGCCGACGGTCGGAAACGAATAGCCGCCCAGCTGCACGTAGTACTGCAGCACGCCGTCGGTCTTCTGCAGGAACACCTGCGCGCTGGAAACGTCGACGCGGCCGTCCTTGTCGGGCGAAGGCAGGGAATGGTTCTGTTCGAACGCGAGCGCCGAAATCGCGCCGCCGACGTAGGTTTTGCCGAGTGGACCCAAGTCGATCGAGATCGGATTCGGATTGGCGCTGAGCGAGGGGCTCATCGATGGCGTGGGCAATGCCGTCGGCGCGGCCGGCGCGTCGGCTGCCGCGGGCTGATCCTCGGCCAGGGCGCGGCCCGAGATCAGCAGGGTGCAAAGCATTGCAAACGAAAGGCTTTTCATGTCGCAGGACTCCCTAGGACGAAGGATGTTCGAAAACCTGTCGTGACGCGGATGCAAGATGCGCACCCGCCGTACAGCAGCGAAAACTGCATGCACCAACCCATCCCTCCCCTCAGTCCTGCGTTGTCGATCACGCTTGAGACTGCCCGGCTGCCGCGCTCGGCCATAAGCGCAAAGATTCGATCTCCGAGATTGCTTCGACTTTTCCCGTGGCCGCGCCCCTAGCGTGGCCACGGGGACCTGGTTCGGATCGGGCGACATGGACGCCCGACCCTTCATGCCTCAGATCGAGTAATACATCTGATACTCGATCGGGTGCGTCGCCGCGCGGAACTTCGACACTTCGCCCATCTTCAGTTCGATGTAGGCGTCGATGAAGTCGTCGCTGAACACGCCGCCGGCCTTGAGGAAGGCGCGGTCCTTGTC
This sequence comes from uncultured bacterium, assembly GCA_966424745.1. GTDB lineage: Bacteria > Pseudomonadota > Gammaproteobacteria > Xanthomonadales > Rhodanobacteraceae > Rudaea. The sequence continues at coordinate 21,369 of CBJLOV010000032.1, forward strand.
GAGCGCATCGAGCGCCTGGTCGAGACTGTGGCACACGGTCGGGATCAGCTTCTCTTCTTCCGGCGGCAGGTCGTACAGATCCTTGTCCGCGGGTGCGCCCGGATCGATCTTGTTGAGGATGCCGTCGAGGCCGGCCATCATCAGCGCGGTGAAGGTGAGGTAGCCCGTGTTCATCGGATCGGGGAAGCGCACTTCGATGCGCCGCGCCTTCGGCGAGTGCACGAACGGAATGCGGCACGAGGCCGAACGGTTGCGCGCCGAGTAGGCGAGCATCACCGGCGCTTCGAAGCCGGGGACGAGACGCTTGTAGCTGTTCGTGGTCGAATTCGCGAACGCGTTGATCGCGCGCGCGTGCTTGAAGATGCCGCCGATGTAGTACAGCGCGGTCTGCGACAGGCCGCCGTAGAGATCGCCCGCGAACAGGTTCGTGCCGCCCTTGGCCAGCGACTGGTGCACGTGCATGCCCGAGCCGTTGTCGCCGACGATCGGCTTCGGCAGGAAGGTCGCGGTCTTGCCGTTCTGGTGGGCGACGTTCTTGATCACGTACTTGAGCGTGAGCAGCTCGTCGCCCTTCTTCGTCAGCGTGTTGAACTTGGTGCCGATCTCGCACTGGCCGGCGGTCGCGACTTCATGATGATGCACTTCGACGGTGAGGCCGCAGGCCTCGAGGATCTTGCACATCTCGCTGCGCAGATCCTGCAGCGAGTCGACCGGCGCGACCGGGAAGTAGCCGCCCTTGATGCCCGGACGATGGCCCGAGTTGCTGCCTTCGAACTTGTCGTTCGTACTCCAGGCGGCTTCTTCGGACTGGATCTCGAAGCTTGCGCCCTGCATGTCGTTCTTGTAGCGCACCGAGTCGAAAATGAAGAACTCGGGTTCCGGACCGAAGAACGCCGTGTCGGCGACGCCCGAAGACTTCAGAAACGCCTCGGCGCGCTTCGCGACCGAACGCGGGCAGCGCGTGTAGGCCTGCATCGTCGACGGCTCGAGCACGTCGCAGGTCAGGATCAGGGTCGGCACTTCGGTGAACGGGTCGAGGATCGCGCTGTCCGGATCGGGCATCAGCACCATGTCCGAATCGTTGATGCCCTTCCAGCCGGAAATGCTCGAACCGTCGAACATCTTGCCGTCTTCGAACAGGCTCTCGTCGATGCCCTTGGCCGGGAAGGTCACGTGATGCTGCTTGCCGAGCATGTCGGCGAAGCGCAGGTCGATGAATTCGACGTTGTTGTCTTTGACGAGCTTGGTGAAATTGGCGGACATACGCTTCCCTTGGTTGAAATGTTGGACGGGAAGACGTAGCAATCGATATGCCAAGCCAGGCAACGCAGGAAAATCAAGCAGTTAACTTGAAAGCCAACGCCCTGGAGTGCGTTTTTGCACCATTGAGGTGCTGATTTGTGGTTTTCGCTCCGATTTAGCGCAAACAGCATTCGATCGCGGGGGCTTGCGACCGATTCGCCGCCTCGCACCCCGCAAGTAAAACGAAACGCGCCGCCCCAAAAGGGATCAGCTCACGCCGGCGACGCGATTGAAGTCGCCGATCGCGCCGACGAGCAGGGCCGCAGCATCGCGCTCGACCTCTGTCAAGTGGGGGTTCCAGCAATCCATCAACATGACGACGCGATCGGAGGTGCCGCGATTCCAGGCCTCGTGTTCGAAGGTGTCGTCGAAGGTGAAACATTCGCCCTCGCGCCACTCGCGCTTTTCACCGCCGACGACGAGCGCGCAGTTCTCGGGGACGATCAACGGCAGATGAGTGACCAGGCGCATATTGGTCACGCCGCGATGCGGCAGGATGTGGGTGCCGGGGGTGAGCACGGAGAAGCAGATCTCCGGGGCATGCTCGCGAATGTGCACGAGCGGCAACGAGTCGAGAATTTCCGCGGTACGCGGGCAGCGCGCGCAGTTTTCCTCGTAGCGCTCGCCGTGCCGGTAGAAGAAGAACGCGTCCCAGGCCGGCGGCGCCTCCGCGCCGGCGAGCTGACTGCCGACGCGGTCGAGCGCATTGGTGCCGAGAAACGGCGCGATGCCTTTCGCCTCGCGCAACACCTCGCGCAATTCCGCGCGGATGACGTCGACGTTGTCTTCGAGCGCGGCGTACCACGGGAACAGTGCGCGATCGAAGTAAGGCGTCGTCGGCAGATCGGGAAAATAGAGAAACTTCGGCCGCTGGCGCGGATCGGGATAGGCCGGCGGCAGTGCGCCGAGATAGATGTCGAGGCAGCGCATCACGCGGGCGAGCGCCGCCTCGCCGTGCCGCGCGCGCAACGGCTCGAGCACGTCGGCGAAGATCGCGCGGCGGTGCTCGTCGATGAAATCCATCGCATGCAGCACCCGCTCGCGCTGCGCCGGCGGCGTGGTCGCCTCGTTGAGCCAGCGCCCTTTCGCCTGTGCGGCGCAGATGGCGCCGAAATAGTGCATCGTGGCCTCGCGCACGCGGCCTGCGCCTTCGTGGATCTGGCCGAGAAACAGGCGCGCGCGGAACGCCTGCGGATCGAGAGCGACCGCGGTGCCCAGCGTTTCGGCCGCGGATTCGGGGCGGCCCGCGGCGAGCTGGGCGAAGCCGAGGTTCTTCCACAATTCCGCGTTCGAGGTCTGGCGCGAGGTCGCATGTTCGAGCATCGCTGCCGCCTGCGCAGCGCGGCCGTCGAGCAAGGCGCGCTGAGCAAGATAATTCAACGCTTCGATGTGATCCGGATCCTGCGCCAGCACCTGCTGGAACGCCGTGTCCGCTTCATCGAAGCGCGCCGCTTCGGCTGCGGCGCGGGCACGCTGCAATTGCATCTCGAGTCCGGGTTCGATCGTGGCCATCGCGCGTTCAGCCCGTGCCGCCGGAACGCACCTGCTCGGCTTCCGCAGCGCGGCCGAGTCTGTCGAGCAGGGCGGCGAGCTGGGGCCGCAGCCCGTCGGCGTCGGGCGAACGCTGCACGCCTTCGGCCAGATAGCGCACGGCGCCCTCGAGATCGCCGAGCTTTTCCATGCACCAGGCGCACGCGTTGATGACGCCCGCGTGCGCGGGATCGAGTTCGAGCGCGCGCTTGTAGAACTTCAACGCCTTCACCGTCTGGCCATGCTTGCGTGCGATGTCGCCGAGGCCGGCGTTCGCGCCGAATTCCTGCTTGCGCTCGGCGATCAGGCCGACGAACCCTTCGCGCGCTTCGTCGTCCTTGTCCTGGCGCATGCGCGAGCGGGCAAGGAAAAGCCGGGTCAGGCTCGAATCCGGACGGACCCGCGCCGCTTTGGCCAGCGCCTGCTCGGCGAAGGCGAAACTTCCCTGGGCGAACAGCGCCTGCCCGAGCGCGGTGAGGATCGCCGGATCGTCCGGTCTCATTTCGGCGGCGCGAGTCAAAAACTTGGATGCCGTCACGCCGTCGCCGCGGGCGAGATAGACGTTGCCGAGGCCGAACAGGATCAGCGGATCGTCGTTCTCGAACATGTCGGTCGCGCGGCGGCCGATCCTGAAGCGGTTTTCGGCGCCGTCGAGATCGCCGTCGCGCAGTTGCAGGTGGCCGAGCATGTTGTGCGCTTCGACCAGGTTCGGGTCGAGCTCCAGTGCGCGCAAGAACGCGCCGCGCGCCTCCTCCTCCTGACCGAGCCGGATCAGCACGCCGCCGAGCGAGAGGTGCATCCGCGCCGCCTCGGGCGTGAGCCGCACGGCGCGCAGCAACGGTTCCATCGCCGCGGCGCTGTCGCCGCGCTGGTGCAGCAGCACGCCGAGCAGATGCCAGGCGTCGGCGTCGTCCGCATCGGCGTCCAGATATTCGCGGTAGTGGCGCTCGGCGGCGTCGAGATCGCCGCCGCGATGCAGCTGCAAGATTTCTTCGAGGGTCATTGATCGGAAAGGCCTGCGAAACAGGCCGACATGATATTTGAAAAGCGCGGCCGATGAGCGCCGCCGGCCAGGCCGGGCTTCAGGACAGGAGGGGCAAGCGCGCGCGCAGGCGCTCGACGAGAAAATCCTCGGCCCAGCTGTGCAGGCTGGCGTCGCGGATGAAGCCGCAGTGGCCGCCGTGCGGCACGATGACGAGCTCGGTCGCCGGGGCCAGGCGCAGATTGCGGAAGTCGGCGACCGGGATGATCGGATCGTCTTCGGCAGTCAGGATCGTGGTCGGCACGTCGAGCGCGGCGAGCGCGTGGCCGGCCAGGGAGTAGCCGTCGAGATAGTTTTCGAGCGTGCCGAAATCGGTGTGGCGCAGGACCATGCTGCGCGTCAGCTCGCGGATGCTGCCGCGCAGCTCCGCCTCGGTGAACAAGTCCGCCTGCGGAAAAAGCGACTGCTTGCGCTTCAGCGACGAACGCCACTTCTTCAGGAAGTAGTATTCATAGATCGCGGGCGCCGCCTCGATCGCGTTCATCGCCGCAACCGGGCTGACCGGCGGGCACACGGCGAACGTCCAGACGAGCGGCACACCGGCGGCGCGCGCGCGCAAGGCGACGCGCAGGGCGAAGTTGCCGCCGAGCGAGTAGCCGCCGACGATCAAGGGGCACCCGGGAAACATCGCCGCGACCGCCTTGATCGCGCCGACGACCTCGTCGATGCGGCAGGAGTGGAACAATTCGCGGTTGAGATGATGCGTGTCGCCGTGGTCGCGGAAATTCAGGCGGAACAGGTCGCAGCCCTCGGCGAGCAGGCGCGCGCCGGTGTTGAGCACGTAGGTCGACTGCACGCTGCCTTCCCAACCGTGCAGCAGCACGGCGAGCGCACGCGGGCCGGGCAGCGCGGTCTGACGCGTATGGAAGCCCTGCAGGCGCACGCCGTCGCCGCAGTCGAGGATATGCTCGGTCGCCGCGCCGTCGACCAGAGCACCGCGGCGGCGAAAGAAGAAGCGGCGCACGCCGCTCGAAGCGAGCACCGACTGCACGTGCGGATTGCGCAGCCAGCGGCGCGGGCGGAACGGCTGCAGTTGTGCGTTCATCGGGCCTATTCGTAGCCGAGCGCGGCGGCGATCCGCGAACGCGCCGCTTCGGCCAGCTGGCGGCGGCCTTCGTCGCCGGCCGCGACCGGTTCGAGAAAATGCACTTCGGCGTCCATGCCCGGACCGCCGAGCAGGCGCACGAAGTTGCCGAAAAAACTTTCCTTCGTGCCGAACGGCACGCTCAGGTCCATCCTGCCGTCCCTGCCGTAGCACAGCGCCACCGGCTGGATCGGCACCTTCGCATCGGCCGCGACCTGGAAGATGCGCGCGTGGAACGTGCGCACCCGATCGCCCGGACCGGTACCGCCCTCCGGAAAGATGCCGGCCGATCCGTCCCGCCCGAGATGCGCGACGACGGCTTCCATCACCGAAGCGAGCGAATGGGTCGAGCCGCGCTGGTGGTAGATCGTGCCGGCCTTCGACGCCAGCCAGCCGACGAACGGCCAGCGCGCGATCTCGCTCTTGGCGACGAAGCTCATCATGCGCTGGCTGTGCATCAGCTCGATGTCCATCCACGACACGTGGTTGGCGACGAACAGCGTCGAACCCGCGAGCGGTTCGCCGATGCGGCGGATGCGGAAGCCGAAGATGCGGATCAGCGCGCCCGACCACCAGCGCGTCGCCCGATGGTCGAGCCGTTCGCCGCCGATCGACAAGCGCGTTCCGATCGGCGAAAACACGAAGATCGCCAGCGGCGGCGCGATCAGGATGTGCGCGATCAGGAGCGGAATGCGCACGAGATAGCGCAACGGCCGCAACCACTCGCGGCGCGGCAGGTCGGTATTTTCGAACGCGGCACTCATCGCCCGCGATGGTAGCCAAGCACGGCGCGGGCCGCCACCGCGGCGGCGCAGCAACCGCGGAACCCGGCTCAATCCATGCTCGGGGTTTTCGCTCGCGCTTGCTCCGCAAGATCGAAGACTGAACCAGAAGAAAAGCCGCAAAGGAAATCAAAAACGAATCAAGACTTGGCGCTTCTTCGTGGTCTTCGCGCTTCTTCGGGTCGGCATCTTTTGACCTTTTCTCCGCGATCAAAAGGCAACGCCGGCTCAGCCGGTCGGGATGGCCTGCTTCGGCACCACGGCCATCGTCAGGCGCGCGATGCAGACCAGCTTGCTCTCTTCGTCCTCGATGCGGATCTCCCAGACCTGGGTCGAACGGCCGATGTGCAGCGGCCGCGCCGTGCCGGTGACGATGCCCGCCGCTACGGCGCGCACATGGTTGGCGTTGATGTCCAGGCCGACGGCGTAGAACTGCGGGTCGCAGCACAGCATCGCCGCGTAGCTGCCGAGCGTTTCCGCGAGCGCCACCGAGGCGCCGCCGTGGAGGATGCCGTACGGCTGGTGCGTGCGCGCGTCGACCGGCATCGTGCCGCGCACGTAGTCGTCACCGATTTCGCTGATCTCGATGCCGAGCGTGTTGATCAGCGTTTTCTCGTTCGCCTGCCTGATCCGGGCGAGATCGGGCTGGGTTTTCCAAAGAGGCATGGCAAGTCCTTTCGTGGGTCCGTGTCGCCGTACGGCGATTCATGATCGCGGCAGCACGAGCCGCGGCACACCGTGCTCGCTGCGCTGCTCGACCACACTGGCGCGCGTGTCGAGCGCGCCGCGCAGCGTGTCCGGCAAGGTCTCGGTCGACTCGCCGCGGGCGGCGCGCAAGGCGTTGTGATAAGCGCGCTGGGCGACGTCGTGGTCACCCAGACCCGCGCAGGCGTCGCCGAGCGCCTCCCAGAGCTGCGCATCGGGCGCGATCGCGAGGCCGCGGCCGAGATAGTCGCGCGCCTTGCCCCAGAGTCCGCTCTGATTGCACAGGCGGCCGAGAGTCGACATGAGGCCCGCGCTGTTCGGCTGCGCCGCGATCCAGCTTTCGGCCTGACGCAGACGCGCGGCGAGGTCGGAAGGACCGAGTTCGCCGTAGGCGCGCACCAAGTTCTCCGACCAGTCGCGGCGCAGCGCCGCTTCGATTTCGCCCATCGCCGCGATCGGCTGACCGAGCGCCGCGGCGCGCTTCGCATAGGCGATCACCGCCGCTTCGTGCTGGCGCTGAGTGCGACTCAACCCGGACCAGATTGCATTGAGCGCGTCCGCGCTCGGCGCATGCGCGAGCGCGCCGGCGACGGTTTTCGTTTCCAGTTCGGCGAAGACCTCGGCCGACGCGGAATGCGTTTTCGCAAACGCGGCCAGCGCGGCCAGCGCCGTGGCCGGATCGCCGCAGCGCGACGCCGCTTCGATCAAACTGCGCAGCGCGGCGGGCGGCAGCGGTGCCTTGGCCATCTCGCCTTTGAGCAGATCGAGTGCCTGCGCATTCTGATCGTGTTCGAGCAGAAAACTTGCGCGCAGCGCCAGCGCTGCGGCAGGCGCCGTTTCCGCAGCCGCGTCGAGCGCGGCAGTGGCTTGTTCCGCATCGCCCTGCGCCTGTGCCGAGCGGGCGCGCGCAAGCCAGGCGGGCGCCTGCAGCGCGGCGACGTGCGCGGCGCGCTCGAGCGATTTCGCCGCCTGCGCGTGGCGCCCTTCGATCGCCGCGACCAGGCCGTCGGCGATGCGTTCGTGCCCGCGCCGCAGTGCGCGTCGGCGCAAGGCGCGCCGCGGCCAGAACAGCGCGCGCAAAGCCAGGCTGACGGCCGCCCAGAGCAGCACGGCGGCGACCACGCCGAAAACGAAACTCGTCTCCAGGCGCCAGCCGGCGAAGCGCAGCCGCACCTCGCCCGGATCGAGCGCAAGCGCGTGCCAGCCCCATGCCGCAGCGACGGCCACGATGAGCAACAACAGCACGGCGACCCAGGATCTCACGGCTGGGCTTCCGGCTGGTTCGGCGCCGCGGATTTCGACGGCGAGGGCGCCGACGCCTGCAGACTGTGCGCGGCACGCAGGTTGCGCAGCTCTTTCAGCGCAGAGCCGAGCACGCCCGGCGCGGGCGGCGCGATGACGGCTTTGGCCAGCGAGTCGAGCGACGCCTGCGCCTTGGCGACGTCGGGCGAAGCGGCGTCGAAATCACGCGTCAGTTGCGCGCGCGCGGCGTCCAGGGATTGCTGCCAGCGCGCCGGATCGCGCACCAGCGCGGCGGCCTGTGCATCGCGTAGACTCGCATCGAGCAGCGCACGCGCCAGCAGCGGATCGTCGCCGCGGAAACGTCCGCCTGCGTCGTCGTCGCGGCGGATGCGGATGAACTGAGCGAAGATGCGCGAGAAGCGCGAGGACTTGTCGGTTTCGTCTGTGCCGGTCCCGCGCTGCGCCGTCGGCAATTTGACGAGCGATTCGCGCAGTTGCGCCAGCGCAGCCTGCGCCGCCGACGGGCTGTTCGCTTCGAGCGCGCTCAACGCGGCGGCCTCGGCGTTGATGCTCTGACGCACCGACGCAAACGCGGCGTCATTGGCCTGGGCGAGCGCCGCATCGGCCAATCGATACGCGGCGAGCGAGGGTGCCGGATCGGCGAACAGGGCATAGCGTTCCTGGGCGAGCACGAGCATCAGCTCGGCCTCGTTGAGCAGCAGCGCGTCGTGCCCGGACAGGCGCTTGTCGGCGAGATTCGCGATCGCGTCCTCGGACAAGCGCGCGCGCTCGGACAGGCCGAGCACCTGGCCGCGCAGCGATTCATTGACCTTGGCCGCGTCGTCGAGTCGCGCACGCAAGGTCTCCGCTTCGCGCTTGGACGCATCGGCGCCGTGCCGCAGGGCGTCGACCTCGTCGCGCAGCTTCTGTGCGGCGGAAGCCTCGTTCTGCACGGTCGTTTCGTGGCCCTGCTCGATGCCCTGCAGGCGCCAGTAGCCATAGCCCGCCGCACCCGCGATCAGGACCAGCAGCAGCCAGCCGAAACCGCCGGCGCTGCGGCGCGGCGGCGGCGGTGCATGCGGAGCGTCGACCGGCGGCGGCAACGCCGTGTAGGAATCGGTGGCTTCGTTCTCGCTCATGTCCGCATGCTATCCAAACCGGGCGCCGCATGCACGGGCGTCGTGACCGCGCAGAACTACAAACGATGCTGCGAAAGCGCGGCTTCCGCGGCAACGAGCATCGCCTCCGCAGCGGCCGAAACGGCGACGTGCACGCGCGCGAATCCCGCCGTGCGCGCGGCTTCGGCGAGGCGCAGACTGCTGACGATGCATTCGCCCGCAACGAGCCGCGTAAACAACGACGTCGGCAGACCGCGCTGCAGATTGGCGAGAACCTCCG
>CBJLOV010000033.1:0-29756 GCA_966424745.1 uncultured bacterium
CATCCACTCCGCTCCGCCATGCCGTTCAGACCATGCCCGCCACCCTGCCTCGCTGTCCCGATCCTCTTCACGATGCCATCGTCTGTCGGCGCGCTCGGCACCGCGGGCACCCGCAGAGATATCGCCGACCCGCGGCCCGCGCCGGTCCGTCGATGACGGTACGCGGCGCCGCAGCGGACTCCTCCCTCAACCGACATCACGCTATGCATCCCTGGTCCAGACGATCATTCATGACGCGCGCGATCGGCGCGCTTTCCGTGGCCGCCGCGGCTCCAAGCCTGGGAAGAAGCATCGGCGGTTCCGATAGGCAGGCGCTGAGCCGCCGCTATCGCGAGGCCATCGTCGTCGACACGCTCAGCTCGGTCGGCGGCGACGACGACGACGACTTCGCGCCGGTGTCCGCACAGCAGCTCGACGACGTGAAGCGCTCCGGCCTGACCGCCATCAACATCACGGTGAACAGCGTCGGTATCGGCGGGTTCGCCCACAGCTTCGAGGATACCGTCCGCGAGCTTGCCTATGTGAACGCCCAGACGGCAGCGCATCCGACGGTCTTCCTGCAGGTGCGCAACAGCGGCGACATCCGGGAAGCGAAACGCACCCGCCGGCTCGGCCTGATCTACGGACTGCAGGACTCGGCGCCGATCGGGGAGGATCTGCAGCGCGTCGACACGCTTTGCGATCTCGGCGTGCGCATCTTCCAGCTCACCTACAACAAGCGGAACCTGGTCGGCGACGGGTGCCTCGAGCCCGCAGCGGGCGGGCTGAGCAAGTTCGGCCGCACGCTGGTCGAGCGCCTGAACGCGAAGAAGGTGATCGTCGATCTTGCGCATGCGAGCAGAGCGACGACCCTCGATGCGTGCGCGGTGTCCAAAAGCCCCATCGCCCTATCGCACACGGGCTGCGCGGCGCTCAATCCCAACCCGCGCAACAAGACCGATGAAGAATTGAAGCGCGTCGCCGGCGCCGGCGGATACGTCGGCATCTATCTCATTTCGTTCTTCCTGCGCAAGGACGATCCGGCGACGGCCGACGACGCGATCGCGCATCTCGAACACGCTCTCGACGTATGCGGCGTCGACGCCGTCGGCATCGGCAGCGACGGGACGGTTTCCCCGACGCGAGTGACGCAGAGCTATGCGAAGACGTACTCCGCATGGGTGGCTGACCGCATCAAGAAAGGAATAGCGGCCCCGGGCGAAGACCCGAAACGCTACCAGTTCATCGCCGACCTCAACAGCGCCGATCGTTTCGAAAAGATCGCCGACCTGCTCGCGCGGCGCGGACACCCGTGGTCGACGGTCGAAAAAGTTCTCGGCGGCAACTTCCTTCGCTATGCGCACGATGTTTGGGGCGGCTGAAACCGTCCCTCGTCGGCGCCGAGAGCTTCATGCATCTTTGAACTTCAGCAGAGAGAAATACATGAAACATCGTTCGAGTCTCCTGTTCGCGGCCAGCCTGCCGTTCGTCGCCGTTTCTGCATTGGCACAGTCGGCGGACACCGGGTTCGATCCCAATGCCGATGGCGAGGTGATCGGCATGGCCATGCAGCCGGACGGAAAGGTGCTGGTCGCCGGAACGTTCGCCCACATAGGCGGACAGGCGCGCAGCGGCCTCGCAAGGCTCGACGCCGACGGCAGTCTCGACGCGAGCTTCGCCGCCAAAGTCAACGACAACGTGAACAGCATGGCAGTACAGCCGGACGGCAAGATCGTGATCGGCGGCACCTTCACCCAGGCCGGCGGCAAGACGCGCAATTACATCGCGCGTTTCAATGCCGACGGCAGCCTCGATGCCAGCTTCAATCCCAACGCGTTCAACACCGTGAAGACCGTCGCCCTGCAGCAGGACGGCAAGGTGCTGATCGGCGGCACCTTCACCCATATCGGCGGAGTCGGCGGCCAGGAGCGCTCTCACATCGCACGCGTCAATGCCGACGGCAGCCTCGATACCGGCTTCAATCCGAAACCCAGCGACTGGGTGAACGTGATAGCCATCCAGTCGGACGGCAAAGCGCTCGTCGGCGGCGATTTCGACCAGATCGACGGACAAACCCGCAATCACCTCGGCCGGCTCAACACGGACGGCAGCCTCGACACGAGCTTCAATCCGGACGCAGACGACAGCGTGGACAACGTCGTCGTACAGCCGGACGGCAAAGTACTGGTCGCCGGCAGATTCGCCCGAATCGGCGGGCAGGCACGCAGTCATCTCGCGCGGCTCAACTCCGACGGCAGCCTCGACGCCGGCTTCGATTCGAACGCCAACGATACGGTCGCCACCCTGGCCGTGCAGCCGGACGGCAAGGTGCTGATCGGCGGCAACTTCACTCAAGTCGATGGGATGGCGAGCGGACGCCTGGCTCGCCTCAACACGGACGGCAGCCTCGATACGAGCTTCAATCCGGACTTCGACGACGCCGTACTCGGCTTGTCCCTGCAGCCGGACGGCGAAGTGCTTGCCGGCGGCAGCTTCGTCCACGTCGACGGGCAGGCTCGCAATCGTATCGCGCGACTGCGCGTAGCCGACGGTTCGACGCAATCGCTCGGCGTCGGCGCCGATCGCGCCAGCGTGCAATGGCTGCGCAGCGGCAGCGGGCCGGAATTTCCGTTTGTCTGGTTCGAGCAATCGGTCGACGGCATCCAGTGGACCACGCTGGGTCAGGCCGCGCGTATTGCGGGGGGCTGGTCGCTCGGCGGATTGACCTTGCCGCGCAACAAGAATTTCCGCTTGCGCGGCCGCGGCGAGGCCAGCAACGGCAATTCGACCTCGCTGATCGAATCGGTGCGCGAAACTTATCTGACCGCCTACACCGTCAGCGCGTCGATCGCCGGCGGCTTGGGCACGGTCGCTCCCGCAACGCAGGTCGTCGATCCCGGCCAGAGCGTCGTTCTGACCGTCACCCCGCAGCCGGGCTGGCACACGACCGCGGTGCACGGCGACACCTGCGTGCCGGCCGAGAACGACGACGGCACGTGGATCGTGCTCAATGTCGCCGCGAACTGTGCGGTGCAGGCGACCTTCGCTCAGAGCTCGACGCCGACGATGACCCTGGCCAGCAGCCGCAATCCCAGTACCTTCGGCAATCCCGTCGTTCTCACTGCGACGGTGACTCCGGCCGACGGCAATCCCGTGCCGACCGGCACGGTGACCTTCCTCGATGGAGGCAATGTGATCGGGAATTGCCTCAATGTTCTTCTCGACAAGGGCACCGCCGCCTGTACCCCGTTCGCGCTGAGCGTGGGCAATCACGACTTGCGGGCGAACTTCAAAGGCGACGACAACACCGCCGCGTCCAGCAACACCTTGGTGCAGATCGTCAACGTGCCGACGACAAGCACGACCCTCGACATCTCGCCCAATCCCGCCGTCGCCGGCCAAGTCGTCACCTTGACCGCCAGCGTGGACGCCAGCGCAGCGGCGCAGAGCGTCGCCGCGCAACCGGCGGCGACCGGGCCGCGCGTTTCCGCGTCCTCCACGGCCGCAGTCCGGCGGAATCGCGCATTCGGCGCCCCTTGCCTCGAAGCCGTTCCGGATTGCGCACCCGCGGGTACGGTGACGTTCTACGACGGCAGCGCGCAGATCGGTTCCGGCATGGTCGATCAGCACGGCACGGCGACGCTGAGTCTTTCCTCGCCGGCGCCGGGTACGCATGTCCTCTCGGCGGTCTTCGCAGGAAGCGGCTATGCGCAATCCAGCGCGCAGGCGACGCTCGTGGTGACCAGCGCCGTATCGTCCACGCCCGTCGCGGCACCGGCGGTGTCCCGGACGATGCTGGCTCTGCTCGGGACCCTGCTCGTCTGCGCAGGCCTCACCGCGGCGCGACTGCGGCCATAGGCATCGTCCCCGGAATAGGCGCAGGCCGATATCTCCGGCTTCGAGCGCCGTAGCGATAACGCCGTCGCGCAACGGATCCCGGCGGTATCGCGGACGCGCAGATCCTGTCCGCTTTAAGCCCGGCGCAACGTGTATACCGAGGCACGCTCGCGAGGCGCAGTCGTCCGGGCACGCAGCGGACGGATCATCGAACAAGTCTTACATCGGGTGGTGACAACATGATCAAACAAAGTAAAGCCATGTCGGCGGGTTTGGCCGCCCTGCTGTCAATGGACGCAAGCGCGTCGGCTCGTCTCGCGCAGGACGCGTCGAGCTTCACCGTCGACACGGCGGCAGCGGCGCAGGCCGGCATCGTTCCGATCTCCGCCGCCGGCAGCCTGCAGAATCCGTGCTTTTCTCCGGACGGCAGCAAGATCGTCTTCACGCGCTTCCGCAACGGCTACAACACCGGCCTGTCCGACATCCTGCTGGTCGACGTCGGCGGCGGAACGCCGGTCACGTTGTCCACGGTCGCGGCGCAGAACGTGAACCTGCCCGGCTCGTGCTGGGATGCGGCGACGAACCGGATCGTCTTCACCGCCGATCCCGACAGCGGCGATCAGATTTATGTCGTGCCCGCTGCGGGCGGCGCAGTGCGCCAGGTGAGCCATTTCACCGACAAAGTCGCCTGGGAACCCTCCTTTTCGCCCGATGGACAGTGGATCGCGTTCGAGGCGCATTCCGCCGCGAATCCCGACGCCACGCCGGGAACCATCTGGAAAATCAAAACGGACGGCACGAGCCCGACCCGGCTGACCTTCGACGGCGACGACGATCGCCAGCCCAACTGGTCTCCGCGCGGCGATCTGATCGTATTCCAATCGCTTCGCTCCGGATCGCCGTGGAACCTCTACACGATCGCGCCGGACGGCAGCGGATCGAATCGGGTGACGACGCAGCCGGGAGATCAGACGGACGCCTCGTTCACGCCGGACGGACGTTACGTCGTGTATTCCAGCGATGCGAACGCGCTCGATCAGGCGGGGCTATGGGCTGCGCCGAGCGTCGGCGGATCATCGTCCCCGATTCGCATCGGCGCCGGCCGCACGTCGTATGACGGTGCGCCCTCCGTTTCGCGCGACGGTCAGTGGGTCGTGTTCGAGACCATGAAGGGATCCCCCGACGGTTCGGCCGGAACCAAGATCGGGATTCTGCCGATGCCGCCGCTTCCCTGAGGGGCATCGGTACGCGCCCTGCTGCGCGTGTCCGGCGGCGCGGCCATGGACATCGTCACCCAGCTTCCGATGCCCGGCCCGGGCGTATGATGGGCCGGCCAATCCACAACCGGGCGACACATGGGCGACAACGATTCGAGCGACGACGGACTGTCCTTCCCACACTCCGGGCCGGCGAACGCCGGCCTCCTGCGCACGTCGGCGAGCTTTGCGCAAATACCGGGCATCCTGCGCGAAGCGGCCGACTCCGGCGCGACGAGGGCGGACGTCTCCAAACTGCAGAGGCTCATCGCCAAACTGCGCAGCGGCCCGACGCAGGAAGAGTGCAATGCCGCGGCGGACGCGCTCGCGGCTTACCTTGCGCGCCTGGACGCGGACACGAAGGATCCGCTTTCCTTCCGCTGACGCAATCGCGCCGCGGCTCGTGTCGATGCGCGCGGCGTCCCCCGGCGTCGGTTCTTCCCGAGAACGGGTGCGCAGAACCAGGCGACGAACGATGACCCGCGACATCAAGGCGATGGCCGATCTCCCCAACCATCGAAGCCTAACTGCGCGACCCTATAAAGAGGGTCGCCCCTCGCCGCCCTGAAGCTGAGCCGAGCTCCGGCGGGGATGCGGTTTGCATTCGCTCATCGCATCCCGCCATTCCCAGGCGTGCGGATCTCAAAGCGTCGCAACGAAAAGCGGGTCCGGATACAGCAGCCCGACGACCTTGCCGATCACCTCGGAGCCGTTGCCGCCATTGGTCAGGATGACCGCGCCGACCTGCTTCTTCGGGTCGAAGAACACCTGCGTGCGCACGCCCCAGTCCGAACCGCCGTGGTCGATGAGGGTCGTGCCGTTGAGTTCGAGGATTTCCCAGCCCAGCCCCATGCCTGCGCTGACATGGCAGGCATCGATCGCGAGATTGGCCTTGGCGCAGAGTTTCGCCGCTTCGTCCGCGGTGGCGATATTCCGCGTCCGCACCATTTGCTGGTCGGCGATCGCACGGGTCAGCCCTTCGCGCCGCATCACGCTGAGGAGGAAATTCGCGTAGTCGCCGATCGTCGTGCGCACGAGGTCGGCGCCGGTCCACGTGTTTCTGTTCTTGGGTTCGGTTTCGCCTTTCGGTCCGTGCGGCTCGGCGAGACGCCCGGCAAACCAATCGCGCTTCGTGTAGGCGGTGTCCTTCATGCCGATCGGGTCGAACACGTACTGCTGGGCAAGCTCCTCGAACGGTCTGCCGGTCCGCTTCTCCGCGAAGCGACCGACGTAATCGTAACCCTCGCCCGAATAACCGGTGCGCGTGCCGGGCTCCCACTCGAACGTCAGCACGCCCTTGGTCTGCCAGCGCCAGTTCTTGAAACCGGTTTGGTGACTGAGGCACAGGCGCGGGGTCAGTTGCCTGGCCCAAAGATGGTCCTTGACGTCGGGATCGACCCAGTAAGGAAACATCGGCTCGTCGAGGGACAACGCCCCCTTCGACGCCAAGCGCAGGACGAGCTCGGCCGAGATGGGCTTGGTCAGCGAAGCGAGGTTGTACAACGTCCTCTCAGTGGCCGGCACGCCCGGGCTCTGCTCGCCGTAGACGGCCGTCCAGGCAAGCCTGCCGTTTTCTACGTACGCGACGGCGACGCTCGGCACGTCGTACTGCTTGAGCCACTGCGGCGCTTGCCGATCCAACTGTGCGCGCAGCGCTTTCGCGCTCGAAGCCGCGGCGGCTTGCCCGGCCTTGGTATCGACCGGCGGCGAAGCACAGGCGGCAACGAGCAGAAACGGCAGCAGATATCCGATGACGCGGAGCCGGGCCATAGACAACCTCGCGGCGCAAGAGAAGATGAACGTGTTGGATACAACAACCGGGAAAAGGGTTGCGGCGCCAGGCGACTCGCTCGAAGAAACGGAATTTCTTCGCGTCATCCACCCTGCGCGACAGCAGGCTCAAGCGGACTTTGCCGCGGACGCAGCCGACTCCAGCTTTTCCTGCCTCAGGAGCATGCGCTTCGCTTCCAGGAAGGCGACATAGCCGATCAGGAAATCACGCAAACCGGTATTGAATATGCCGTTGTGCTCTTTGATTACGTTTTTGTGCGTATAGACCACGGCCACCGGACTGTTCGGTGTCCAACCGTTCGGCCTCGGGCTCAGCTTGACCTGGGCGAACACGGTTTCCGTCGTGAAGTCGTAGTCCTTGAGGCTGCCCGGGTCTCGACCGACGGACTCCGGCGTCAGCGAATCGGGCGCGTCCGGAGCCGGATTCAAGTCGTGGGTTTGCTGACCGGCAAGCTCGCCGAGCGCCTTGCCCCACAGGCTGCCCTGGTACGCGTTTCGAAACGTAGGCCGAAACGGCATAGTCAGCACGCGGGCGATCGGGAAGAACGATTGCCGCGCCCAATCGTTGTCCGCCGACAGGACGAGCAACTGCGGCGTTTGCGTCGGCAGGTATTTGATTCGCCGGAACAGCGAATCGATCCGCGCATATTGGTACGCTTCCAGCGCCGGATTGAGCAGGATGTTGACGTCGCCGTAGCTGTCGATCGGCTCCAGTTGCGTGATGCGCGACTTGCCCGCCGTCGACGGGGGATTGGCGGTATCCGCCATGGCGCCGCGCGTGCGCATGACGAGTTCGCTTTCGATGCGCCACGAGATGGCCTTCATCAGGACTTGACCGCCGAAGCTGTGGCCGATCGTGACCAGACCCATGAAAGGCTTTACGACCGGATTGTTTTCCCGGACAACGGTCGAGTTGGCGCGCAGATAGCTGCGCTGCAGGCGCTCGAGAAATTCCCCCACGTCGCCATTGCCGACCCGCTCCGCCGCGTCCTTTCTCCACCACATCGTCGCGTAGTCGAACGGCATGGGCAGCGATTGCCCCCGCCACCCCACGTATACGCCGACCAGCTTGGAGCCGCGTTGTCCGGTCAGGCGCTCGCGCAGATCGGCGAACTGTTCTTTGTCCATTTGCGCCGCAATTCCCTTGAGCGCCTCCTCGAAGTCGAGAAGATTCCCGTTCCGCGGCGAAGCATTGTTGTGCCAGCCATGGATGAAAAGGACGACGAAGACGTTCTGGGTTCGTGACAAGGCGTCGATTCGGTTCGCCACATGCTCGGCGTGCCTGGCGTCCCAGAAGCTGCCGAAATCGTCGACCTGGACGATCTCGAGGTCGTAGCCGGCATCCTCCGGGACCTTCTTCGTCGGCCATTCCTTGTCGTACAGGGAGCCGCTGGCGAGCAGTGCGACCAGAACGGCAATCAAGATGACGAACCGTACATCGGCGGTGCCGGCCCGTATCCCGACGATCACGATCGCCGCAACGATGGCGATGGCCAGCCCCTTGGCCGTCCCGATGATGTGTCGACGCATTCCCAATCTCCTTCCGACCTTGCTCCCGATCCGACGCCGGGTCCCGCGGCCCGCCCGGCGCTCGCCGCGTCCGGCTTCGCTACTCCGACTTCGGGAACCACAGTTCCAATTGTCCCAACGGTACCGTGAAGGATCTGTTCGCCGCGGGCGGCACATACACATCGCCGACGCCCGACGCCTTCAGTTCGTCCGCGATGCTTTGCGCGCGCGTGCGATCTTCTTCGTTGAAGTAGATCAGGGTGAGCTTCTTGTATCCGGCGGGCAGGTGCTTGCCGCCGGCGGCGCTTTGTTCGACGTCTTCCACATGCGGGACCAAGGCCCCCGAGGCTTCGAGCGTCTGCTGCGCTTTCAGAGCCAAGTCCTTGTCGCGCGGACCGAAGATTTGGATGTAAACGCGCGGCGGCAGCGAAGCCGGTTTCGCAACCGGGGCGGGCGCCGCCGCTCCGTTTTCGCCGCGCGCGGCCGCATTCAGCGTCGGCATATCCTGACGCCTTGCGTATTCGCGCAGCGTTCGCGCCTCGGCGGGCGTTGCCGTATTTTGCTCGAACTTGGCGGTGAGGCTGCTCAGAACGGCCTGCATGCTCGCCTTGAGTTCCGGGGCGAGCGTGCCGTCCCGCTCCATTTGTTGCAGAAGCGCGAGCGCCAGATCCCGCTTCACGCCGGCGGGATCGTTGTCCGCAAGGTAAGGGAAGATCGTAACGACGAGCTGCGTATTCGTCTGCGAGGTGGCCACCTTGTATTTCTTGCTCGCGTCTTCGTCGGCGATCTTTTCCTTGTGAAGCCCCCAAGCCCAGGCGGTCAGGGGGGCGATGAGCGCCGCGAACAGCCATCGCAAACCTTCGTTGTTCAAGACAGGCATGACCGATCTCCCGTTCAAAACCATACGGCGTTGTCGCTTCCAGCGGCGCTGTCGGCAGAGAAATATTTGTCCTGCCACCCGTCGTTGGGGATCAGCGCGGTGAATGCCGAAGTTCCCTTTTGCTGAATCTGGTAGCGGAAACGGTAATGGTCGTAGATGTCCATGACGTGCACCGCATACGCCTGCGCAAGCTCGGCGTGCTTGCGCACGATGAGCAAGTTCTCGTCGTTGTTGTACGAGGCGCGGAAACCCTGATTGTGGCTGCCCGTGACGACGACGCAGTCCGGCGTCATGGGATCGATGACCACGATCTTGTCGTGAATGATCGCGTGCGCGGTGGGGCTGGACTTCAACAGCTCCTGCTGCCAGAAGCCGAACTGATCCGAAATCGCGCTGGCCGCCGCCACCTCGACGACGGGTTCGTTGTGACGATGCAGCAGCGTGGTATTGAAGTTGCCGACCGCGGCGGGATCCGTGGCCGCACCGCGCACGAGAAGATTCGGCTTGTCGTTCTGCAATTGCGCGGCATGGTCCATGACGCTCGGCGAACCCGGCTGGAACTCGAGAAAGAGGATCGCCTCCTTCGCGCCGTCCATCAGCGCAAAGACCTCGTCGAGATCGGGCGGCGTCGACTCCGTGCCGTTCTTCGCCGTCGAGCGGGCCTTCGGCGTGTTCGGCGAGAACCAGACCGTCGCTTGACCGTCGTCGATGGACACGTCCTTCGCGCCGGGCGACTGGTTGGACTTGCGCAGGGCCGGCCCCTGCGGACCGTGACCGTCGGCGCTCGTGTCGTCCTTCAGCCGATTCCAGTAATCCAGATAAGCCGTGGCGATCTCTTCGTTCTCGGCGACGAGGGCATTGTTCGATTGGGCGCAAACGCCCGTGTCCGTCCAGTTCGTGCTGCCGAGCAGCACGGCGGTGGCCTTGTTCTTCCCGTCCACGTAAACGCAGAACTTGTTGTGGCCGATGTGGCCGCCGGGGACGAACCGGTCGATGACGGCAATGCCTGCCTGATCATGGAGCGCCTGACGAGCCGGCTGGTTTTCGCTGTCGTCCGTCCCCGTATTCGTCAGGATGATCGACAGATTCTTCGAAGCGAGCAGCAGGGAGACGAGTTCCGGATCCGTCAACTCGTACAGCGCGGCATAACAGCGGCCGCCTTCGTCGGCGGCGCGTTTCAACAACAGCTCGAGACCCTCGAGGATCTGGCCTGCGAGTGCGATGCGGAGAGGATCGCCGGGCTGATCGATGCGATTGGTGAGTATCTTGTAGTTGGGAGCTCCGGAAGGACCCGCCGGAATCTGCCGCGCGACGAATTGCGTCGACAGGATCCCTCGATTGAAATAGCTCCTGAAACTGCCCCTGACCGGAGTCAGCGTCGCCGCATTGGTGGTGACCGCCTGCGCGTCGATCAGGTCGAGAGGCGTATCCGGGGTTGGCTGACCGGTCGTCGGAACGATCTTGTAGCGATAGGTCTTGCCGCGAACCGCGGTCACGTCTTTCCACGAAAACTTCTGGATCGGCCATATCGTGGTCGGCTGCGATTTCCAGTCGGGATTCTCCTGCCCCTGGAAGCCGACCCATGCCGGCAGCGGATCCCAAGCGGCGGTTCCGTCCTCTTGACGGAAGATGGCGAAGCCCAGACAGCCGGGAATCTTGTTTTCCCACTGCCATACGATCTGGGCGACGTCGTTGTTGGTGAGTGCGATTGCCTTCGGCATGGTGGCTTTCCTTGAGTCGTTTCGGGAGTTTGGATACCAATGGCGCGGTTCCGTATCGGCGTTTGCGACGCGCTATTCGCAACGCGCGCCGCATCAAGCATGGCGTCCGCTGCGGGCAAGATTCGATGCCGCTTTGCGCACGGCCGATCGCCTGCGGAGACGAGAAATCCGGCGCCGTCATCCGAGCAAGAAACCAATCCGTCGACGGTCGGCCATTCGATTTCCGGCGAAGAAAACCGAACGCGGGAAACGGGGTTCGGCACGGATGCCTTCGATGCAGAGCGCCCGAAAACGACGCGGAGCTCCCAACGTCCCGCGATGTGCGCATGCCGCCGCGCATCGCGGTCGAGCAAAGGAAGCGTCGTTCCTGCCTACGCAATCCGGTCCAGCCGTCCATACCCGACCTCCGAGCGGGCCGCCGCACCACCGTCAAAAGTGGTCCAGCCCTGAGCCAAGGGAGCTTTCCGAGCGAGTGTCGTCTCACTGCACGGCCGGCAAGATGCTTTCCTTGGTTCTCGACAGCCGCATCCCTTAGGCCCGAATTGCCGCCGCCCCTGATGGCAGTTGTGCGTGGATCATCGAGCGGCAAATATGCCGCAACCGCACCGCCGATTCTGCTAATTGGTTCAGAAAACCACGGCGGGAAATATCGATGCCCGCAAAGGGAAAACATAAGGATTCGCCCCCGGTCTTATCCACGTCGTATTTTCTGATTTCAGGAAAGAAACAGCGGCTTCGACTTCGCTTCTCAAAAACTGCCGGGCGGCTCCGAGAATCGAACACAATTATTTTCTCGGGACCAGGCGTCGCGCTGCCGTCACGATCGCGGCTGTATGCGAGCTATTGAACCGACCGCCAGGCCGCTTGGACCGATGCGGATCTCGTCGCGACGGTGAACGCGCGGCGGCTCGGCGGCGATCATGGCGGCCGGCAAGGCGATGTGAGTCCTGCTCCGCGCTTCGCGGGTTCGCGCCGGTCGAACCGATGCGGCTTCGCATTCGACGTCGTCGGACCGTCCCGTTCGCCGTCACAGTCTTCGCTCGGATTCGGCCGGATAATGTGCCGTGCCCGTTTCCTGATTCCTGATTCCGCGCGCTCGCGGATCGAGTCCGCAGAGGTTGCAAGCGTAATGCGGAAAATGCGAAGTCGAAGAGCATGGAAATCGATTTCCCCGATGCCTCGGCTGCGCAGGATTTCGGCCCGTCGTGCTCGACGCGAAACGGTTTTGCGCGGCACGGTTCCAATCGAACAAGCTATGCGGAGCGGCAACCATGAAAACGAATGCCAAAGCCTGGCTGAGCCTGGTGATCTTCATCGCCGTGATCGGCCTGCTCCTGTTCGCCATCGCCGGGACGATGCATTACTGGCAGGCGTGGGCATGCCTGACGGTGCTCGCGATCGCGTCGATCCTCACGACGGTTTATCTGATGAAACACGACCCCGCCTTGCTCGAGCGCCGCATGCATGGCGGCCCGACGGCGGAAAAGCGCCCCGCGCAGAGACTCATCATGCTCGTCATGACGATCGCGTTCGCCGCCCTGTTCGTCGTGCCGGCGCTCGACATTCGATTCGGTTGGTCGGCGGTGCCCGCCGCCGTCGTCGCGCTCGGCGACGCGCTCGTCGTCGTCGGCTTCTGGATCATCTTCGTCGTCTACCGCGAGAACTCGTTCACTTCGGCCACGATCGAAATCGCCGAAGACCAGAAAGTGATTTCCACCGGACCCTACGCGATCGTGCGCCACCCCATGTACGTCGGCGCCCTGCTCTACCTGTTCGGCATACCGCTCGCGCTGGGTTCCTACTGGGGACTTCTGGCGTTCGTCCCCATCGTGCCGCTATTGCTGTGGAGGATCTTCGATGAGGAACGCATGCTCGCGAAGAGTCTCGACGGCTACCTCGCATACCGCGAACAAGTGCGCTATCGGCTGATCCCGCATGTCTGGTGACGCGAACCGGCTCGCCCGCGCGCGAGGACGAATGCCGGCGGCGGCGAAGCTCAGCGCTTCGCTTCGCCGTTCAAGTGGAACAACTCGTTCTTCCACCATTCCGCGTCGCCGTCCTTGCACCGGAATACGAACAGGTGGACGTCCGTGGTTTTGACGGCATGCAGGAATTCGGCGCGCAGCGAGTACGTGCCCGCGCGCAGCGGCGCCACGAACGCCTGCTGCCGATGGCCGTGCGCGCCGTCGTTGTCGATCACCTGCACGCCCGACACGCTCAGCCGCACTTTTTCGGGCGAGACGACAGCGAAAACATAGTAGCCTTCGGCGGAAACCTCGAAGCTGCGTTCGACGGAACCGGCGAAGCTGTCGCGCCCCGCTGCGGAGAAATCCAGCGCCTGCTCGGCCTCGCCGGCCGCGAACGGTTTGGCGCGGCGGAGGTTCGGCCAGGCTTCGGCGGGATAGTAGAGGTAGCTCCACGCGTCGCTCTTCTCCCGGCGCACCGCCGTCGTCGGCGCCAAGGCCTTGCCGAATTTCAGACCATGCGGCACGTCGCGATCGAAGACGCCGCGGTTCGATACCAGTTTGACCTTCGTCTTCTGCGGGTCGGAAACCGCGATCGGTCCTTCGAGCACCGGCGAGGACTCGTCCGGCACGGAGCCGTCGAGGGTGTAGCGCAGGTCGTGGCGATCGCCGTCGGCGAAGAGGTACACGGGTTTGCCCTTGAGCACGATGCCCGCGGTCGGCACGAGTTCGACCTGGTCGGCCGCGTATCCCTGATAGGCATATTTGAGCGCGTCGTACGTGCCCTTCAGCTTGACCGAATCGTGTGTTTCGTCGGCATACGCCTTGAGGCTCCAATGCAGACCGGCGGGCGCTTTGTTCTTGAACACCGGCTCGATCGTCGAAATGCCCATGCCCTCGTAGGCACGGCCGCTGCGCGCGGCGATGTAAACGGTCTTGCCCTTGGTCGGCAAGCCGGGCAGTCCGTCCTCGATGGTCCCGTCGAGCGCATGATGGTTCCAATGCAGGGCGGGGTCGACGATCAGATATCCGTCGAACAAGGCCGGCTCGCGAACGAGCGCATAGAAGGCGAAGATGCCGCCGTAAGAATGACCGTGGAGCAGATTCGTCCCGTTCGCCGGATAGTGCCGGTCGACGTATGGAACCAGTTCGGTTTTCAGGAACGCGAGAAAATCCGGAGCGCTGGCCGGCTTCGGCTTGCCGTCGACGAGGATCGGCAGGAAATTGACGTCGCGGCTGTTGGCGCCGCGTTCGTCGAAGAAGTTCGGCACGCTGACCACGATCACCGTCGGCATGCGTCCGACCTGACGCAGGAAGGCGACGGTGTTGACGACGAGCTGCGCGTTCCAGTCGCCGTCGAGGACATAAATCGTTTCGTAGCGTTGCGCCGGATCCTTGGCCGACTCCTGCGGCAGGAAAACCTCGATCGCGCGTTTCTGCCCAAGGACGGCCGACGCCACCGAATCCGGCTTGGCCGGAAGAAACTGCGCCTGCGCCGATACATGGGCGAAGGCAAGGGCGCAAAACGCGAACAGCCGAACAGTCGATCCGCAAATCCGCATGGCCGGCATCCGAAAGGGTCCCGAAACTAAGATGCGATTGCAGCGATTGGGGTTTATCCGTTGCGGCCGCCCGTGCGCGAACGAGGCGGGCACGCGGCGCGCACGCTATCGCTCCGGCGACGCCGACAACGCCGGCGGCCGCCCGCATGCTCGGGCCGCCGTGTCGATGCCGCCTGTTCCGATCCGCCGGCGATCGGACGCCGCGGCCAC
Source organism: uncultured bacterium (assembly GCA_966424745.1). Classification (GTDB taxonomy): domain Bacteria; phylum Pseudomonadota; class Gammaproteobacteria; order Xanthomonadales; family Rhodanobacteraceae; genus Rudaea. Next base: position 14,710 of record CBJLOV010000033.1, read on the forward strand.
CCTCCCGCCTGCTGACGGAAGCCGTGAAAACCCGCACGGTTCGCCGCCGTCCAGTAAGGCGACCAACGACACGCACGGCCATCAAGCCGGCGATCGCGTTCCGCGCATGCTCACCGATCTGCTCTGCCAGCGCCCGCGCTCGACCGATGCGATCGCGCTGCTCCGCGAGGTATGCGAGTCGTTTTCCAACGTACGCCAGTTCGCATGACGAACGAATTCAACGCGCACCTGAGCTGCGGGATCGCGCAATATCGACACGGCAGCACCGCGGACGATCCGATCGAAGCCGCCGATCGCGCGCTGTCTCAGGCGAAGACGTCCGCGCGCAATCGGGTCTGCGCAGCCTGAGCCGGAAGCGGAATCTTCGATCGTCGAAAGTTGCCTGATCCAAGAGCGCGGATTCGGCTGTTCGTACATCGGCCGCTTTCAATCGACCGATGCTTCCGTCGTGACGATGCGGCCATCGGGCGCGCCGTCATGGCGCGCGATCCCGCGTTTCCCCCGACAGCGGCGTCGCACGCATCGACGGGCGCGCCTCGAACTCGTCGAACCAGGCGGCGAGGTTCGGCCGTCCGCGGCGGAAGTCCGGCAGATCGCGGAACTCGAGCCAGCTCAGCGCCGTGGCGACGGCGACGTGGCCGACGTGGAGCGGCGCGCCGCCGTCGATTTCGCGTTCGAGCCAGTCGTAGCTCGAGACGAGTTTTTCCGCGTAGCCGTCGCGCAGCGGCGCGTAGCGCAGCGGTTCCGGACGGCGCACCGTTTCCCAGCGCAAGGCAATGCCCGCGTCGGCCAGCCCTTGCGCCACGGCCTGCATGCGCAGCGCGTGCCAGCGCTCTTCGCCGCGCTGCGGAATCAGTTTGCGCCCTTCGTGCAGGCCGTCGAGGTAGGCGCAGATCACGTCCGAGTCGAAGACTGGCGGCAGGCCGGGTCGCAACAGCACGGGCACCTTGCCGAGCGGGTTCTCGGCGAAGACCTCGTCGTTGCGCAGGGTCGGGCTCGTCTCGTGATGGACGACCTCGACGGCGTCCGCCAGTCCGACCTCATGAGCGAACACGAGCGCCTTGCGGGCGTAGGGCGAATGGGTCTGGTAAAGCAGCTTCATCTCGTCTCCAATGGCGGCGCTGAAATTCGAGCGGCGGGAATGTTAGGCGGACATCGCGCTTCCCGGCCGCAGTTTGCCACCCGGTTGCGCGGTTTTTCCGCAGCGACCGCCGCGCACGAGCCGTGAAGATGAAACTCGACCGTTTCGACCGTCAATTGTTGGTTCTCGTGCAGGAGAACGCCGAACGCACCGCCGAACAACTCGCGGCGCACGTGGCGCTTTCGCCGTCGGCGATCCAACGCCGCCTGCGGCGGCTGCGCGAAGAAGGCGTGATCGCGCGCTACGCGGCCGTCGTCGATCCCAAGCAGGTCGGGCGGCCCGGTTTCTTCATCGCCGCCCTCACCGTCGAACGCGAGCGGCCCGAACTCCTGGCGCAGCTGCGTCAGTGGCTCGTCGCGCACGAGCATGTGCAGGAGGCGTTCTACGTCACCGGCGAAGCCGACTTCGTCGTCATCGTCGCCGCGCCCGATACGGAAACCTACGAAGCGATCATGCAGCGCATGGTCGCCGAGAATCCCAACATCGCGCGCTACACGACGAATGTCGCACTCGGCCTGGTCAAGCGCAGCCTCGCGATTCCGATCGCGGCCGACGACGATTGACTTGCGCGGCGCCCGCAGCGTCCAGGCCTACTCGGCGCCGCCGCGGCCGCGACGCCGCTCGTTGGATACGCCGTGCGGCACATGGCCGGTGGCGACGTGGCGGCGCGCCGACTCGACGTTCTGCGTCGAGTCGTCGAAGAAAATGTCGGCGCCGAAGGTCTCCAGGAACGGGCCCTTGTCGCGCCCGCCGAGAAACAGCGCTTCGTCGAGGCGCACGCCCCAATGGCGCAGGGTCAGGATCACGCGCTTGTGCGCGGGCGCCGAGCGCGCGGTGACGAGGGCCGTGCGGATCGGCGAATTCTCTTCGGGGAACGCTTCCTGCAGGCGGTGCAGCGCGGCGAGAAAGCCGCGGAACGGTCCGCCCGAGAGCGGCTGGTCGACGCGCTCGACCTCGTGGCGATGGAAGGCTTCGACGCCCTGCTCCTGCGATACGCGCTCGGATTCGTCGCCGAAGATCACCGCATCGCCGTCGAACGCGATGCGCAGCTGGTCCGACGAGGCCGCCGGCGCCTTGGAAGGCAGGATGGTCGCCGCGGCGATGCCGGCATCGAGCGAACGCTTGACGCTCTCCGGATTGGCCGAGAGAAACAACTGCGCGCCGAACGAGCGCACGTACGGCGCGACCGGCGAGCCCGAAGTGAATGCGGCGCGCGCGACGTCCAGACCGTAGTGCTCGATCGAATTGAAGACGCGCAGGCCGGTGTCGGCCGAGTTGCGCGAAAGCAGCACCACTTCCACGCGCGGCTCCGCCGGCCGCGGCGCGTTGAGCCGGAGCAGCTTTTGCACGAGGGGAAACGCGATGCCCGGCAGCAGCGGATCGTTCTCGCGCTCGCGCTGGTACGTGTGGAACGCGTCCAGTCCGGCCCGCTCGAACAAGGCGTGGCTCTCGGCCATGTCGAACAACGCGCGCGAGGTGATGGCGACAATCAGGCGGTCGGAAGCATCTTGGTCGGACATGGTTTCGATCTTAACCCAAGCCCGGCGATTCCTTTTTTGCCCGCTGCGCCGTTGTAGGGGTTACAGGCGTCGACGCCGGATACGGCGAAGTGCGCCTTTTCGTCTGCACAAGTGTATTTATTTGTAACTTAACGTAATCTATACATGCTCGTCAGCCACATATCTTGCAGCCGGAAAGGCTGAAGCCGCCCGGCGGCGATCGACAAGTTTCCAAGAATCTTTTTCATGACCACCAAGTCCCAGTCCCAAGCCCTGCTGCCCGTCCCGGCTTGGCAAGCACTGCTTGCGGCATTGATGCCGCGTCCGCGAAGCCGGGCTTCCCTGTTCGAATACGCCCGCCGCGCCTATCCGAACAGGCACAAGCGCCTGCTCAAGCGCGCGCGTTTCCTGGTTCGCGCCCTGCGTCATTATCGGCTGCACGATGCCTGGCTGCAGTTGCTCGAAGCGCCGGGGCTGGGGCCGATGATGGCACGCCAGCCGCTGCTGTACGCCAAGATTCAGCACGAATACGTCCTCAGCGGAATCGGCGCGGCGCGGCGTCTCGCCTTCGCGAGCGGACATTTCGATGCGTTTCTGCACCGCGTGCCGCGCATCCTGACCGCGGCGATCTACGTCGGCTCGGGTTTGCGCATCGCCTCCGTGGAAAGCGGCGATGCGCACTACGAATTGCGCCTGCTCCACCTGCCCCACTGTTGGCAGGAAGGCGAAGTCTCGATCGGCCTCTTCGCGGAATCCACGCTGATCGGCGCGGCAACCTTCATTCTCGGCGACGTCCGCGAATTTTCGCCCTGCGCGCCGCACGACGGGCTTGCTTTGACGATCGGCGGCATTCAGGGGCTGCAGGACGATGACGGCCAGGGCGCGTTCCGCCGCGCGACCAAGGCCATGCACGGACTGCGCCCGTTCTCGCTGCTCGTGCACGCGGCGCGCGCGGTGGCGCGCGGCGTCGGCGCCGCCCGCCTGTTCGCGGTGGCGGACGCCCATCATGCGCTGCGCTACAAGCGCTCCAAGGGCCGCATCCGCCTGAGCTACGACGCGATCTGGCTCGACCACGGCGCGAGCGCCGCCGGCGACGGCGTGTTCGACCTCGGCCTCTCGCCCCAGCGCAAGGATCTCGCCGAAATTCCGAGCCACAAGCGCGCGCAATATCGGCGCCGCTATGCGTTGATGGAGGCGATCGACGCGGAAATCGGCGCCGTCCTCGCCTCGTGCGGCTGACGCGCCGGGCGCGATGGCTCAGTACGCGAACTGCTCGTTGAGTATGCGGTCCTCGAGATTGTGCTCGGGATCGAACAGGAGCACGACGGTCTGGTCGCGCGATTCGCGCACGATCACCTCGACCACGTCGCGCACTTCGTTCGAATCGGCGGTCGCGCTGACCGGGCGCTTGTACGGATCGAGCACTTCGAACTTCACCTCGGTGCCCGCGCGCAGGATCGCGCCGCGCCAGCGGCGCGGCCGGAACGGACTGATCGGCGTCAGCGCGAGCACATCGGCGCCGAGCGGCAGGATCGGCCCGTGTGCGGACAGGTTGTACGCGGTCGAGCCCGCGGTGGTCGAAACGAGGATTCCGTCGCACATCAATTCGTCGATCTTGACCACCCCGTTGAGCGAAACGCGGACGTGCGCGGCCTGCTTGGTCTGGCGCAGCAGCGAGACTTCGTTGAAGGCAAGCGAGACCACCGTGCTGCCCGATTCCCCGACGGCCTCCATCACGAGCGGCTTGAGCGCCGTCGGCAGCGCGCGAGAGAGCCGTTCGAGCAAACCCTCGACGCGGAACTGGTTCATCAGGAAGCCGACCGTGCCGAGCTTCATGCCATATACCGGTTTCTTCAGCGCCATGTGCCGATGCAGCGTGCGCAGCATGAAACCGTCGCCGCCGAGGGCGACGATCACGTCGGCCTGGTCGAGCGGCGCTTCCGTGTACTGCTCGCGGATCTGCGCGAGTGCGGCCTGAGCCTCTTCGGTACGGCTGGCGACGAAGGCGATGGCAGGACGGGTCACGACAGCTCCATGCAAGGGTCAGCGCGAATTCTACCCGGATTGCCGACACCGACGGGCAGCTAAACGATATGACCGATTGTGTGATCAGCCATCTCGCAAATCCCCTGCGATCCAAGCGACAATAGGCCATGCTTTCCGGGGCAATCCGAGCGGCCGTCGCCGTCTACTCATGCTGATGTCCAGCATTTCATCGCCGCGAATGTTCGCGCGGGCATGGCTGCGCGCGTGCGCGCTCGCCTGCACGTGCGCCCTCGCGGCGTGCAGCTGGCACACGACCATTCCCGATCTGCCGAAGCAGACGCCCGCCGACTGGCACGAGCGCAACGCCGCGGCCGGCGGACTGGCGCCCGACCTCGACAGTTGGTGGCGGGCCTTCGACGACCCCGCTCTCAACGCACTGGTCGAGCGCGCGTTGACAGACAACCTCAACATCCAGATCGCCAGCGAACGCCTGCAGGCGGCGCGGGCGGCGCGCCATGCGAAACGCAGCGCGTTCTGGCCGAACCTCAACTTCCGCACCTTCGTGGAAACGGCGCCGAACGCGAGTACCGGCTATCTCGAAGTGGGCTTGGACTCGACCTGGGAATTCGGCCTGTTCGGCCGCGAGACCGGCAACAAGCGCGTCAACCTGGCCGACGAGAATCTCGCGATCATCGACGAGGCCGCGGCACGCGTCTCCGTCGTCGCCGAAGTCGTGCGGAACTACATCGAGCTGCGCGCGGCACAGGCGCGTGCGCAGGTGCTCGACGACACGGTCGCCGTGCGGCGCAAGCAGGTCGAATTGGCGCAGACCCGCCTGGCCACGCGGCTCGGCACCCAGATCGAACTCGATCGCGCGCAGGCCGAACTGCAGCAGGCGCAGAACGAAGCGGCCGAACCCGCGCTGACGGTGTTGCAGACCGGACAGGCGCTGGCGGTCCTCCTCGGCACGACGGCGATCGATCCCGCCCTGCGCGCCGCGGCGAAGCAGCCGCAGCTGCCGCCAATCGATTTCCGGCAGACGCCGGCCGACCTGGTGCGAACCCGCGCCGACATCCGCCGCGCCGAACAGAACATCGTGCGCGCGGCCGGCGAACTCGGCATCGCACGCGCCGATCTGTGGCCCAAGCTCGGCCTCTACAGCACCTTCATTTCCTCGACCGCGCTGACCGGCTCCACGCGCATAAACGACGAGTTCGTTTTCATCGCCGGCCCGCCGATCGCGATTCCGATCGTCGACTGGGCCGCGCGGCGCCAGGTCGTCAACGCGCGCGAACGCGCGCTGCAGGCTTCGGTGCTCGCCTACCGCGAAGCCGTCATCGAGGGCGTGGCCGAAGCGCAGACCACGCTCGCCCAGTTCGACGCGAAAAGCGCGCTCGTGGAAAACGTGCACAAGACGCTGGATTTGAACGAGCGCAGCGAGAAGTCCGCGCAGACGATGCAACGCATCGGCCTCGGCGACGGCCTCGAAACCGCGAACGCAAACCTGGCCGCGGCGCAGTCGCGGCTCGCCTTGAGCCTTGCCGTGCGCGACCGCTCGCTTGCCTACATCGCCCTGTACAAAGCCTTCGGCGGCACGATCCCGCCGCTTGCCAAGGACAGCAAGCACGAAGGCCTTCCGTAATGGTCGCCCTCGCGCGCAAAACCCTCATCTACGAATGGCGCAAGTTCCTGCCGGCCGCGCTCGCGGTGGCGTTCTCGGGGCTGCTGCTGCTGATGATGACCGCGCTGATGTTCGGCATCTTCTCCAGCGCCGGCGTCTACGTGAGCCGTTCGGGCGGCGACATCTGGGCCGGCTATCCCGGTACGCAGACCGTCGAACTCGGCCGCCCGATTCCGCGCGACACGGAAATGTGGCTGCGCATGGACCCGGCCGTCGTCCAGGTCGAGCCGTTCCAGTGGCTCGACGGCGACTGGCGCGGCCCGGCGGAACGCGGCAGCGTCTCGGTCTTCATTTCCGGCATCGAGCCGGCGCCCAGCGGCCTGATGTTCTCGCACGTGCTCAACGTCGCCGATCGCGGGCTCCTGCTCGAACCCGGCGCCGTGATCGTCGACGCGGCCGATCTGTCCAAGCTCGGCCTCGGCATCGGCGGCACGGCTTACCTCAACGGCCATCGGGTCAAGATCGTCGCCGCGGCGAACGGCCTGCGCACACTCGGCGGCGTCAACATCGTCACCTCGATCGCGACCGCGCGCACCCTCGTCGCCGATCCCGCCGAGCGCGACAAGGTCGCCTACTACATCGCCCGCCTCGCGCCCGGTTCGGATCCCGACGTCGTGCGCAACCGCCTCGCTCCGGTCGCCACTGCGCACCGCTTCGCCGTGTGGACGCACGACGAATTCGCCTACAACGCGGCGACCTACTGGATGTTCGAAACCGGCGCGGGCCTCGGCTTCATCTTCCTTTCCTTCGTCGTCTTCCTCGTCGGCGTGGTCATCACCAGCCAGACCCTGTTCGCCGCGGTGGCGAGCTCGGTGCGCGAATACGCGATGCTCAACGCGCTCGGCGCCGGCATCGGCGCGCTGCGCCGCGTGATTCTCGAACAGGCCTTCTGGGTCGGCACGATCGGCGTCATCGTCGGCAGTCTCGTCAGCGTCTCCCTCGCCCTGCTCGCCCACGGCCAGGACGTGCCGATTTCGTTCAATTATCTCGCCGCGATCGCGTGCAGCACGCTCGTCATGGCGATCGCGCTGATCTCCGGCTTCCTCGCCGTCGGCGCGATCAATCATCTCGAGCCCGCGAATCTGCTGCGCTGACCCATGACCGCCCTCGTCGCCGCGAACATCACCAAGAGCTACACCAGCGGACGCGTGGAGACGCACGTGCTGCAGGGCATGTCGATCGACCTCAACGAACGCGAGCTGACCCTCGTGCTCGGCCCGTCGGGCTCGGGCAAGAGCACGCTGCTGGCGATCCTTTCCGGTCTGCTCAAGCCGGATAGCGGCCACGTCTCCGCGCTCGGCGAGGATCTGTGGAAGAAAACGCGCGCGGACCTGGAGAAGTTCCGTCTCGAACACACCGGCTTCGTCTTCCAAGGCTTCAATCTGTTTCCCGCGCTGACCGCGCTCGAACAGGTCATGCTGCCGCTGGACTATCTCGGCCTGCCCAAGCACACGGTGCGCAACATGGCCCTGGCCTCGCTCGAGGAAGTCGGCCTCGCCTCGCGCGCGCATCTGCGCCCGATCGAACTTTCCGGCGGCGAGAAACAGCGCATCGCGATCGCGCGCGCGCTGGCGAAGAAACCGCAATTCCTGTTCGCCGACGAGCCGACCAGCGCGCTCGACTCGGTCAACGGCAAGAACGTCATCGACGCGCTGCACCGCGTCGCCCGCGTCTACGGCGCCACCGTCGTCTGCGTCAGCCACGACACGCGCCTGGCCGCCGACGCCGACCGCATCATCCACATGACCGACGGGCGTATCCTCTCCGACGTGAAGCAGATCAGCGCATCGGCGCCGTCCAGACCCATTTCCGCGGAAGCGAAATCATGAGCAAGCCGATTCTTTTCCCGCTCGCCCTGGCTGCAGGCGCCGTCGCGCTGATGCTCGGTGCCTGCGGCAAGACCCCGCCGAACCCACCCGCCGTGCCGGCCGCGACGTCGAAATTCGTCGCGATCGCGCGCGGCCGCGTCGATGTCCAGGGCGGCCTGGTCCATGTCGCCGCTTCGCGCGACGGCATCGTCGCGCAGCTGCCGAAAGCCGTCGGCGACGACGTCAAGGCCGGCGACGCGCTCGTCGTGCTCGACACCCGCCAGGCGCAGATGGCCCTCGACGCGGCCAAGGCCGAACTCAATGCCGCCACCGCGCAGGGCGCCCTGCTGCGCGCCAAGCAGCCGGGACTCAAGCAGCGCGCGGCGCGCGTCGCCGAGGCGGCCACCGCCGGCGCGGCGACCGGGCAGTCCGCAGACGACGCCAGGCAGGCGCTGTCCGAACTCGATGCGGAGATCGCGGTTGCCGCCGCGAACGCCGAAACGGCGAAGCAGAAAGTCCGTCAGGCCGAATACGAAATCGAAGCGCGCACCTTGCGCGCGCCGGTCGCCGGCCGCATCATCGCGCGCTCGACGCATATCGGCGACGTGGTTTCGCCCTCCTCGGGCGAACTCGTCGAGCTGCTGCCCGATGCGCCGCGCATCGTGCGCGCCGAACTCAACGAAGGCTTCGTCAACAAGGTCAGCGTGGGCATGACCGCCGAAATCTCGTCCGAGACCGACCCTGGCAAGCCGCAGACCGCGCGCGTGACCCGCATCGGCGAAGTGTTCGGCCCGAGCAAGCTCAACGAAAGCACGCAGGAGGCCACCGACACGCGCGACGTCGAGTGCATCCTCGAGCTGCCCGACAACAGTCTCAAGGTCGGGCAGCGCGTACAGGTGCGTTTCTGGCCGGCCGGCAAATAGACCGCGCCACACGCGTTCCTTTGCCCAACCGCCCGAGGCGTTTGCGCAGACGCTCGACGAGCGGACAGGTATTGCAGCCGACGTTTTTTGAACGCGGATAAGCGCGGATCAGGACGGATAAGAGCAGATTGAGCACAATCGAAAAGTCCGCTCTTATCGATTTCTATCCGCGCTTATCCGCGTTAAATCTGCTCTTGTTCAGTCCTTCCCCGGATCATGCTCGTAGAGCCGCCCCGGATCGCCGAACACGGCGCCGAGCACGCGTTCGGGCCAGATTTCGAAGTAGCTGAGCAGCAGCGCCATCAGCGGCACGAGCACGAATGCAAGGCCGTGCGCCGCCATCATGAACATGGCGATCGCGCGCAGGATCAACAGATAGATGTCCCAGCGCACGCGCTGCTTGAGGTCGTTCTCGGCAAGCGCATCGTAGCCGGCATGAAACGCTTTCCAGAGGTGTCCGCCGGCAAGCATGGCGAAGGTCAGCCACAGCCCAGGGGATGCCGCGATCTGCGCCCGCAGCGTCCCATCGAGCAGCAGATCGTGCAGCGGAATCAGCACGATCCAATACGGCAGGCCGATGATGCCGACGAGGAACCCCCAGGTGAGGATTCCCTTCAGGACCGTCATCGCAAGGCCCTGCCTGGCCAGGCTCGTCTTCGACTGCGATTCGCGCAGCGCGCGCGGCACCAGCGCGGCGACGATCGCCGCAAGCGCGCTGAGGCCGTCGAACCAGTAGTTGAACACCGCCAACGCCGCCGACCAGTGGAAGGCGTAGATGCCGACCACCGGAATCAGGTTGCGCGCGAGGATCGCCCATGCATCGCGCCGCACCGCGAACTCGCGCAGGTGCTGCGACGGCGGCGGCAGAGGAATCTGGCGGAACGGCGCCGCAGCCGGGGACGGCCCCGCGTTGCGGCGCCGTCGACTCACGCGTGCTGCTGCACGAGATTCGCCAGGCGGCGCACGGCGACCGAGACGATCGGATAGTCGGTCACCACCTGCGAGCGCATGTCGGCGAACATCGCGAGGGTGAACTTGAGCGAAGGATCGTCGCGGTTGAGCCAGGCGGCGACGAGGTCGGCGCCTTTGCCCTTGCCACCTTCGAGCACCTGCGCGGTCAGGGCGCGGTGCTGGGCGTAGAGCTCGTCGCGCAGACCGCCGCGCGCCTGCGCATGCCACTGCGACTCGACCGCCAGCGCTTCGATCTTCTGCATCAGCCAGTTCAGGTTCAACGACTCGCCGAGACCGAAATACACCTCGGCCGCTTCGCCGATCTTGAGCTTGTGCTCGGCGGCGACGTGGATGATGTCGAGGCCCGAGCCCGGCGTGCGCAGGCCGGCGAGTTCGCCGCCGAGCGCATCCGGGAAGCCCGCGTCGCGCCAGCGGCGCTGTTCGCTCTCGTAGATCGCGCGCTCGCTCGGCGTGACCACGTCGTAGAGCTGCTTGCGCAGTTCGCGCATGCCCTTGTGGTACTTGGCCACGGCAGCGGCGATGTCGAGCGACTCGTCGGCGTGGTTGAGCAGCCAGCGCGTGGTGCCGCGCAGGCACTGCCAGATCACCAGCAGCGCGTCGATCTGCGCGTTGCCGTTGACCTTGCCGTCGAGCGCTTCGATCTGCGTCCACATGTCGCGCGCGTCGAACACTTCACGGGCGATGTTGAACGCGCGCGCCACCTGCGCCGGCGTCTTGCCGGTGTCTTCGCCCATGCGCAGCACGAAGGTCGCACCCATGCGGTTGACCATCGAATTGGTCACCGCGGTGGCGATGATTTCACGCTTCAGGCGATGACGCTCCATGTGCTCGGCGTACTTCTCCTGCAACGGCACCGGGAAATAGCGGCGCAGTTCCTTGGACAGATACGGATCTTCCGGCACGTCGGAATCGAGCAGCTGCTGGAACAGCACGATCTTCGAATAGGACAGCAGGATCGCCAGCTCCGGACGGGTCAGGCCGAGCCCGCGCGCCTTGCGCTCGGAGAACTCGGCGTCGCTCGGCAGGAACTCGATCTGGCGATCGAGCAGGCCCTGCGATTCCAGCGTGCGGATGAAGTGCTGCTTCGAGCCCAGGCGCGTGACCGACATGCGTTCCATCAGGCTGATCGCCTGGTTCTGGCGATAATTGTCGGCAAGCACGAGGCGCTCGACCTCGTCGGTCATCGCCGCGAGCTGCTTGTTGCGCCCGTCCATGGTCAATTCGCCGCGCTGTACGGCGTCGTTGAGCAGGATCTTGATGTTGACCTCGTGGTCGGAGGTATCGACGCCGGCCGAGTTGTCGATGAAATCCGTATTGAGCAGCACGCCGTTGAGCGCCGCCTCGATGCGCCCGCGCTGGGTGAAGCCCAGGTTGCCGCCCTCGCCCACCAGCTTGCAGCGCAGATCCTTGCCGTTGATGCGGATCGCGTTGTTCGCGCGGTCGCCCGCGTCGGCATTGGTCTCGGCCTCGGATTTCACGTAGGTGCCGATGCCGCCGTTCCAGAGCAGGTCGACCGGCGCCTTGAGGATCGCGCGCTTCAGATCGTTCGGCGACAACGCCTCGACGCCCTCGTCGATGCCCAGGGCAGCGCGCACTTCGGGCGAGATCGGAATCGACTTCGCCGAAAGCGGATAGATGCCGCCGCCCTGGCTGATCAGCTTGGCGTCGTAGTCGGCCCATGACGAACGCGGCAGCTGGAACATGCGCTCGCGCTCGACGAAGGTCTTCGCCGCATCCGGGTTCGGATCGAGGAAAATGTGGCGGTGGTCGAACGCGGCCACCAGACGGATGTGCTTGGACAGCAGCATGCCGTTGCCGAACACGTCGCCGGACATGTCGCCGATGCCGACGCAGGTGAAATCCTGCGTCTGCGAATCGCGCCCGAGCGCACGGAAATGGCGCTTGACAGACTCCCAGGCGCCCTTCGCGGTGATGCCCATGCCCTTGTGGTCATAGCCGACCGAGCCGCCCGACGCGAACGCGTCGCCGAGCCAGAAATCGTGTTCCTCGGAGATCGCATTCGCGATGTCGGAGAACGTCGCCGTGCCCTTGTCCGCCGCGACGACCAGGTACGGATCGTCCTGATCGTGGCGCACGCAATCCTTCGGCGGCACTACCTTGCCGTCGACGAGGTTGTCGGTGATATCGAGCAGGCCGTTGATGAACAAGCGGTAGCAGGCAATGCCCTCGGCCAATTGCGCATCGCGGTCGCCGCCGACCGGCGGGCGCTTGACGAAGAAGCCGCCCTTCGAGCCGACCGGCACGATGACCGTGTTCTTCACCATCTGCGCCTTGACCAGGCCGAGCACTTCGGTGCGGAAGTCCTCGCGCCGGTCGGACCAGCGCAGGCCGCCGCGCGCGACCGGCCCGAAGCGCAGGTGCACGCCTTCCACGCGCGGCGCGTACACGAAGATCTCGCGGTAAGGCCGCGGCTTCGGCAGATCCGGCACCTTCGACGAATCGAACTTGAACGAAATGTATTCGCGGTGCCTGCCCTGCGGGATCTGGAAGAAGCTCGTGCGCAGCATCGCGCCGATGACGCCGAGGTAGGCGCGCAGGATACGGTCTTCGTCGAGGCTGGCGACCTGGTCGAGCAGCAGTTTCACCGCATCGACCGCGGCCTTGTACTGCACTTCGCGCGATTGCGCGCTGGCGGCGACGGGTGCGTCGACGATCGTCGCGCGCTGCGCGTGCATCGACTCCGGCAGCAGGGTCTCGAGCTCTTTCTGCAGACGCTTCTTCTGCTGCTCGGTCTCGCTCTTGCTCCATTTGTCGCGAGCCGGATCGAACTTGGTTTCGAACAGCACGATGAAGAATGCCGCGATGAGCGGATAGCGGTTGAGGGTCTCCTCCATGTAGGTCTGCGAGAACGGAACGCCGGTCTGCAGAAGGTATTTGCACACGCCGCGCAGCATCGCGACCTGGCGCCAGTCCAGGTTGGCGCCGAGGATGAGCTTGTTGAAGCCGTCGCTTTCGGTCTGCCCGCGCCAGATGCGTTCGAAGCTCTGCTGGAACGTGTCGCGCACCGTGTCGAGATCGAAGTCGAAGCGGCCGGCCGGCTGCACCTCGAAATCCTGGATGACGATCGTCGTGTCGCCGACGTGCATTTCGTAGGGATGCTCCGAGAGCACCTTCATGCCCATGTTCTCGAGCATCGGCAGCACTTCGGTCAGCGTGATCGGCGCGCCGTAGCGGAACAGCTTGAAGCGCAGATTCGCTTCGCCGCGCGAGCGGTACAGGTTCAGGCGGATGTCGTCGGCGTTCTTCAGGCTCGCGGCCGCCTCGACGTCGGCCGCGGCGACCGCGGACGAGACTTCCTCGATGTAACCGGCCGGCAGCGCACGACCGTAACGGTTCGCCAGACGCGAGCCCTTGTCTTCGCCGTGCTTGCGCACGAGGGTTTCGCGCAGCTCGTCGTGCCAGTTGCGCACGATCTGGCCGATCTTGGCCTCGAGCTCGGCGACGTCGTAAGCCGGCTTGTCGCCCGGCTTCGGCCGGATCACCAGATGCACGCGCGCCAGCGGCGATTCGCCCATCTGCACCGAGGAATCCACGCGCTCGCCGTGGAAGGCGCGCTTGAGCAGGGCCTCGATGCGCTCGCGCACGTCGGTATTGAAGCGGTCGCGCGGCACGAACACGAGACACGAGAAAAAGCGGCCGTACTTGTCGCGGCGCACGAACAGGCGCGAACGCGCGCGGCCCTGCAGATGCATGATGCCGTTGGCCGTGTCGAACAGTTCGTTTTCGCTCGATTGGAACAGCTCTTCGCGCGGCAGCGTCTCGAGGATGTTGCGCAGGGTCTTGCCCGAATGCGAATCGCGTTTGTAGCCCGAGCGGTTCATCACCGCTTCGTACTTCTGGCGCACGAGCGGAATTTCCCACGGCCGGCGCGTATACGCGCCCGAAGCGTACAGGCCGAGGAAACGGTGCTCGGCGGTCGGCATGCCCTTGCCGTCGAATTCGAGCACGCCGATGTAGTCCATGTAGCCGACGCGATGCACGGTCGAGCGCGCATTGGTCTTGGTCAGGATCACCGCATCGCCGGTACCCGACTTGCGCAGCTCGTGCGAAACCAGGGTCTTCAGCGAACGCGGCGCGACCTGCTTCTCGTTGCCGCGCAGAATGCCCAGACCCGACTTCGGCGACGCCTCGAGCACTTCGTCGTCGTCCTTTTTGACCACGTGGTATTCGCGGTAGCCGAGGAAGGTGAAATGGTCCTCGGCGGCCCAGCGCAGGAACTCCTGCGCGTCGGCGACGCCGGCCGCGTCGAGCGGCAGCTTCCACTTGCCGACGTTGTCGGCCATCTCGAGCATCTTCGCTTTCATCGCGGGCCAGTCGACCACGGCCGCCGCGACGTCGTGCAGGGCGACGAGCATCGCCTTCTGCAGCCGCTCCATCTCGGTCGGCTCGCTGAGGCGATCGACTTCGATGTGCATCACCGATTCCGGCTTGCCTTTTTGCGCCTCGTCGACCGACAGGCTGAGCAGGTTCCCACCCGGGTCGCGCGCGATGAAATACACCGGATGGGTCAGACCGTGCAGCGACAGCCCCTGCTCATGCGCGGCGATGCCGACCGAATCGACCAGGAACGGCATGTCGTTGGTCACGAGCTGCACGACGGTGAAGTTGGATTCCCAACCGTCGTTTTCGAGGCTCGGGTTGAACACGCGCACGCTCGGCACGTTCGGCGTGCGCACCCGCACGAAATCGAGCAGGCCGCGCAGCAGCGCGGCCCAGGTCTTCGCATCGCGGACGGCAACGTCGTCATCGGCAACACGATTGAAGAACTGGCCGACGAAAGTGCGTGCCTGCTGAACCTGCGCGGCGGAAGCCAGATGCGGCTGAAGCTCGGAAAGAATGGCGTCGATCGTGAGGTCGACCGGTGCGAGTTTCGCGTTCATAGCGGATCCAAAGTCCCTGAGTACGAGTTGCGCCGGCACGGTGCCGGAACGAGGCGAAATTATAAGCCGCTTTGATTGCGGTCGATGGAGCCACTTCCCTGTGTTCCCGCGCCGGCGGTCCTCAGCGGACGTTCAC
>CBJLOV010000034.1:0-29651 GCA_966424745.1 uncultured bacterium
GCAGAAATCTCAGAACAGCAGCGAAGCCATCCTGCGCCGGTAAGTGCCGACGAGGTCTTCGTCATCGAGTACGTTGAACGCGGCGATCAGGCGCTTCTTCGCCTGGCCTTCGTTCCAGTCGCGCGCCTGGCGCAGCAGGGTGAGGAATTCGTCGAGGCCCTGCGCGGGATCGTCGCCGAGGAGGAGATGCACGCCGAGCAGGTCGCGCGCGCCGTGGTCCTTGGGATCGTGGGCGAGTTTGGCGCGCAGCGCGGAGACGTCTGGCGCGCCGTTCAATGCTCTCGAAAAGTCCAACTGCGCGGCCGCGCGCTTGGCCTTGGCGTCGCTGGCCAGATTCGGCGGCAGCGAATCGAGCTGCGCCTGGGCGGCGTCGGCTTCGCCCGCGCGCACGAGGGCGAGGGCGAGATCGAGCTTGAGTTCCGGCTTGTCGGCGTTCGCGGCGACTTCCTGCTGCAGGCGCGCGACGGCCTCCTGCGCAGTTTCGTTCGTCAGCGTTTCGTCTTCCTCGGGTTCGGCCGCCGCGGCGGGCGCGGGTTTGCCGAGATGCTTCTCGACGAAGGCGCGCACACCCGATTCCGGCAGCGCGCCCATGAAGCCGTCGACCATCTGCCCGTCCTTGACGAGCACCACGGTGGGCAGGCTGCGGATGCCGAACGCGCCGGCGAGCTGCATTTCCTTGTCGGTGTCGACCTTGCCGAGCTTGAGCCGGCCGCCGTAGCTGTCGACGACCTTTTCCAGGATCGGCCCGAGCGATTTGCACGGTCCGCACCAGTCCGCCCAGAAATCGATGAGGACGGGCGTGGTCAGGGAAACCTGGATGACATCGGTTTCGAAGCTTTGTTCGGTGACGTCGAATACGTGGGCGGAGTCGGTCATGAGTGCGAATCGGGCCTATGGGAAGTCAATAAGTATGATGCAATGCACGTTTTGCAAGCGCGCCGCGCGCATCCGCGCGGTTCGCCCCGGCGATTGTCGCAGGAAGGGCGCTTCGCCGGCACGGATCGATGCTAAGCTGCGCTGCGGGGGGTGAACCCGCGGTAGTCCGCGCAACGCAGGCGATACTGCGGACGATGGGGCGATGCCATGATCCGTGCGATTCTGAGTTCTCCTGAACCCTCGCAGGAAACTTTGTTTGCGCTGGTTTATCAGGAGCTGCGCCGCATCGCCCGAGGGCAGCGGCGTGCGTCCGGTGGCGCGGCGACGCTCGACACCACGGCGCTCGTGCACGAAGTCTATCTCAAGCTGCACGCGGCGCCCGAGGTTCGATCGATCGACCGCGTGCATTTTCTTTCGCTGGCGACGCGCGCGATGCGGCAGATTCTGGTCGACCACGCGCGTAGCCGCGGGCGGGTGAAACGCGGCGGCGAATTTCGCGCGGTCACTTTGCACGAGGACGCCGGTCTGAGCGGCGACACGCTCGATCTGGTGGCGCTCGACAGCGTGCTCGAGCGTCTCGCCCAGATCGATCCGCGCGCCGGGCAATTGGTCGAATGGCGCGTGTTCGGCGGTCTCGAAATCGCCGAGATCGCGCGGTTGCAGGGACTCACCGAGCGCACGGTGTTCCGCGACTGGCGGCGTGCGCGCGCGTTTCTGATCCGCGAACTCAATCTCGCGGACAGCGCGGACGCATAGCCGTCTGCGGCGGCAGGAAGGGGCGCCCGTCGACGAACACGGGCGGAGCGATGCGCCGCGGTATCGCGGCTGGGCTTGAAGGTGGCGTGTGGTCACGGATCCGGATACGCAGCGCTGGCAGCGCATCTTCGAAGTGTTCGAGGAGGTTCTCGACGCGCCGCAGGAGGCGCGCGACGAATTGCTCGCGCGTCTGTGCGCGGGCGACGACGCGTTGCGCCGCGACGTCGTCGACCTGATCGCCGCCGACGGCACCTCGCCGCGTTTCGAGGCGGAACTCGACGAAGCGCGCCGCGCCGCCGCGATCGCCTCGACCGGCGACCGCGGCATCGCCGCCGCGCATGCCGGCGACCGCATCGGCCCCTGGCGCCTGCTGCGCGAACTCGGCGCCGGCGGCATGGGCGTGGTCTGGCTCGCCGAGCGCGCCGACGGCCAATACGAACAGCGCGTCGCGCTCAAGCTCATCCGCGCCGGCCTCGGTTCGGACGCGGTCCACCGGCGCTTCCTGCGCGAGCGCCAGATCCTCGCGCGTCTGCACCATCCGCACATCGCCCATCTGATCGACGGCGGCATCACCGCCAGCGGCGATCCGTATTTCGCGATGGAGTACGTCGAGGGCCCGCCGCTGCTGCAGTACTGCCGCGAGCACGAGGTCGGGCTCGAAGAGCGCATCCGCATCTTCCTCGACATCTGCGCGGCGGTGCAGTTCGCGCACGAACACCAGATCGTGCACCGTGATCTGAAACCGTCCAACGTGCTGGTGACGCGCACCGCCGGCGTGAAGCTGCTCGACTTCGGCATCGCCAAACTGTTCGGCGACGTCACCGATGCAGAGACCATCACGCACCTGCAGCGCGAGCAGCCGATGACGCCGATCTACGCGGCGCCCGAGCAATTGCGCGGCGACGAAATCACTCCGGCGGTCGACGTCTATGCGCTCGGCTGCGTGCTCTACGAACTGCTGACCGGCCGCCACACCCACGACTTCAAGGGCGCGATCGGCCAGCGCGACGTCCTCGGCGTGATCGAAGGCGAGGACCCGCTCCCTCCGAGCCGCGTCGAACCCGCTCCGACGCCGCTGTCGGCCCGGCAGATGCGCGGCAATCTCGACGTGATCGTGCTGACCGCGCTGCGCCGCGAGCCCGAACGCCGCTACGCGAACGTCGCCGCGCTGGCCGCCGACCTGCAGAACCATCTCGCCGGCACGGCGATCTCCGCGCGTCGCGAGCAGCTGGCGCATCGCGCTGCGGTGTTCGTGCGTCGACATCGCGCCGGGTCTGCGGCGGCGCTCGCGGTTGCGCTGACCATTGCGTTCGTCGTCGCCGCGGCCCGCCTCATGCATGTGTTCGCGCCCGAGCGGCCGACAAGCGCGACCCTGGCGATCGTCGATTTCCACAACTCTTCGCCGAACAAGGATGCGGATTGGATTGCGCCGGCACTCGGAGAAATGCTGGCCACCGAGCTTGCCAACGGCGGGCGTATGCATGCGCTTCCGGACGAGTTGGTGCGGCCTGCGCGCAGCGATCTGGCCGCGCCTGCGGCGGGCGGTTATGCCGCGCAAAGTCTGGCTACGCTGCGCAGGCGCCTCGGCGCCGACTATGTGCTGAGCGGCAGTTATCTCGTTTCCGGCAAGTCGGGCGAGAACAGGCTGCGCCTGGATCTTGCGCTGCAGGACGCGCGCAGCGGCGAACCGCTCGCGAACGTGTCGCAGAGCGGAGCGCTGGCCGATTTGTCCGAACTGGTCGAGAAAGCCGGTGCCAAGTTGCGCGACCAGGCGGGCTACCCAAGCCTGGCGCCGAAGGAAGTTCGCGAAACCGACGAGGCGCAACCGCCGAATACCGAAACCGCGCGCGCAATGGGCATTGCGCTCGAAGCGCTGCACAAGTACGACCTCACGCGCGCCAAGGACGAATTGCTCGGGGTGGTGGCCGCAACGCCGGGCTACGCGCCGGCCCATCTCTATCTGGCTCAGGTGTGGAAACAGCTCGGCTACGACGCCAAGGCGTTGGCCTCGGCGCAGCAGGCCGTCGCTTACAGCGAAGGACTGCCGCCCCCGCTGCGTCTGCGCATCGCTCATGAGGTCGCCGTGCAAAGGGCCGATTGGGGCAAAGCGATCGAACTCGATCGGCAGTCGCTGGCCATCGATCCGAAGAATGCGGAGCTGCATCTTGCGTTGATCGACGATCTCGCGCGCGCAGGCAAGTTGGCCGAGGTCGACGCGGCGCTCGCGGACGTGCGCAAATTGCCGGAAAGCGCGGACGATCCGCGCATCGATATCATCGCCGCCCACCTCGCTCTGCAGCGCAGCGATCCGAGCGCGCAGGCGGTATTCGCGAACGCGGCGCTGAAGAAGGCATTGGCTCGCGATGAAAAGGCACTGGTCACGGAGGCGAAATTCCGTCTGGTCCAGGCGCTGGGGATTCAGGGGAAGCTCGATGAGGCCGAAACCCAATTCCGCCAGCTCGTGGCGGACTATCAGCATTTGAACAATCCACGAGGTGAAGCCAACGTCCATGCCGAGCTGGCGATCATCCACGATAGTCGCAACCAGCCGGGTGCGGCGCGGAGCGAATACGAACAGGCGTTGGAAATCTATCGCCGCATCGGTGATGAAAAAGGCAGGGCGCAGACCTACTACAACCTGATGCGGATGCTCTGGCACGTCGGCGATCGAGACGGCGCAATCGAAGCGTCGCGCCAGTCGCTGCGGATCAGGCAGGACATCGGGGACCTGGCGGGCGAAGGGAAGGTCCTGGTCTGGTCGGCCGTTTTTGCGTTGGACGAGTCCGCAGACGACGAGACGCTCGAACAATTCCGAAAAGCGCTCAACGTCAACGAGATGGTCGGGGCAAAATCCCAGCACATATTCGCACTCAAAAGCTACAGCGAGGCCTTGCGCCTGCGCGGCGAGCTCGCAGCGGCCAAGTTCGCCTGCGACCAGGCGCGCGACGAGGCGAAGGTCATCAGCGATCGCTCGCTCTACATGATCGCGGACTGGCAGTGCGCACAGATTGCCCGCGACAAGGGCGACCTGGAAGGCGCCTTGAAGGGGTTTACGAGGGCGTTGGCCGTCGCGCGCGAAATCAACGACGACAAAAACGAGAGCGCGATCGAAAACGATCTTGCCGATATCGATATGAGGCAAGGGAAATACGCAGAGGCTCGCGAACGCCTGCTGCGCGCGATAGACAAATCCATCTCCGGAGAATTCATTACCGGAGAAGTCACCGGGCAGGCTCTGCTCGCGCTTTGCTACGCGGCCTTGAACGAGCCCGAGAAGCGCGATGAGGCGGTCCGGCGTGCGCGTGAACTACGCAGCCGCATCACGGCCAGAGGAGAAGTCGTCGCGGCCGACATCGCGCTCGCGCAGCTTCAGGGACTCGTCGGCGAGCGCGACGTAGGGGTGGCGAAGCTGCGCGGACTCGCGGCCGATGCGGAAAATCGCCGTTGGCTTGCCTACTCGCTCGAAGCGCAGCTGGCGGAATTGCAGTTGCTCGAGCGACCGCCCGTCGCGCGCGACGCAGCGGAACTGCGTCGGCGCATCACGGTCGTCGCCGAGCAGCACGGCTTCGACTGGGTCTCGGCGCACCTGGGTGCCGCGCCGCGTTAGCCGGCCAATTCGGCTGCCTGGAGGATTTTTCTCGCACTCGCTTCGAGCAGCTTGAATGCCGCCTTTTCGAGTTCCGTACGCAATTGCGACGGCTTGTGCAAATCCCTCGCGGCGGCCAGAAAGGTTTCCCCCGCAAGCAGGAGTGCCGTCGCGTGAGAACTCTGCTTGCTGCTGTCGATCAGCGCGTCGGGTGGCAAGGTCAAGTTCGTAGGGCACGGACAAGGCAGAGGGTGCCGCACTGCGTTGGGATGGTCAGGGCCTCCACCGTCGCCAGTCGTCATGGGCGTTTCTCCGTTGATTTCGTAGCATCGGTGGACCCGGCAGGACTAATTTGATCTGCATCGGGATGGTCAGGGCCGCCACCGCCACCCGTGGTCATCGGCGCTTCTCCGGTTGATTTCGTAGGATCGAGAAGCCCGGTAGGGCTAATTCGATTTGCATTGGGATGGTCGGGGCCTCCACCGTCACCAGTACTCATGGTCGTTTCTCCAGTTGATTGCATGGGATTGAGGAACCCAGCTGGACTATTTCGATCCGGCCGGCCTGGGCTGCGGGTCGGATGTTTCGAATCTCGAGAAGGTTACGACGAACAGCCCGGCCGGCTGACATTTTCCTTGCCTCGCCGTTATCGCGGGCAGATGGCCAGGGGGAGCCGGGAAAGAAGCTCGGACTTCCGCGGGCTCTTGCGCCGCGGCTCTTGGGGAATCTCATCGGCGTGCGCCCGTTCTCGGCTCCCTCGTTGCGAGGATTTAAGGGTAAATCCGTTTTCGGCGCCAATCAGAAATGGGTGTCACGAAATCCGCCAATTGCAACCGGGAACGATGAAAAACACCGCCCACCCGACCGCAGCCGGATGGGCGGTGCCCGCGCAGGCGCCGTCTTTCCCGCGCGAGTCGGAGCATGGCCGGATCCGGGACGGCGGCCATGTAGCGGGTTTCAGCGAATCTCCGCCTTCACCGTATAGCTTCGCGACGGCAGCGCCGGCTCCCAATTTCGCCTCAGCGCCGCTTCGATCCGGCCCCCGCCTGCGGCGACGGCCTTGAAACGCAACGCACGCTCGCCGCCGCTGCCCGGCGGGCCTCCGGGTGCACCGGCGTAGTCGTCCGCCTCCAGTTCGAATCCCTGCGTCGTCGCGATTTCCCAGCGGTAGCCGGTCGTCGGGTTTTCGGCGAGGCGCAGGACGACCACGTCGCCTACGCGCAGACTGAGCGTCGTTCCGTCCTGGGAATCGCCGAGCGTGTATTGGGCCATGGGCTGCTCCGTCGTGGTTACCAGACGTAGGTTTCGTGGATCATGCCGTCCGCCTCGTCGCGGTAGTTGTAGTCGCCCTGCGCCTGTTTCGCGTTGGCGGCGAGGATGGTCAGGGCGACGACGGCGCTGTCGGAATTGTTGGCCAGCTTCTTCCAGCCGACGCCATTGACGTAGACCCAGGAGTTGCGGTTCTGATTGATCCCCCACAGCGCGGCGGCGCGTTTGCCGTTGTTCCACACGGTCTGGCCGCCGCTGCTTTGCGCGGCCGTGTTGGGGCCCAGCGACGGCGCCGCGGTGGCGCCGGCGGAAACGCTGCCGTTATCGCTGCCGCCTACGCTGGTGCCGGGGATCAAGGTCGGGATGCTGTCGCTCATGGTGTTGCCTCCGCTCGTTTGTGAAGTCGCATCGGCCGGCGGCAGGGTCGGTGCCTGCTGTGCGGCGGATGCCGCGGTGCCGGTCTTGTGGCAGTTGCAGTCTTTGTCGGTGCTCATGATGGTCGTCTCCCGGGGTCAGAACACATAGACCTGTTTGATCACGGCATCCTCCTGGTAGACGTTGACCACGTTCTTGCCGAGCTTGGCGCTGGCGAGCTGGGTGAGCAGGTCGAGGAAGATGTTGTCGTTGTCGAACGCGATGCGTCTCCAGCCGATGTTGCCGTCGAGATAGATCCACGCGTTGCGGTCCTGGTCGATCGTCCACAGACCGATCACTTTGCGCCCGTTGAGCCAGCCGGTTTCGGCGACGCCGTCGACCGCCCACATCTGCGCGTCGATGCCGCATTCGCCGTAGCCGATGCAGAAGAACCCGTTCTCGCCCCAGCCGGTGCCCCAGCTGTTCTTGCAGATCCAGTAGCCGCCGGCGTCGTTGTAACCGACGCAGGAGACGCAGTGGCCGCCGGCGACGCCGCCGGAAACGTGGCGGTAGACGCCGCTGCGGTACGAGAAGAAGTCGTTGTAGACGGTGAACGCGCACGACAGCGGGCCGCGCGTGGAGATCCACGTCTTCATGTCGGCGGCCGAGGTGACCGTATGCCAGTTGGTGATCCTGGTCAGGCGATTCTGCCAGTCGGCGCAGCGGTTCGTGCAGTTCTGGTCGCCTGCGGTGTACGGGTAGCAGGCTTCGTCGACGACGCCGTCGGTCTTGAACGCGTCGAGGCCTTTGTCGCACCACCAGCCGTTGCCGCAGTTGCGCCCCTGCGCCCGCGCGATGCAGTAGAACAGCTCCGCTTCGGACAGATCGACCGCGAGGGTCGGGTCGTTGCGCTGGCGGCGGAAGGTGCCTTCCACGGTCGCCACGCTGCCGAAGGCGACGCAGGAACCGCAGCCGCCCTGGTCCTTGACCGGGGTGATGAAGTTTTGCCCGTTGACGTTGCGCAGATCGTATGCCGCGGGCGCGCCGGCGACGGCCAGCGCCGCTGCCTGCCGGTTCGCCGCGGCGAGGCTTTCGCGCGCCTGCAGTCCCGCTTCGCCGTCCGGCGGCGTCGCGCCCAGGCGCAGGCGCTTGTCCTGATCGGAAAGTTCCGACAGCGCCGTCGCTCCGGCCACCCAGTTTTCGCCGGCCTGCTGCACTGCGTTGCGCAGCGCGACCGGATCCATTTTTTCCAGTGCCATGTGATTTCTCCAAACCTGTTGATGGGGTGACGGCGTCTACGGCTACGTCATTGCGGCGTAGCGCCTGACATCGGCGCCGGGACGGGAAAGCGGGATTTTTTATCGGCGCCGTTGTCAGTCGCGCGGCCCGAATCGCGTAACCGCGGATGCACGATCTCGCGCTGCACGCGGAAAGCGCGTGCAGCGTGCAATTCGGTCCGAGCGGGGCCGGTTATGTCTTCGGATCACGGGCGCGCGCCGGGCGGGAAGATCGCGGCACCGGGCGATGCGCTGGCCAAGCTCGGGCGCGGAACCGATCTCGAGGAACTGCTCAAGCGCATCCGCAATCCGGCCGGACCACGCCGGCCGAATTTGCCCTCGCGATGGCCGCGCTCGACGCTTTGCCGGGCGAGGTGCTGTCGGCGAGCCGATCCGTCGGGGGTTGCGGTCGGGGCTCCAGGGAGCGGAGGCGCCACGGCGGCCATGGACGGCCGCCGCGGTGTTTTAAGGCCTGTCGACGCGACCGGGGACAGGCCCCGGTCGCCACGATTCAGCGGTCGAGCGCCTTGCGCCCGAGGCCGGGATCGTCGCTGAAGAAACCGTCGATGCCGGCGTCGAGGTAGGCGCGGATTTCGGTAACGAGGCCGGTGTCGTTGCGCGTGGCCGGCGTACCCGGCGCACGCAGGTCGCTGGGCAGGAAGTAGTTTTCCGGGCGGAATGTCCACGGGTGCACGAGCAGCTTCGCCGCGTGTGCATCCGCCACGAGCGCGGTCGGCGCGCCGAGCTTGCCGTCGGTCGCGCGCGGAATCACCGAAAGCTTGTTCGGGCCGATCGCGTCGGCGTACCGGGCGATCTCGGCCAGGCCCTGCGGCTGCATCATCTGGCCGAAAGTCAAAGGCTGCCCGGCCGCGACGGCGTCGTAGGGCTGCTCTTTGTCTTCGCCGAGCAGTTGGATCAGCTTCACGTTCGGCAGCGCCTTGCCGAGCTTGCCGCGCAGATACTTCAGATTGCCGACTTCGAACGACTGGATGAACAGCGGCGCGGTCTTCGCCGTATACGCGTGCTTGCGGATCGCGGCGAGGACGACGTCCTCCATCGGCAGGCCGATGCCCTTGAAGTAGGTCGAGTGCTTGATCTCGGGGTAGATGCCGATCGCGCGTCCGCGTTTCTGCGATTCGGCGGCGACGAATTCGATGATTTCCGCGAAGGTCGGCACGGCGAAGCGGCCGTCGTATTTCGCGTTGTCCGGGCGCAGCTCGGGCAGGCGTTCGCGCGCGCGCAGGGTCTTGAATTCGGCGAGGGTGAAATCCTCGGTGAACCAGCCGGTGATCTTCTGGCCGTCGATGGTCTTGGTCGTCTTGCGCGCGGCGAATTCGGGGTGTTTGGCGACGTCCGTCGTGCCGGAGATTTCGTTCTCGTGGCGGGCGACGGGCACGCCGTCGCGGGTCATCACCAGATCGGGCTCGACGAAATCGGCGCCGTCCTCGATCGCCTGGCCGTATGAGGCGAGGGTATGTTCGGGGCGCAGCGCGCTGGCGCCGCGGTGGCCGAGGACGAGCACTTTTTCGGCGATGGGTTTCACGGACGGCGCGGCATCGGCGGAGGAAACGGCCATGCAGGCGAGGGCGATCAGGGCGGGAAGTCGGAGGCTTAGCATACGGACAGAATAGCGACCGTACATGAAAAATTGGCGTCATTCGCGCCGGCCGCGCCTGAATGGCGCAGTCCCCGGCAATGGCGCCTGGCGCCTCTCTGCGCTACCCTGCGCGACCTGCCAGCGGCGCGCGGACGCGCCTTTCCCGGTTTGCCATGCAAGAACAAGAACACATCTACGATCCCGCCGCCGTGGAAGCCGCGGCGCAGAAATACTGGAACGAAGCCAAGGCCTTCGAGGTGAAGGAAGACGCTTCGAAACCGAAGTACTTCTGCCTGTCGATGCTGCCGTATCCGTCGGGCGCGCTGCACATGGGCCACGTGCGCAACTACACGATCGGCGACGTGATCAGCCGCTACCAGCGCATGCTCGGCAAGAACGTGCTGCAGCCGATGGGCTGGGACGCGTTCGGCCTGCCCGCCGAGAACGCGGCGATCAAGAACAACACGGCGCCGGCGAAATGGACCTACGCCAACATCGACCATATGCGCGCGCAGCTCAAGACCATGGGCTATGCGATCGACTGGTCGCGCGAATTCGCCACCTGCCGCCCGGACTACTACGTGCACGAGCAGCGCATGTTCGTGCGCCTGTTCAAGAAGGGCCTCGCCTACCGCAAGAATTCGGTGGTGAACTGGGACCCGGTCGACCAGACCGTGCTCGCCAACGAGCAGGTGATCGACGGCCGCGGCTGGCGCACCGGCGCGCTCGTGGAACGGCGCGAGATTCCGCAGTGGTTCCTCAAGATCACCGACTACGCCGACGAGTTGCTTGCAGGCCTCGACAAGCTGCCGGGCTGGCCCGACGCGGTCAAGACGATGCAGCGCAACTGGATCGGCCGTTCCGAAGGCCTGGAGATCCATTTCGGCGTCGAGGGCGAGAGCGAACCGTTGACCGTGTTCACGACGCGCCCGGACACGCTGATGGGCGTCAGCTTCGTTTCCATCGCGCCCGAGCACCCGCTCGCGCTGAAAGCGGCGAAGACCAATGCGAAGCTCGCGGCCTTCATCGAGGAATGCCGCCATGCCCAGGTTGCCGAGGCCGCGGTGGAAGCGGCGGAGAAGAAGGGCGTCGAGACGGGCTTTCACGCGATCCATCCGATCAGCGGCGAGAAGCTGCCGATCTGGGCGGCCAACTTCGTCCTGATGGGCTACGGCACCGGCGCGGTGATGGCGGTGCCCGGTCACGACCAGCGCGACTGGGAATTCGCGACGAAATACGACCTGCTGATCAAGATGGTGATCGTCAGCGACGCGGTGCGCGATGCGATCGCCGAACTCGGCCGCGAGGCCGAAGGCAACCAGGACCCGATGTCGGCGGCGCTCGGCCAGAGCCGCGCGATCGACGTGGTCGAAGCGCCGTCGGCGCTGAGTCTCGTCGAAGAATTCGAGAACAGGATCATCACCGAGGGCGCCTACACCGAGTACGGCACCATCGTGAACTCGGGCGAACTCGACGGCAAGAACTACCGCGAAGCGTTCGACTACCTTGCCGAAAAGCTGCAGCGCGAAGGCAAGGGCGCCAGGCGCATCAACTATCGCCTGCGCGACTGGGGCGTGTCGCGTCAGCGCTACTGGGGTTGCCCGATCCCGATCATCTATTGCGCGAAGTGCGACGCGGTGCCGGTGCCCGAGGATCAACTCCCGGTGGTGCTGCCCGAAGACGTGCAGTTCATGGGCGTGCAGTCGCCGATCAAGGCCGACCCGGACTGGCGCAAGACCACCTGCCCGCAGTGCGGCGGTCCGGCCGAGCGCGAGACCGACACGTTCGACACCTTCATGGAGTCGAGCTGGTACTACGCGCGCTACACCTCGCCGGGCGCGGCGACGATGGTCGACCAGCGCGCGAACTATTGGCTGCCGGTCGACATGTACATCGGCGGTATCGAACATGCGATCCTGCATCTGCTGTATTTCCGCTTCTATCACCGCCTGATGCGCGACGAGGGCATGGTCGTCAGCGACGAGCCGGTCGTGCATCAGTTGAGCCAGGGCATGGTGATCGCGGAGACGTTCTATCGCGACGAGGCCGACGGCTCGAAGACCTGGATCAATCCGGCCGAGGTCGAGATCCAGCGCGACGACAAGGCGCGCATCGTCGGCGCGGTCCTCAAGGCCGACGGCAAGCCGGTGGCGATCGGCGGCACCGAGAAGATGTCGAAGTCGAAGAACAACGGCGTCGACCCGCAGCTCATGGTGGCGAAGTACGGCGCCGACACGGTGCGCCTGTTCTCGATGTTCGCCGCACCGCCCGAGCAGTCGATGGTGTGGAGCGAAGCCGGCGTCGAAGGCATGGCGCGCTTCCTGCGCCGCCTGTGGCGCGACGTTCATGCGCACATGCAGGGGGGGCGGGCCTCCCTCAGCCATCAGCCCTCGACCCTCGGCCCGCAACAAAAGACCTTGCGCCGCCAGATCCACGAAACGATCGCCAAGGTCGGCGACGACTACGGCCGCCGCCTGTCGTTCAACACGGCGATCGCCGCGCTGATGGAATTGCTCAATGCGCTCGGCAAGTTCGACGATGTGTCCGAGCAGGGCCGGGCGCTGCGTCACGAGGCGTTCGAGACGATCGTGCTGCTGCTCAATCCGATCACGCCGCACGTCTGCCACGCCTTGTGGCTGGCGCTCGGCCACGAGGAGCCGATCATCGATGTAGCGTGGCCCAAGGCCGATCCGGATGCGCTGACCAAAGACGCCGTCACGCTCGCCGTGCAGGTGAACGGCAAGCTGCGCGGGCAGATCGAGGTCGCGGTCAACGCGCCGCGCGAAGAGATCGAGAAGACCGCGCTCGCCGATGCCGGCGCGGCGAAGTTCATCGAGGGCCAGACGGTGAAGAAAATCATCATCGTGCCGGGCAAGATCGTGAATATTGTCGTAGGATGACGCGCATGCAGAAGATCGTCCGTTCGTTCGCCGCAGTCGCCGCGCTGTCTCTCGCCGCCTGCGGCTTCCATCTGCGCGGCGAGATCAAGCTCGCTCCGAGCCTGCAGCGCGTCGTCGTGACCAGTTCCGATGCGGTCGGTCCGCTCAGGCGCAGCGTCGAGGATGCGCTCAAGCGCGCGGGCGCCACGGTCGTGGCCTCGCCCGGCGAAGGCGTCGGCGAGATTCGCATGACCCAGGTCGGCATCCAGACCCTGGTCGGCTCGGTCGGCGGCAACGCGCGCGTGAACGAGTTCAACATGGTCTATCACGTCGACCTGGAAATCGTCGACGGCACCGGCAAGACCGTGCTCGAGAAACAACCGATCGAGCAGACGCGCAGCTTCACCTTCGATCAGACCCAGGCGGCGGGCACGGGTGCGCAGCAGGACGTGATCCGCCGCGAAATGGAGCGCGACATGGCCCAGACCGTGATGCGCAAGATCGACTCGGTCGAGCGCCGCTTGTCGCAGTAGCCCTGCACGATGAAAAGATTCACCGCGAAGGACGCAAAGGACTCGAAGGCGGATCGAAGGAGACAGCCGGGCATGGAGCAAGCCGCCGTCGCCGACCATTCACCCTTCTTGGATTTTCTGCGTCCTTCGTGTCCTTCGTGGTGAAGGATGCCGACGACTTTGCCAGCATTGCGCAAGCAAATCGCGACGGGCGAGCTGAAACCCGTCTATCTGCTCGCCGGCGAGGAGCACCTGCTTTTGCTCGAAGCCGCGGACGCGCTGCGCGCGCGCGCGCGCGAACTCGGCTACAGCGAGCGCGAAGTGCTCGACGCCGATGCCGGTTTCGACTGGAACGCCTTGGCGCAGAGCGCCAGCGCGATGAGCCTGTTCGCGACGCGCAAGCTGATCGACCTGCGCGTGCCGACCGGCAAGCCGGGCAAGGAGGGCGCGCAGGCGATATCCGAATACTGCGCAAAGCCGCCGCCAGACACGGTGCTGCTGATCACGGCGACGCAGTGGTCGAAGGCGCATGAGACGAGTTGGGTCGCGGCGGTCGAAAAGGCCGGCGCGTTCGTGCCGCTGTGGCCGCTCAAGCCCAACGAACTGCCCGACTGGATCGGGCAGCGCATGGCCTCGCGCGGACTGAAACCGACGCGCGATGCGGTCGAAGCGCTGGTCGAGCGCATCGAGGGCAATCTGCTCGCCGCCGCGCAGGAGATCGACAAGCTCGCGCTGCTGCAGGGCGATGCACCGCTCGATGCGGCGACGCTCGAGGATCTCGTCGCCGACAGCGCACGCTTCGACGTGTTCAAGCTTGCCGACGCGGCGCTCGCCGGCGATTCCGCGCGCGCGCTGCGCGTCCTCGCCGGCCTGCGCGCGGAAGGCGAGCAGGTCGTCGCCCTGCTCGGCTGGCTGCTCAATCAGTTGCAACTGCTTGCGCGTCTGGCGAACGCGCGCGGAAATCTCGCCGCGGCGTTCAAGGCCGAACGCATCTGGCCGGCGCGCGAGGCGATCTACAAGAAGGCCCTGTCGCGCGCCGACCGCGCGCACTGGGACGCCTGCATGATCCAGGCCGGCCGCGTCGACCGCATCGGCAAGGGCCGCGGCATCGGCGACGCCTGGCTCGAACTCGAACGCCTGCTCGTCGCGATCGCGCAGCCGCGCGCCATGCCGCTGCGCGTCGGTTGAACGAACAGAATTTGGACGCGGATAAACGCGGATGAATGCGGATAGAGCCAAAGACAAAACAATTTTCTTTTATCCGCGTAAATCCGCGTTCATCCGCGTCGAAAAGCTTTGGCCGTCATGCTTCCCATAGCGATACTCGGCGGCACCTTCGATCCGGTGCATAACGGCCATCTGCGCGTCGCCTGGGAAGCGGCCGAGGCGCTCGATGCGCAGGTGCGCCTGATGCCGGCCCACGTGCCGCCGCACAAGCCCGCGCCGCTGGCGACGGCGGCGCAGCGCGTGGACATGCTCGAACGCGCGCTGGCCGGCCAATCGCGCCTCGTCGTCGACACGCGCGAGCTGCATCGCGAAGGCGCGTCCTACACCGTGGATACGCTGCGCGGCCTGCGCGCCGAGTTCGGCGAAGAGCAGCCGTTGATCCTGCTCGTCGGCGCCGATGCGTTCGGCTCCCTGCCGACGTGGCGCGAATGGCGGCAGCTGTTCCGTCTCGCCCATATCGTCATGCTGACCCGGCCCGGACGCACCGAGCCGTGGTCCGGCGAACTCGTCGGCGAGGCCGTGCCGCGCCGGGCGCGTTCGCCGCGCGAATTGCAGAACGTGCCGGCCGGCAGGGTGCTCAGCATTCCAGTCACGCCGCTCGATATTTCGGCCAGTCAGGTGCGCGCGCTGCTCGCCGCGGGCCGCGAGCCGCGCTGGCTGATTCCCGAAGCGCTGCTGACCGACCCCGCCGTGCTTGCGCCGTATCGGCGCAAACCCGCGTAGCGCCCGTCTCGAAACCGAACCGGTTCGTGTCGAACGTTGCTCCTCAAGCAAAATCCAGAGACGTCGGCATGATGGAGCACGAAGGAGAAGGAAGAATACGAAGAGAGGCAGAGAACACGCAGAAGGATCAAATTCTCCACCCTGCTTTGATTTTTTTTCTTCACGGTTCAATCTTTTTGATCTCGTCCGGGTTTTTCAGCGGCCGGGATAAGCGGGTTCCGCCGTATTGGCGCAAGGAGTACTGACCATGCAAACGTCGTTGTCGCGCCGTCTCGGCATCGATCTGCCCCTGGTCCAGGGGCCGATGAACGGCGTCAGCTCGCCCGATCTCGTCGTCGCGGCTTGCGAGGCGGGCGCACTCGGCAGTCTCGCCGCGGCGGTCCTGTCGCCCGCGGCGATGCGCGAGCAGATGGCGAACGTCCGCGCGCGCACGGCCAGGGCGTTCGCAGTGAACCTGTTCGTGCTCGGGCCGGCACGGGTCGACGAGGATCGGGTGCGGCAGGCGCGTGAATGGTTGGCGCCGTTCTGGCGCGAGCTCGGCACAGCCGAAGAATTGCCCGCGCAATGGGGCCAGGATTTTTCCGCACAGTTCGAAGCATTGGTCGAGGCGGCCCCGCCGGTCGCGAGCTTCACTTTCGGCATTCTCAGCGCGCAGCAGGTCGAGCGCCTGCACGCGCGCGGCACGTTCGTCATCGGCACGGCGACGACGGTCGCCGAAGGCCGTGCCTGGGCCGCGGTCGGCGCCGATGCGGTCTGTGCGCAGGCGACCGAGGCGGGCGGCCATCGCGGCACGTTCCTGGTGCCGTTCGACGACGCGCTGATCGGCGGCTTCGCCCTGTATCGGC
This sequence comes from uncultured bacterium, assembly GCA_966424745.1. Taxonomy (GTDB): domain Bacteria; phylum Pseudomonadota; class Gammaproteobacteria; order Xanthomonadales; family Rhodanobacteraceae; genus Rudaea. The sequence continues at coordinate 15,902 of CBJLOV010000034.1, forward strand.
AGATGGCGGCGGCGCTCGACATTCCGGTGATCGCCGCGGGCGGGATCATGGACGGGCAGGGCATCGCCGCGGCGCTGACGCTCGGCGCCCAGGCCGCCCAGCTCGGCACCGCCTTCATTGCCTGTCCGGAATCCGCGGCGCCGGCGCCATGGAAGCGCGCGGTGACCGGGGCGAATCACGATGTGACGCGGCTGACCCGCGTGTTTTCCGGCCGGCCGGCGCGAGGCATCGTCAACGAATTCATGCAGGCGATGCGATCGCACGAGGCCGAGCTGCCGCCGTATCCGGTGCAGAACGCGTTGACCACGCCCTTGCGCGGCGCCGCCGCGAAGGCGGATCGCGCCGATTTCCTCGCTCTGTATGCCGGCCAAGGCGTGGCCCTGGCACGGGCTTTGCCGGCCTCCGAACTGGTCCGTATTTTGCGGACGGAAACCGCAGCGGCCCTGCGCGCGGGCGCCGCGCTGCTCGGCTGACCGGCCGGCCGCAGAGCGGGCTCGGCACTTCCTTCGTCATCAAATCGGCGTATATTCTGGCCGCGCGGGGCCGATGCCCCGCCCGTGTTTTTTCCCGAGGTGATACGTTTTTGCCTACCACGACCAAAACCAAATCCACCGCGCCTGCGCGCAAGCCCGCAGCGAAGTCCGCCTCCAAGGCCGCAGCCAAGACTTCGAGCAAGCCGGTGAAGAAACCCGTCGCCAAGAAGACGGTGGCCAAGGCGGCTAAAAAGCCCGCCGCGGCAAAGCCGAAGAAACCCCAGATTCCCGCCGATCCGGTCGAACGCCTGCGTTCGCGCGTGCTGACCGCGCTCGACGATCTCAAGGCGCAGAACGTGCAGGAGATCGATGTGCGCGGCAAGACCTCGATCGCGGATATCCTCATCGTCGCGAGCGGCACCTCGACGCGCCATGTCAAGTCGCTGGCCGACGAAGTGGTCAAGTTCGCCAAGCAGGCCGGCATGCAGCCGCTCGGCGTCGAAGGCCAGCGCGAAGCCGAATGGGTGCTCGTCGATCTCGGCGACATCGTCGTCCATGTGATGCTGCCGCGCGTGCGCGAGTTCTACGGCCTCGAACGTCTATGGACCGTCGGCGACGCAGCGCCGCAGGTGGCGGCTGCGGGTTGATCGAGTTCGGACGGTTGCGCAAGGCGGCGCGCGGCGCGGCGCACGCAGCAGGTCGGTCGTGCGTGCCATCCTGATCGCCGTCGGCGAACGCATGCCTTCGTGGGTCACCGAAGGCTACAACGAATACGCCAAGCGCCTTTCGCACGAGCTGCCGCTGCAGCTCGTCGAAATCACCAGCAAGCTGCGCGGGCGCACGAACGACATCGCACGCGTCACCGCCGACGAAGGGGCCTTGATGCTCGCCGCCATTCCGAAGGGCGCGCACGTGGTCGCGCTCGACGGCCGCGGCAAGCTTTTCAGCAGCGAGCAACTGGCCGCGCAGCTCGCGCGCTGGCGCATGCTCGGCAGCGATCTCGCGTTCCTGGTCGGCGGTCCCGAGGGGCTGGCTAGCGCGGCTCTGGAGCGCGCCGAGCAGACGTGGTCGCTGGGTCCTGCGACCCTGCCGCACCCGCTCGTGCGCATCCTTCTCGCCGAGCAGCTGTATCGTGCGGCGAGTATCATCGGCAACCATCCCTATCACCGCGCTTGATCGCGTGCGAATCCGCACGCAAGCCGCCCACGAGGAAGTCGAAATGAACCGTATCGAGCCGGTTGCCCGGGTCAACCTCGCGGAAGTGGAAACCCTGGCGTTCGCCGGCGGCGGCAATCGCTGCTGGTGGCAGGCGGGCGCGCTGGCGCATTGGCTCGAATCCGGCTGGCGATTGCCGGAACGGCTGGTCGGCACCAGCGCGGGCGCGGCCGTGGCCGCGGCCTGCATGACCTACGGTCCGAGAGCGGCGCTGACCGCCTGCGAGCAGCTGTATTCGAACAACGCGCGCATGTTCGACTGGGCGGGGCTGGCGCGCTTCAAGCTGCGCTTCGCGCACCGGCGCATCTATCCCGAATGGGTCGGCAGCTTCGTCAACGCGGCCAGCTTCGACGCCCTGCGCCGGACGAAGACGCAATTGCGCGTGGCGATCACCCGCCCGGCGCGCCTGCTCGGGCTGACCGGCTCGGTCGTTGCCGGAACCTTCGCCTACCTGTTCGATAAATATGGCTCGCAGGCCCTGCATCCCCGCCTCCCGACGCGGCTCGGCCTACGCCAGGACTTCGTTTCGTTCAACGCCCGCGGTACGGCCGACGATGCGCGCGACCTGCTGTGTGCGGCGGCGGCGGCTCCGCCGATCATGCCGGCGCGCTGGATCGACGGCGGGCCCGCGATCGACGGCGGCTACACCGACAGCGCGCCGATTCCCGCGCAGACGCCGCAGGAGCGCGGGCGGACTCTGGTGCTGCTCACGCGCTACTACGGACACCTGCCGCCGTTGTTCCGGCGCAACGGCCGCCTGTACTGGCAGCCGAGCGCGCGCGTTCCCGTGTCGACCTGGGAATGCCTGCCGCATACGCCGGTGCGCGACGCGTTTGCGCTCGGCGAGCGCGACGCCGCCGAGGCGTTCCGGCAGGGAAGTTTCGTCGTCGGTTGAATCGCCGGACGGCACACTCCAACAAGTCCTATCGCGAATGCTCTATCTCGCTTCCCAATCTCCGCGCCGGCGCGAACTGCTCGAACAGATCGGCATCCGTTTCGGCACTGTGCAACTCGACCTGCCCGAAGTGCGTGCACCGGGCGAGCCGCCCGAAGACTACGTCAGCCGCGTCGCCCGCGAAAAGGCCGGTGCCGGTTTGGTAAAGCTGTCCGGGGTCAAGAACGCCGTCGTGCTCGGCGGCGACACCGAAGTGGTGCTCGACGATGACGTGTTCGGCAAACCGGTCGACCGTGCGCACGCGGCGGCGATGCTCGGCAAGCTGTCCGGCCGCGCCCACCAAGTCATTTCCGCGGTCTGGCTGGTCAGCGCCGGGCGCGAGGAGCATGCGATCTCGCGGACCGAGGTTACTTTCGCCGCGCTCGATGACGCCACCATCGCCGCCTACGTCGACAGCGGCGAACCGATGGGGCGCGCCGGAGCCTATGCGATCCAGGGCCGTGCCGCAGGCTTCGTCAGCCGGATCGAAGGCAGCTATTCCGGGGTGATGGGGCTGCCGTTGTTCGAGACGAGCGCCTTGCTGCGCCGCTTCGGGATCGTCGCCGCTTGACCGCGTCGCCCGGCCCCGGCGGCGATTCGACAAGCCCCGCCCGGCCAAGCTATAAACGCGCTGAGAAAAATTACGGAAGCCCCGGCCGTGTCTGAGGAAATCCTGATCAACGTCACCCCGCGCGAGACCCGCGTCGGGGTGGTGGAAAACGGCGTGCTGCAGGAAGTGCACGTCGAGCGTGCACTGAAACGGGGCTACGTCGGCAACATCTACCGCGGCCGCGTCAGCCGGGTGATGCCGGGGATGCAGGCGGCCTTCGTCGAAATCGGCCTCGAGCGCGCGGCGTTCCTGCACGCCAACGACATCGTCCGCGCGGCGCAGCCGATCGAAAGCGAGAACGGCGACGTCGCCGCCGTGCCGACGCCGCCGATCGTCGAACTCGTGCACGAGGGCCAGGACATCGTCGTCCAGGTCGTCAAGGATCCGATCGGCAGCAAGGGCGCGCGCCTGACCACGCATCTGTCGATCCCTTCGCGTTACCTCGTGCTGCTGCCGTACGCGAAGATGATCGGCGTGTCGGTGCGCATCGAGGACGAGGCCGAGCGCGCGCGGCTGAAGGAACTGATGACCGAACTCGCCGGTCCCGAGCCGCTCGGCTACATCGTGCGCACGAATGCGGAAGGCGCCTCGCGCGAAGCGCTCTCCGACGACGTCGCCTACCTCGGCCGCGTCTGGCGCGTCGTCCAGGAGAACATGCGCCGCGTCGAACCGCGCATGCGCATCTACGAAGAGCTCGCCCTGCCGCTGCGTGCGCTGCGCGACCTGATGCGCGTGGACGTGGAGAAGGTGCGCGTCGATTCGCGCGAGACGTTCGACAAAACGCTGACGTTCACCCACAAGTTCATGCCGCAGCTCGCCGAACGCATCGAGTTGTATTCGGGCGAGCGGCCGATCTTCGATCTGTACGGGGTCGAGGACGAAATTCAGCGTGCGCTCAAGAAAGAAGTGCCATTGAAGTCCGGCGGCTATCTGATTGTCGACCAGACCGAGGCGATGACGACGATCGACGTCAACACCGGTGCGTTTCTCGGCCACCGCAATCTCGAGGAGACGGTCTACAAGACCAATCTCGAGGCGGCGCAGGCGGCCGCGCGGCAGCTGCGCCTGCGCAATCTCGGCGGCATCATCATCATCGACTTCATCGACATGACCGACGCCGAGCACAAGCGCCAGGTGCTGCGCATGCTCGAGAAATCGCTCGCCCACGATCATGCGAAGACGACCGTGTACGAAATGTCGAACCTCGGCCTCGTCGAGATGACGCGCAAGCGCACCACGGAGAGCCTCGAGCGCCAGCTCTGCGAACCGTGCCCGGCCTGCGACGGCCGCGGCAGCGTGAAGACCGCGGAGACGGTGACCTACGAAATCTTCCGCGAGATCACGCGCGCGGTGCGCCAGTTCGAGGCGTCCAGTCTGCTCGTGCTCGCCGCGCCGAAGGTGGTGACGCGCATCCTCGACGAAGAGTCGGCCTCGGTCGCCGAACTGGAGGAGTTCACCGGCAAGACGATTCGTTTCCAGGCCGAAGAGCACTACGCGCAGGAGCAGTACGATGTGGTGCTGCTGTAGGGCTGAGGGCCTAGGGCCGAGGGCTGAGGAGCGCGCGCCCGACGGCCCGGCAGACCTCTGCTTCTGCCCTCAGCGCTCGGCCCTCGGCTCTAGGCTCTCACCGTGACCCCCTGGCATCGCCACCTTCATCGCGCGCAATGGTGGCTGTTCCGGCTGCTGGCGATCGGCGCGATCCTGATGGCGGCGCTGAGCAGCGTGACCCAACTGGTCGTGCTGCCGTGGGTGACGCGGAATCCCGAGGCGATCAGCGCCAAGCTCAGCGAGATGCTGCACCGCCCGGTCACGATCGACAGGGTCGACGCGCGCTGGGAGCGCACCGGGCCCTTGCTCAATCTCACCGGCGTGCATGTGGGCACGCCGCCGACGGCCGCCGGGCAGCCGCCGGGCCGGGCGCTGAGCCTGAAGAGCGCCGGGCTGAAGATCAATTTCTTCGCCTGGGCGCGGCGCAATTCGAGCTGGACCGAAATCCGCCTTGCCGGCATCGAACTCGATCTCGTGCGCGATGCGCAAGGGCAGTGGCAGATCCGCGGCTTCGATACGGGCGCTGCGGGCGGCGGCGAGCAGAGCTTCGACGACAGAGCCCTGTTCAGTCTCGGCACGGTCGTGGTGCGCGATACGCGCCTCAACATCGACGATCTGCCGAACGACACCCACTTCAAGCTCGGCGCGCAGGAGCTGCGCCTGGTCGTCAACGGCGACCAGATGCGCGTGCTCGGCCGGGTGCGGAATCTCGACAACGAGTCCGCGCCGGTCAACGCCGTCCTCGAATACGACCGCGGCGCGCGCCGCGGCCGTGCCTATCTCGGCGGCGCCGAAGTCGATCTCGCCGCGGTGCTGCGCAACTATCCGCTCGACGGCCTCATCGTCGACCGCGGCGGCGGCAAGCTGCAGGTCTGGGCCTGGATCGAGGGCGGCGAAGTCAGCGAAATGCGCGCCGAGGTCGACCTGAGCAACCTGGTGCTGACCACGCGCACGTCGATCGCACTCGACGAGAAGCACGATTTTCTTCCCCACGTCGGCATCGACCGGCTCGCCTTCGGCGCGCGCTGGCGGCGCGAGAAGGACGGCCTCAGCGCCGATCTCGTCGATCTGCAGATCGTCCGCCAGAGCGAGCCGCTGCCGACGGCGGAGTTGCACCTGCGCCGCCGCTATGCCGCCGACGATCCCTATGCCAAGCCCGAGCACACGCTCAGCGCCGGAGGGCTCGATCTCGGCACGGCCGCGAACGCGGCGATGCTCGTCGACGCCTTGCCGGCCGACCTGCGCCGCTGGCTCTACGCGGGCAATCCGTCGGGTACGCTGACGCGCGCGACGCTGCGTTTCGTCGACGGGCGCGACTTCGACGCCGCCGCGCAGATCGACGGCATCGCCACGCACGCCTTCGCCAAGATCCCCGGCGTCGCCGGCCTGTCGGGCATGCTGTTCGCCGACCAGGACGCGATCAGCTTCGACCTGCCGCAGCACAACCCGCTGGCGGTCTCGCTGCCGAAGGTGTTCCGCGAGCCGCTGAGCTTCGCCGAGTTCTACGGCAGCGTCTGCGCCTATCGCGGCGAGGACGCCTGGCGTATCGAAACCGATTCTCTGCGCTTCGACAACGCCGTGATCGGCAAGAGCTACGGCGGCGAGGCGCGCGGTGCGATCGACATCTTCGACAAGGGCGGCAAGCCTTCGCTCGATCTGTCCGCCGTCGTCACCCACGGCGAGGTGCCGGCTTCGCACCGCTTCTGGCCGATGGGGGTGATGTCGCCGCACGCCATCGAATATCTCGACCGCGCACTCGACGGCGGCAGCATCGTCGGCGGACGCGCGGTGTTCCGCGGCAATCTCGCCGACTGGCCGTTCCGCAACAATGCCGGCCGCTTCGAGGCGGTGGCCGAGGTTGCCGACCTGCGCTTCAAGTATCTCGGCGAGTGGCCGGCGGTCGAGCACGGCCACGCGCTGGTCGACTTCCTCAATGCCGGCCTGCACGCCGACGTCGACGCGGGAACGGTGCAGGGCGCGAAGGTGAACAAGGGCAGCGTCGACATCAGCGACTACGGCGAAGGCACGCTCGACGTCGTCGCCAACGCGCAGGGGGCGGGCAAGGACCTGCTCGCCTTCGTCAAGGCTTCGCCGCTCGGCACGCAGTTCGCGGGGCCGCTGCTGGGCGTGGACGTGGGCGGGCAGGGCAAGGTCGATTTCGCCCTGCATGCGCCGATGAAGCCGATCGAGAATTTCCAGATCGACGGCAAGGTGCAGCTTGCCGACGCCGACCTCAGCGACGCCAAGTACGACCTGAAGTTCGACAAGGCGTCCGGCCCGCTGCGCTTCAACCGCAGCGGCTTTTCCGCCGACCAGTTGGCGACTACGTTCAAGGGCAAGCCGGCGAAGCTTTCGCTCGCCGTCGGCGGCTACGTCGGCGACAACCGGCATGTCGTCGAAGGCCGCGTCGATGCGCGTCTGCCGGTGCGCGACGTGCTCGCCTACGCACAGCCGCTCAAGGACTACTGGAAATATCTGTCCGGCGAAGCGAACTGGAGCGCGCAACTCAGCATCGACCACGACGGTGCGGACAAGGCCAGGGCGGCCGACGGCGGGCAGCGCCTGACCCTGACCTCCGACCTGCGCGGGGTCGGCATCGATCTGCCGGTGCCGCTGAAGAAATCCGCCGAGACCGCCCTGCCGCTGAAGCTCGCGCTCGGCCTGCCGGTGCCGTTCCTCGGCGCGAGCCTGGACCTGAGTCTCGGCGACATCCTCAACCTGCGCGGCCGCCTGCCGACGGCGACCGCGCCGTTCGCCGCGAACGTGATCTTCGGCGGCGAGGCGACCGGCGTGCTGCCGAAGTCCGGCATCGCGATCGGCGGGGCGGCGCGCCAGGTCGATCTTTCCGGCTGGATGAGCTTCGCCGGCGACAGCGGCGGCGAAGGCAGCGGCGGCGATGTCCTTCAGGACATCGACATCAGCACGCCCGCGCTCGTCGCCTGGGAGCGCGATTTCGGCGAGGCCAAGGTGCGCCTCGGCGTCGCCGGCGAGGCGATCCGCGTCGACTTCGACGGCGCGCGCATCGAGGGCAGCCTGAGCGTGCCGAAAAAGAATCCGCGCACGAGCACGATCGCCGCCGATTTCAAGCGCCTGTACTGGCCTGAAGCGCCGGAAGCGCCGCCCGGCGCGGCGCCGATCGGCGACGTGCGCGACGACACGATGAATCCCGCGGCGATTCCGCCGCTGCGCATCGACGTCGGCGACTTCCGCCTCGGCACGGCCAACTACGGCAGGGCGGAGGTGGTGACCGCGCCGACCGCGGACGGCATGAACCTGGAAAAGGTCAACACGCACTCCAAGGACATCGACATGAAGGCGCACGGCGTATGGACGCGCAAGAACGGTTTCCACCGCTCGACCTTCGGCATCGAACTCAAGGCGAAGGACTTCGGCGCGATGCTCGACGCGCTCGGCTACGGCGGCAAGCTGGCCGGCGGCGAGATCGTCGCCTCGATCGATGCGAGCTGGGCCGGCACGCCTTCGGCGTTCGCGCTGAACCGCATCAACGGCGGCGCGCTGCACATGAAGATCGCCGACGGACGCATCCCGAACCTCGAGCCGGGCGCCGGCCGCTTCGCCGGCCTGCTCAATCTCGCCGCGCTGCCGCGCCGCCTCGCCTTCGATTTCGGCGACCTGTTCAACAAGGGCTTCAGCTTCGATTCGGCCGGCGGCAGCTTCACCATGACCGACGGTTACGCGTATACCGACGGCTTCAGCGTGAAGAGCCCGACCGCCGACCTGCAGATCAAGGGCGCGATCGGCCTGCGCACGAGCGAGTGGAACATGCGCGTCGACGTCACGCCGCACGTCGGCGCCACGGTGTTCATGGGCGGCGGCGCCTTGATCGGCGGACCGGTCGGCGCCGCGGCCGGCGCCGTGATCGGCGGCGTACTCGGCGGAGCGATCAACCAGGTCACGCAGACGGAATACAAGGTCACCGGCACCTGGGACAAGCCCGACATCGTCAAGGTCGGCAGCCGGCGCGTGCCGAAGACGGCGAACGAGAAGCCGAAATCGAATTGACTCGATTGCGGGACAACCCCGTCGAATACCGTTGAGAAGGGATTGCCCCTGAGGCCCGCGGAGTCGAAGCGAGGCCTCGACGGGAGCAGGAGTCCGTTTCCCGTCCCCACCCGCTTGTCCTTTCGCGCACAGTCCGCCGCGGACGCGCCGCTTGCCCGAGGCGCCGGATAGGCGGCTCGGCGCTCAAAAAAAAAGCGCTGCCCCTCGCGAATCCGCATGCACTCGACGTCCGTGTCAGGCCCGGACCCGTTTGGACGTATCCCCAGGCGGCGGTCGGGATCGTGGAACCCGTTGCCCACCTACGCAACCCGGCCTTCAAGCGTCGTCACACGTCATCCGGGCATTCGTGCGCACCGAGTGCAAGGGGCGTTCGGATTGCGGAGACGGCCGATTCACCCACTGCAGAGGAGTCGTCGAAATGAGATCGTCCGTACTCAAAACCAGGATCGCGTTCTGCATCGCCATGGCATCGCTGGGCTGTGTTGCGCCGGCATGGGCGCAGACGGTCCCGACCGATGCCGCCGGCGGTTGCCCGATATCGGCGGCGACCGTGGCGGGCTTTTTCGAAAGCGGCCACCCTTCGCTCAACGGCGTGGTCAAGCCCGCGGACAGCACCCAGGTGCTGCAGCCGAACTGCGGGTTCTTCCAATGGACGGAGCAGATGTTCCTCTGGCTGACTTCGCCCGCGCCGTCGCGGTACGGCGGTGGCAGCCGGATCATGTTCTCGCCGACCTTCTTCACGGTCAGCCCGGAAGACAGCGGCGGCAGGCGCACGTTCATGGCCAATCAGCCCGGCCGTCCGCTGCGCATGAGCCTGCGCGCGACCGAATTGGGTCCGCACGGCCTGCCGGCGCTGCTGTCGCGCTCCGGCCATGTCATCGAAGTCGAACGGGCGCCGGCTCGGCCCAGGCCACCGGAAGTTCGCCTGCCGGATGGAACCATGGCGCGGGTGTCGAAGGTCGAACGCACGCCTTCGGGCGGGCTGCGCTTTCTCGACGCGAAAGGGAAAGTCGTCGAGCCGGCCAAGCTCGAACTGCCGACGATCAAGCGGCCCATCGTGCTGCTGGCGCCCGAGCATCCCGCGCCGGTCGTCGAGGCCAAGGAATTGCAGCAGGCCATACGCGCGCGCAAGCTGATGATCAACCGCATCCCGGTCTTCGTCGACCTGGCCGGCAATGTCATCGACGTGGAACCCGGCCAGGCGGACGGCGGCGTGCTCATTTCGCAGAACGGCGCGCTCATCTACTACATCACCGTCGTCAACGACGTCTTCGCCTATCACCGCACGATGCAGGGCGCGGCGGTCATCCCGTTCTCCACCAATATCACGTTCCCGATGACGGCCGCGGACGCCAATGCGGTCAAGACGTTCGCCGCGACGAAGGGGCACACGATCACCGACCCCGAAGCGCTGGCGATCGAGAGCAAATCGAGCTGGGTCGAAGCGAGCGCGGTGGCGAACCCGAACGACTACGTTCTGGTCAAGGCCACGGTGCCCACGTACAACAAATCCAATCCGACGAGCTGGGTGCCGAACGGACAAAAGACGGTCGAGCTGGCGATGGTCGGCCTGCACGTCGTCGGGTCGACGAACGGCCACGGCGAGATGGTGTGGGGCACGTTCGAGCATCTCGGCAACGCGCCGAACGAAACCTACGCCTACACCGCGACGAGCGGCCCGAAGACGGTCGCGCGCAACACTTCCGGCTCCTGGCTGTTCACGCCGAGCGGATCGACGGGGCCGTTCAACGTCATGAACGCGAGCGCCAGCGGCAACACGATCGTCGGCAACCCGATCGGGCCGACGGCGGTGATACGCGCGAAGCCCTGGGGTTCGAACGACGGCGGCAATCCGGCCAACGCCGCGGGAATGAACACGCAGGTGATCAGCGCCAACGCCAGCGTGCTGTCGCAGTTGGATCCCGCCGACGTCCGCGCCAAATATTTCCAGCTCGGGACGACGTGGACGGCTTTCGGCGCGCCGCCGAATCCGTCGAATCAGGTCGGCACCAACCACCTGGCGAACGCGACCATCGAGACGTTCATGCAGGGGCAGTCCACGTCCGACGCGGGGTCGAACTGCTTCTCCTGCCACGAGACGAACAAGGTCGTGGTCAGCCATGTCTATCCGGTACTGAAGCCGCTGCCGTGAGCGTGGCGGTTTCGCGCCGGCCCCGTCGTCGGCCGGCGCGAAGGAATTCCCGCGAGGGAATCCCCCGTCGGTTTCGGCGACAGGCGCGCCCGCCCCGGCTCAGTGCGCGATGCGCAGTACGAGCAGGGTCTGGTCGTCGTGGCCGACCGTGCCGCCCTGGTGAGCGTGCACCACGCTCACCAGACGGTCGCGCAGCGCGGATGCGGGCAGGCCGGGATCGGCTTCGGCGACGAGACGGCGCAGGCGGTCCATGCCGAATTCGCGTCCGCGCGCGTCGCGCGCTTCGACGATGCCGTCGGTATACAAAACGAAAATGTCGCCGTTTTGCGCATTGTATACATTGTTGGTGAACTCGAAATCGCGTAGCACGCCGAGCGGGATCTGGTCGCTTTCGCCGAGCGCCGTCACCTCGTCGCCGCGCCGGTGCAGCATCGGCGGATGGCCGGCGGAAAGGAAGCTCAGCACGCGCTCGGCGGGCCGGTAGAGCAGGGCGAACACGGTCATGAAGTGGCCGCGGTTGCGGCGCGAGAAGAAGTACCGGTTCGCATAACTGATCGCGCCCGCCGGCGATGGCCTGTCGTCGCCCTGGAACGTGCGCAGGATCGCGTCGAACTGGATCGCTTCGGCCGCGGCCGCGGCGCCGTGGCCGGAGACGTCGCCGACGATCACGCCCCAGACGTCGGCATCGTCGCCGGCGGCGATGTCCGCGACGACATCGGTGAGATTGCTCATCTCGTAATAGTCGCCGGCCGCGGTGGCCGCCGGCTGCCAATGCACGGCGTAGTCGAGGCCGCGGATGCGCGGATTGTCCGGCAGCAGCAGCTTCTGGATGTCGGCGAGGCCCTCGATCTCCTGGCGCTGGCGTTCGGTTTCCAGGGTCAGCTCGCGCAGCGCGATCGGGCGCACGATCAGGCTCGTCGCCAGGTTGACGTGGAGCAGGATGCGTTCGAGGTCGACCTTGTCGAAACGGTGCGCGAGGGTGGAGCCGAACACGAGCCAGTGCGACAGTTCGCCGGCGTTGGCGAGCGGCACCGCGAGTGCCGATGCGGGCCCGAACAGCGCCTGGGCGAGAGGCAGGCCGCGTTCGGCCGGGGCGACCGCGGCGACGTGGGCCAGCGGTGCGGCGATGAGGCGCGCGGCCAGTGCGTCGTCGAACGGCGGCAGTTCGCTGCGATGTCCGTTCGGGTCGATGTTCGGCACGTGCTCGGTGCCGTCCGGCCCGATCAGGCCGGCAAGACGGCAGCGCCCCGCTTCCTGGCCGCGCACGAGAAGCAGGCCGAGCGAGGAGTCGGGGAAGTCGACGCTGAAATACGCATGCAGGGCGGTCAGGGCCAGGCGCGAATCGCCGTCGAACCGGCTCAGGGCGAGGATGCGCTCGAAAAGATCGGGAACGGAAGACATGCGCCATTCTGCCGTGCCGCCGCCGCCGCCGTCACCCGGATCGGCGTTTGCGCTAGCATTCCGCGCATGCCCGCCACGTCCGCTTCGCCAGCGCAGATTCGAATTTCCGCTCGGGCGATGCCGGTTTTCCCGCGCCGGCCGGCGCCGAGCGCATGAGCCTGCGCGCTCAGATCAACCTGCTCGTCGCGGCGATGACCGCGATTTTCGTGGTCGCTCTGCTGGCGATGCACATCGAGGCCACGCGCCGCAGCGTGCGCGTCGAGGTCGAAGCGGGCAACCGCGTCGCTACGCAGTTGTTCGCGAACCTCGTGCCCGACGACGGCGTGAACGGGCAAGGATTCAGCGAATTCCTCGCCCGCCTCGGCCATGTGCGCGCGACGACGATCCGCTTGCGCGACCGCGGCGGCGCGACGGTCTACGTTTCGCCGCCGGACGTGCGTGCGGCCGGCGCCGAAGCGCCGCACTGGTACGCCGCCTTCGTCGCCCCCGAGCCGATGCACCGCAGCTTCCGTACGCCCGAAGGCGTCCTCGAAATCGATTCCGATCCCGACAGCGCGATCCGCGACGGCTGGAACGACGCCGTGCACATGTTTCAGTTCGGCGCGGTGATCTTCGCCATCGGCAACGTGCTCGTGTTCTGGCTCGTGCGTCGCGCGACGCAGCCGTTCTCGCGCATCGCGCGCGGCCTCGACGAGGTCCAGCGCGGCGCCTGGCGCACGCGTCTGCCGGCGTACTGGCGCGGCGAGGCCGGCACGATCGCGCGCGCGTTCAATCGCATGACGAAGGCGATCGAGGAAAATCTCAACGCGCGCCAGGAGGCGATCGAAGCCAAGCTGCGCCTGGAACGGAATCGCGAACTGGCCGACACGGTGCGCGCGCGCATCGAGGACGAGCGCCGCGAGATCGCGCGCGAGCTGCACGATGAAACCGGACAGAGCGTCACCGCGATCAAATCGCTGGCGACGGCGCTGGTGCGGCGCGAGGAAAGCGACGAGACGACGCGCGGCGCCGCACAGTTGATCGCCGACACGGCCGGCAAGCTGTACGCGGCGATGCACGGGATGATCCCGCGCCTGCGCCCGCTGACCCTCGATTCGCTCGGTCTCGCCGATGCGCTGCGCGAGCAGGTCGGCGAGTGGCGGCGGCAGCATCCCGCGGTCGACATCGCGCTCGAACTCGGCGACCTGCCGCAGGTCGGCGACACGGCGACGGTGACGGTCTATCGCATCGTGCAGGAATCGGTCACCAACGCCCTGCGCCACGCCGGCGCCGCGCGCATCGAGATCAGTCTGGCAGCCGCGGACGCGGCGCTGCGGGTGCAGATCGCCGACGACGGCGTCGGGATGCCCCCCGACCAGGGAAACAACGGCACCCCCAAACCAATCTTCAACTTC
>CBJLOV010000035.1:0-28889 GCA_966424745.1 uncultured bacterium
ATCGTGCCTACGTTCACGTGCGGCTTGGTCCGTTCGAATTTGCCTTTTGCCATGAGACTAAAACCTCGGGTAGTTCTTCAAGGTGGAAAAGTAAAAAAGTATAAAAGCGGATAGTACGGCGGCGATGTTGCGGATATGTGGTGCTCACGATTGGAATCGAACCAACGACCTCCTCCTTACCAAGGAGGTGCTCTACCGACTGAGCTACGTGAGCACGGATTGACGCCTGCCTTCGTCCCTGAAGTCGAATCGCCGACCGGCCATCCTGACCGGCCTTTCCAAACAACACCCGATGCGCGCGTTCAATGGAGCGGGAGACGGGAATCGAACCCGCGCTAGTAGCTTGGAAGGCTACAGTTCTACCATTGAACTACTCCCGCCCGGGGGTACTTCTAAACATGCCGGAGGAAAGTGGATCATTCCGGGCATCCCGCCCTCCACCCCTCCGGGGCCGTACCGCTTCACGGCACGCTCCAAATCGCTTCTGGCAATTTGGTCGAACCACCTTGGGCGGCTCCAACCCACCTTCGGCAATCCACTTCGAAAATCTATTTGGTGGAGGGAGGTGGATTCGAACCACCGAAGGCATGAGCCAGCAGATTTACAGTCTGCCCCCGTTGGCCGCTTGGGTATCCCTCCACGGAGCCGCCTATTTTCGGGGCGCCCGGCTCCCCTTGTCAAGGATAGTTTTGCTTTTCATGCGGACTGGCTGTGTGTCCAGGCCAGATGGGCGGCGTCGCGGTAGCGGGCGATTTCCTGTTCGATGTTCCTGTCCAGCTCCATCAGCTTCTGCGCGTACGCCGCGAGGGCCTTGTCGTCGTCGGTCTGCGGCAGCCATTTCGGCACCGGAGTCGGCTTTCCGGCCCGGTCGGTGGCAACCATGACGATCACGCAGTGGGTGGCCAGCTTCTCCTCGCCCGTCTCGAGGCGCCGCGCGATCACGTCGACGCTGAAATGCATGCTCGTATTGCCCGTGTAGATCAGCTGGCAATGGACCGTGACCATGTCGCCGATCAGGATCGGGTTGACGAAACGGATGCCGCCGACCGCCACGGTCACGCAATACTGCCCGCTCCAGGCGACCGCACAGGCATATCCGGCCTGGTCGATCCATTTCATCACCATGCCGCCATGCACCTTGCCGCCGAAATTGACGTCGGTGGGCTGAGCGAGGAAACAAAAGCGGACTTCGCGATCGACGCCGGGCATGCCGGGCCTCCATGGGCGGGGAACGGGATGCGAAAACTTAGCAGATTGCCCCGTCCCGGGCACCTACGCCCGGCGCGATCCGGCGCCACCCGCCGCGCTCGCCGCCTCGCGATAATCCTGCGGCGTCATTCCGAACCGGCGCTTGAACAGCGCGCCGAACTGCGACGGGGTCGAGAACCCCAGACTTTCGGCGATCGCGGAAACGCGGTCGCCGCTCTCGCGCAGGCGCCGGCTGGCGAGATGCAGGCGGTGCGCGCGCACGTAATCGCTCCAACTCATGCCGATCCGCTGCTTGAAGCGTCGGCTGAAATAGGCGGGGGACAGGGCGCACAGGGCGGCGGCCCGCTCCGCACCGGGTGCCGCGGCAGGGTCGGCGCGAAGGCGGTCGATCGCCGGCCGCAGGCGTTTGAGGCCGCCCGGATCGCCGGCCAGCCTAACGCCGTCGCAGGCCGGCACCCGCGCCGCGGCACACAGCAGCAGCTCGGCCAGCGGCAATGCCAGCGGGTCGGCCGAGTCGACGCCGGCAAGCCAGTCGGCCAGCATCCGCAGGCGCCGGTACTCGGCCTGCGTCAATCTTGCGCAGAATGGCTGTGCGAGGCGCCGCAGGCCCGGCCTGCGCGCCAGCGCATCGCCCGCCGCGGCGTCGATCTGCACCAGCACCCAATCGCGCGGACCGCGCGCGAGGCCGAAATCGTGCTGCCCCATCGACGGCACGAACGCGATGCTGCGCGGCGCCAAGGCGTAGCGCATCTCGTCGGCGACGAAATCCCCGTCGACGCGGCCGAACAGGACCAGCTCGTAGACGTCGTGGAAATGCGGAAACGGTTCGCTGGGCCCGGCCTCCCTCCCCTGCTCGACGCGCACGACACGCACCGGCGCGCCGGGGGCGAGTTCGACCGGTTCGCAGATCGGACGATCGAGATATGGAAGGATCACAGCGGCCATTCTCGCCGAAGATCGAACGCCGCGCAGCGCGCTTCAGGGTGTACCGAGCAAACGCACCTGCATGGGGTGCAGCGGCGCGCCAGCCCCCGCAGCCGTTCCGCCTTCGAGCAGGTCCACCCAGTCCTTGCGGCCGGCCATGTCGGAGCCCAACGCCGGCCGGGCCTCGGTCGTGCCGAGATTGACCATGAGCAGGGTCTGCCGCGGACCGTCCGCGCGCAATATGCACAGCAGCGACGGCGAATCGCCGCACAGTATGCGCTGGCTGCCGCCGCGCAATTCCGATCGCGCGCGGCGCAAAGCCAGCAGCCTGCGATACCAGTGATAGATCGAATCGGGCCGTTTCTCTTCCTCTTCGAGGGAAACGCCGTCGTTCGAACGGCCGTAACGTTCGGCCCACCAGCGCCGGTCGCCGCGGTACCAGATCGCCGAGCCGGGGGCATCGAGGTCCGCCCGCCAGCGGAACGCTTCGCGTGCGGGAATCTGTATCCCGTCCGAAATCTCGATGTTCTTCAACTCGCGGCCGCGCATGCCGAGCTCCTGGCCGTAGTAGATCAGCGGCTCGCCTTTCAGGATCAACGCGATTGCCGCGCCGGCGCGCGCACGCGCGGGATCGTCGCCGACGACCGACATGTAGCGGTCGACATCGTGGTTCTCCAGGAAGATCACCTGCCCCTTGCCCGGCGGCGTCCTCGCTTCGGTTTCGCGCAGCGCCTTGACGATTTCACGCTTGTCGAGCCTCGCCAGCGCGCCGCGCAGCGGAAAAGCGAAGACGAGGTCGGCATGCCCGCGCCTGAACCACGCCTCGCCGTAACCCCAGTCGGCCTGCTCGGCGAGGAGGCGCAAACCCGGCCTGCGCGCCTTGAGCACGCGAAACATCGGCGTCCAGAAATCGGCGAACAGGTTTTTGGCGACGCCCTTGTTGTCGAGATCGTCCATCATGTGGTCGATGCGCAGACCATCCACACCGTCGCGGCCGCTGCCGTCGCCGTGCGGATCGATCCAGAACAGCAGCAGTTCCTGAAAGTAGTGCTGAACTTTCGGCCGATGCAGATCGACCATCGCGATGCCGTAGTCGCGGCCGTCGTAGCCCTTCCATTTCGGCCGATCGAGAAACGGTTCGGCGACGCAATGCTGCTTGTCGCGCCAGAGCAGGTAGACGGCATAGGGAGCATCCGGCTTGCAGATCGATTGCTCCCACCACGGATGGCCCTCGGCGACGTACTGGAATTCCTGATCGAGATAGACCCTCAACCCGCGCTCGTGCGCCGCGCGCACAAAGGCGAAATAGTCTTCCATCGTGCCGTAGGCGGGGTCGATCGCCTTGAATTCCGTGGCGAAATAATTGTGGTAGTACGGAGACGGCTGCAGCGGAGTGAGCAGGATCGAGGTGACGCCGAGCTGCGCGACGTAATCGAGCTTCTCGGTCAATCCCTTGAGATCGCCGATGCGATCGCCGTTGCCGTCGCGAAAGCTGCGCAGGAAGACGTGATAGAACACCTCGTCGGACGGCGCGGCGCGCGGCGACGCGTCGGGAACCCGTGTCGTCGTGGCGCAGGCCGCGAGCAGAATAGCCACAAAGCACAGGACCGGCGATCTGAGCATTTTCATCTCGGGTTCTCCATCTCAGGTTTTGCCGCGCAGCGCCTCGCCGAAGAAGCGCAGCGTATCGGCCAGCGCGCGCGTCCAATACGCCCAGTCATGACCTCCGTCGTTTTCGACATAGCGGTGGGCGACCCCGGCTTGTTCGAGCGCCCGATGCAGGGTGCGATTCGCGCCGATCAGCGCATCGTCGCGTCCGCAATCGAAACGAATCGGCGGCAATGCGCCGGACGCTCCGGTCAATGCCGCCAGCACGCTGCGATCGACGCTCGCGTTGCTCCAGCCGGCAAGGCCTTCCTCCAGCAATGCTTCGAGCTGCCCCGCCTCGGTCACCGCCGAATGCGCCGCGGCCGCGGCGAAACAGCGCGGATACTTGCCCGCCAGGCGCAGCGCGCCGAAGCCGCCCATGCTCAGGCCGGCGATGCACAAGGGCGAATGCCGGGTGCAGCCGGGAACGATCTCGCGGGCCAGTGCCGGCACTTCGTCGACGATCCAACGCTCGGCATCCCCGAACGCACCGGCGACGTAGCCGGCGCCATCGCCGGCAAGGCCGTCGGACGGCATCAGCAACGCGACGGGCGGAAGCACGCCCTCTTCGATCAACCGCGCGGCGGTTATGTGCGCGGCGCCTTTGAACGCCCACGCCCAATGCGAACCGAATGCGCCGTGCAGCAGGATCACGATCGGCAGATCGCGCACGGCCCGCGCCCGCGGAGGTACGAACAGGGTTGCATCTGCGCGCCGGCCGAGCGCGCGGCTCTTCACCGTGACGAATTCGAGCCCGACCGGCCCGATCGCCGGATCGGAGCGTTCGACCGTTCGGAATACGGGCGCCGTCGCGCTCATGTCCGCGCGAACAGAACAGGGTTCTTCGGCGTATCGACGATTTCGCCGACGACCGCCCCCGGGCACCAGCGTTCCCAGTCGGCGCGCTGCATCGCGTTGGCCGGCGCCCTCAGCCGCATGTCCCGATCCATATAGATCACCGTCATCACCGAGCGCGGCCGCTGCGAGCGGTTCGGCCCGGCACGATGGAAGGTCCAGCCGAGATGGAAGCTCACCTCGCCGAGTTCGAACGGCTGGTCGACGATACGGAACCCCTGCGCGTCGAGATTGGCCGTGATCGCGCGCTCGCTGTCGTCGGAAATCTCCAGGTCGCGGCCGAATTCGACGTGCTGGCTTTCGGCGAAGAACGCGAGCGGTCCCATGTCCATCGGCACCGCCTGCAACGGCACCCAAGCCGTGATCGTGCGGTCGCTGGCCAACGGCCAGTAGAACTGGTCGGCATGCGCCGGCGTGATGCCGCCGCCCGGCTCCTTGTACAGCGACTGGTCGTGGTAGAGGCGCACGCCGTCGACCTGCAGCAGCGCGGCGGCGAGTCCGGCCAGGCGCTTGCCGAAGACGAACTCGCGCACGATCCCGCTCTCCTCCCACAAGTTCATCACCTGCAGGAATGCGCGGTCGTAGGTGTTGCGTTGTTCGAGCGGCAAGGTCTGCGTGTTCAGCGCGATCGTGAGCCGGGTGATTTCATCGCCGTAGCGACGCAACTCGTCCGCGCTGAAGACTTCCTTGAGGCGGATGAAACCGTCGCGGCGAAAGTCGGCGAGCTGGCGCTCCGTCAACGCGTAAGGTCTGTCGAGATCGATCGCCATGCCCGCGCTTCCTCCGGATGCTCCTCGAAACAGCTCGCGTTTCGCCTGCCATCAAATGCAGCAGGGAGCGAGCGCGGAGATACTAGGCAGGCGGCCGCCGAATCGCATCGGCCGGCCTTGTCGAACTCGCGGTGCAGACTATCGAATTCATGACCTGGCGAGAGGACGATTCACCGCAGCCTGCCTTTTGCGCCGGCCAATCGAGAGCCGGGCGCCGCGAATCGCGTCCATACGCTGCGGCGGACGTCGAAAACGCACTCCGCGACCGCTGCCGGGCATATCGTCGTCCGCGCAGGAAATTGTGTGATTTCGGGCTCTGCCGCGGCGCAGCGATGCTGCTACGCTTCGGCCACGATGGATCTCACCCGACTGGTCCTGCCGTCGCCGTTCCTCCGCCCGAGCACAGCGCGGCGGCTCGGTTTCTGGGTTTTGCTGGGCGCGATCACCGTACTCATCGCGAGCCTCGGCTTCCTGCTTCAGGGCGCCCGCAGTGCCATTCTCGACCTCACCACCCACTCGCTGGCCACTGCCGTCGGCGCGGGCACGCAGGCGATCGCCGCGCGCACGGGCGCGGTGGAATCCACGGCGCGCATGGCCGCCGCGACCTTCGCCCATCATCTCGACGATCCCGAGCTCATCGAGACCCTGCTCAGCGACATCGCGCTCTCTCACCCCGACATCCAAGGCATCACGGCCGCATTCGAGCCCGGCGTGGTGCGCGGCCACGGCGGCGGCTACGCGCCGTTCTTCCGCCAGCAAAACAACGAACCCGTGCGGCGTGATCTTGCCGACGACGGCGGAAGCCCGTACCGCGAAGCAACTTGGTATCGGCGCGCGCTCGGCTGCCCAGCCGGCTGCTGGGGCAGGATATTCCATTCGCAGAGCCGCAACGCGCACATCATCAATTTCGGCGTGCCGATCCGCCGCGCCGACGGCCTCGTCGTCGGCATACTCAATGCCGACGTGCCGCAGCAATGGCTGCAGGGCGTCATGGACGGCATCCGGCTCGGCGAGGCCTCGCGCGCCTTCGTGCTCGACGAGAACGGCACCTTCCTGACCAACGCGATGCCCGAGCGCATCGCCACGTCGATCTTCGAGCTGGCCGACAAATCCGGGTCGCCCGAACTCGCCGCAGTGACGCGCCGCATGCTCGCGCGCGAGACCGATTCGACCGAATACCTCTCGCCGACGCTCCGCGTGCCGGTGCGCACGTTCTACGCACCGATTCCCGGATCGGGCTGGTCGATGGCAATCGTCGTGCCGCAGGATGCCTTCGCCGCGCAGGCGCACAGCATGTTTCTGCGCACGATAGCGATCGGCACGACCGCGCTCGCGGCGCTCGGCCTGCTCGTATGGTTCTCGGTGCGTCGCCTGCTCGCGCCTCTCGAACAGCTCGCCGACAAAGCCGATCACATCGCGCATGGCGAACTGGATTTCAGGCTCGAACCGCCGAAACGACTCGATGAAGTCGGCCTGCTCACACAGTCCTTCATCGGCATGCGCGACAAGCTCAAACGACACATCATCGACCTGACCGACGCGACCGCGCAACGCGAGCGTCTGCAAAGCGAACTCGACATCGCGCAGCGCATCCAGGCGTCGATGCTGCCGCCCACCCATCATGTCCGCAACGGCCGCTGCGGCTTCGAGTTGCGCGCACTGTTGCGCCCGGCGAAGACGATCGGTGGCGACCTGTATGCCTGGTTCATGCCGCACGGACAACGCCTGTGTTTCTTGATCGGCGACGTCTCCGACAAGGGCATTCCCGCCGCGCTGTTCATGGCTCGCACGATCACCATGGCCGCACAAGCCAGCGCCCAGGCCGGCGCCGCACAGGCGCCGCGGCCGGACCGGCTCCTGCGCAAGCTCAACGCCGGCCTGTGCGGGGGCAACGACAACGACATGTTCGTCACCATGCTGTGCTGCGTGCTCGATCTCGACTCGGGCGCGTTGACCCTCGCCAGCGCGGGCCACGATGCGCCGTTGCGCGTCGATACGCACGGGCCCACGGCCATCGAGGCCGAGACCGGCGGGGCGCTCGGTCTCTACGAGGGCATGGAGTTCCCGTGCAGCCATACTGTCCTCGCGCCCGGCGACCGCCTGGTGCTCTATACCGACGGCGTCACCGAGGCGCGGGACAAAAACGATGCGATGTTCGGCGAACAGCGCCTGCGCGACGTGCTCGCCGCACACAAGGACGCGGCGCCGGGCGCGCTCGTCGAAGCCATTACCGCCGCGGTGGACGCCTTCGCGCACGATGCGCCTCCGGCCGACGATCTGACCCTGCTCGTGCTGGAATGGCACGGCGGTGCGGTGCCGCACCGGCTCGACTTCGCGCTCCGCGGCACGCTGGCCGCAACCGAAGCGGCGCTCGATCGCATCGATGCTTGGCTCGCCGACGGCGGCACCGCCATCGAACCGCGCGCCGATATACGCCTCGCGCTCGAGGAACTGCTCGTCAACACCATCAACTACGGTTGCAGGGGCGCAATGGACGCGCCGCGCATCGAACTCGCGCTCGACCGCGCCGACGGCAAACTCACGGCGACGTTGACCGACGATGCAATCGCCTTCGATCCGTTCGCCGTCGCCGAGCCCGATTTCGATCCCGACCCTGCGCGTGAAGGCGGTTTCGGCGTCTTTCTGGTGCGCCGGCTGGCCGACGCGTATGCCTGGCGGCGCAACGGCGAAGGCAACCGCGTCGAACTTTCTTTTCTGCTCGACAAGACGAAACGGGGAGTGCCTGCATGAGTTTGGAAATCCATATCGACAACCTGCAGCCGGCACGCACGACGGTGGCGCTGGCCGGCAAGCTCGATGCGATGAGTCATCTCGATTTCGACAAACGCATCGTCCCGGTGATCGCGCAGATCCCTCGAGGCGGCACGCTCGTGCTCGACCTCGCTGCGCTCGATTACGTCAGCAGCGCCGGACTGCGATCGGTGTTCCGTGCGCGCAAAGCGATGACGGCGCAGGGCGGTCAAGCATTGGTCGTCAACACGCAACCGCACGTGCGCAAGGTATTCGACATCGTCAAAGCGGTGCCGCTCAAGGAAATCTTCACCACCACCGCCGAGCTCGACGCCTATCTCGATGTGATGCAAAAGAAGGTGCTGGAGGGCGACGACGTCTGAACGACGTCGTCGTCGAAAACCCGCCCCTGCCCGCTTCGGATTCCGGACGGGAACGTTCAGACGTTGAAACGGAAGTGCAGTACATCGCCCTCTTTGACGATGTAGTCCTTGCCTTCCAGGCGCAGGCGGCCGGCGTCGCGTGCACCGGCCTCGCCCTTGTATTTGATGTAGTCGTCGTAGGCGATCGTTTCGGCACGGATGAAACCGCGCTCGAAATCGGTGTGGATCACGCCCGCGGCCTGCGGCGCGGTCGCGCCCTTCTTCACCTGCCACGCGTGCACTTCCTTCTCGCCCGCCGTGAAATACGTCTGCAGGCCGAGCAGCTTGTAGCCGGCGCGGATTACGCGGTTCAAGCCGGGCTCGTCGAGGCCCATGTCCTGCAGAAAGGCGAGCTTGTCGGCGTCGTCGAGCTGCGACAGTTCCTCTTCGATCGCCGCGCACACCGGCACGACTTCGGCACCCTCGGTCTTCGCGCGCTCCACGACCTTGTCCAGGAACGGATTGTCGTGGAAGCCGTCTTCCTTGACGTTGGCGATGTACATCAGCGGCTTCAGGGTGAGCAGGAACAGGTCGCGAACGAGCGCCTTCGCGTCGTCGTCGAGGCCGGCTGCGCGCGCGGGCTTGCCTTCGTTCAGAGTCGCGGCGAGCTTTTGCAGCACGGGGCGCTTGGCCAGCGCTTCCTTGTCGTTCGCCTTGGCCGCGCGTTCGACGCGGGCCAGCGCCTTGTCGACCGAGTCGAGGTCGGCGAGCGCAAGCTCGGTGTCGATCGTGTCGATATCGGAGATCGGGTCGATCTTGCCGGCGACGTGGACGATGTCGGTGTTCTCGAAGCAGCGCACGACGTGCGCGATCGCGTCGACCTCGCGAATGTGCGCAAGAAACTTGTTGCCGAGGCCCTCGCCCTTCGACGCGCCGGCGACGAGACCGGCGATGTCGACGAATTCGATCGAGGTCGGAATGATCTTCAGCGGCTTGGCGATACCCGCCAGCGCTTCGAGGCGCGGATCCGGCACCGGGACGACGCCGACGTTCGGGTCGATCGTGCAGAACGGGAAATTCGCCGCAGCGATGCCCGCCTTGGTCAGCGCATTGAAAAGAGTCGACTTGCCGACGTTCGGCAGGCCGACGATGCCGCATTTAATACCCATCCCAATCTCCAAAAATTTCCCGATGCATCACGATAAAGCCAGGGCCGAGGGCAGAGAGCTGAAAAGCAGGAAAGCGCCGCACCAGCCCTCAGCCCTCAGCCTTCAGCCCTTGCGTATGCAGCCTTTTCATCGCCTCGTTGAAATCCCCGCGAACCGCCAGCGGCAGCACGTCGAGCGAACGGCCGACCGCCTCGATGATCGCCTTCTCGTCGTCGACGCCGGGGCGGCCGAGCACCCACGACAGGACGCGACTCTTGTCGCCCGGATGACCGATGCCGATGCGCAGGCGATGGAACTTGCCGTGTCCCAGATGGGCAAGCACGTCGCGCAGGCCGTTCTGTCCACCGTGACCGCCGTCGAACTTGAGCCGCGCGGTACCCGCCGGCAGATCGAGGTCGTCGTGAGCGACGAGCATGTCCTCGGGTTCGATCTTCCAGTAGCGCAGCGCGGATTGGACCGCGATGCCGCTCTTGTTCATGTAAGTCGTCGGCTTGAGCAGCCAGAGCGGCTGGCCGTCGATCGTGATCTTCGCCGTCTCGCCGTGCAGTTTCGACTCCATGCCGAAACGCGCGCCGTGCGCCTGCGCGAGAGCGTCAATAAACCAGAACCCGGCGTTGTGCCGGGTTCGCAGATGTTCGGCCCCGGGATTGCCGAGGCCGACGAGTAGCCGCAGTTGCGCCATGACGAGCGGGGTGCAAGGCACCCTTCAAGCCGGACTCCCGCCGCGTGAAGGAAGCGGGAGCCGGGCCGATTACTTCTTCTCGTCTTTCTTGGCAGCGGCGGCCGGAGCGGCAGCGCCCGTGGCCGACGTCGCGCCCGTGGCACCTTCCGCGGCCGCCGGAGCGGCTTCGACTTCTTCCTTGACTTCCTGCGCCGTGACCACGGCCACATCGTGCTCCTTGCCCAGGCGCAGCTCGGGGATTTCCACGCCTTCCGGCAGCTTGACCTCGGACAGGTGGATGATGTCGCCCACTTCGAGGCTGCCGAGGTCGATTTCGATGTATTCCGGCAGATGCTTCGGCAGGCACGAGATTTCGACTTCGTTGAGCGCGTGCGAGATCAGCACGCCCGCCTTCTTGCCGGCCGGCGACTTCTCCTGGTTGAGGAAGTGCAGCGGCACGCCCACGCGGATCGGCTTGTTCTCGTCGACGCGCTGGAAGTCGAGATGCAGGATCTGCTGCTTGTACGGATGGCGCTGCATATCGCGCAGCAGCACCTTCTGCACGTCGCCGTTCAGCGACAGATCGAGAATCGCCGAATAGAACCATTCGTGCTGGGAGGCGAGCCAGATGTCGTTGTGCTCGATCTGGATGCTGACCGGGGCGAGTTCGCCGCCATAGACGATGGCCGGAACCTTGTCCGCTTTACGCAGGCGGCGGCTCGCACCCCTCCCGTCGTGTTCGCGGCGTTCGACCTTGATTTCATGTGTGATTGCCATTTGAAGCTACCTTTGGTGTTGCAGTTGAGCCGCCTCGCGGCGGCGGTGAAACTCCCCCGCGACCAGGGGAGTCTTTGGAATTCAGGGCTGAGGGCCGAAGGGCTGAGGGCTGAAAATCAATAGCAGCCACATCCGCTGCTGTTCAGCCCTCAGCCCTCGTTCCTAATCTACGTACAACGAACTCACCGACTCGCCGAAGGCGATGCGGCGGATCGTTTCCGCCAGCAGTTCCGCCACGCCGAGCTGGCGGATCTTGCTGCAATTTTTCGCGTCTTCCGACAAGGCGATCGTGTCCGTGACCACCAGTTCGTCGAGCTGCGAACCGTTGATGTTGCGGATCGCCGGCCCCGACAGCACCGGATGCGTGCAGTACGCGACCACGCGCTTGGCGCCGTTCTTCTTCAGCACCTCGGCGCCGGCACAGAGCGTGCCCGCGGTGTCGACGATGTCGTCGATCAGCACGCAGACCTTGCCTTCGACATCGCCGATGATGTTCATCACCGCGACCTCGTTCGCGCGCGGGCGGCGCTTGTCGATGATCGCGAGGTCGGCGTCGTCCAGACGCTTGGCGATTGCGCGCGCGCGCGCCACGCCGCCCACGTCGGGGCTGACCACGATCAATTCCTCGGGGCGGTTGTATCGCCAGATGTCGGCGAGTATGACCGGCGAGGAGTATACATTATCCAGCGGTATGTCGAAAAAACCCTGGATCTGGTCCGCATGCAGATCCACCGTCAGCACGTGGTCGGTGCCGACCGACGAAATCATTTTCGCCGCCACCTTGGCCGTGATCGGTACGCGCGCCGAGCGCAGGCGCCGGTCCTGGCGGGCGTAGCCGAAATACGGGATCACCGCGGTCACGGTGGCGGCCGAGGCGCGCTTGAGCGCATCGATCATCACCAACAACTCCATGAAATGCTCCGCGGTCGGCGCCGAAGTCGGCTGGATCACGAACACTTCCTGGCGGCGCACGTTCTCGTCGATCTCGACGCGCACTTCGCCGTCGGAGAAGGTCGAAACCTGGGCCTTGCCGAGCGGCACGTTCAACACCCGGCAGATGTCGAGCGCGAGCTGCCGATTGGCATTGCCCGAGAAGATCTGCCAACCGCTGCGTTCGCCGCGGCCAAGCGGATAGGTTCCGGAATAACCCGCCGCCGGATTGATCGTGTTCACTGGATCGGACCTTTCAGGGATTCAATCGTTGTAGGGTGGCTGGGGCGGCTGGATTCGAACCAACGTATGCCGGGATCAAAACCCGGTGCCTTACCGCTTGGCGACGCCCCACCGCAAAATCGGGTTCCCGCTTTCGCGGGAACCACGCCAAAAATCAAAGGTGAAAAGTCAATCGGCCGCGCCCGACTCCGTCGGACTTTGACTTTTGATCTTTGACTTCTGACGCTTTCGAAACACCTCTACCGCACCGAGCAACGACGACTTCGCCACACCGCGCGCCCGATACGCCCCGAACTCCGCCGGGCAGTCGCGGACGATTGCCTCGGCCTCCCGGCGCGAATTCACGGCGAGGAAAACGCAGCCGCCGCTTCCGCTCAGACGCGCCTCGCCGAACCGGCCCAGCCAATCCAACGCCGCCGCGACCCGCGCATATCGAGCCCGCACGACGGGCATGAACACGTTGCTCGTCTCGATCCCTGAAAGATAGCCAGATATTGTTACGGGCGAGACGTTTCGTGTCAATTCCGCAGCCTGAAAAAGCGCTGCGGTCGGCACCGTCTCATGCGGGTCGAGCACGACATATTCGCGAGGCGGCAGCTCGATCGGAGTAAGTTTCTCGCCCACCCCCTCGGCCCAGGCCGAATGACCGCGCACGAACACCGGCACGTCGGCGCCGAGACGCAGCCCCAGGCCGGCCAGCTCGTCGGTCGTCAGCCCCGTCTCCCACAGTTCGTTCAGAGCGACGAGCACCGTTGCCGCATCCGAGCTGCCGCCGCCGAGACCGCCGCCCATCGGAGTGCGCTTGTCGAGGTCGATATCGACGCCGAATTCGGCCTCGGCGTACTCGGCCAGCGCGCGCGCCGCACGGACGCACAGGTCGCGCTCGGGCTCGACGCCCGGAGCGCCGTTCACCCGCACGATCTCGGCATCGTCACGCCGGCGCAGACGCAGCGTGTCGCCCCAGTCGAGCAGCTGAAAAACCGTTTGCAGCAGGTGATAGCCGTCCGCGCGGCGGCCGACGATGTGCAGGAACAGATTGAGTTTGGCCGGTGCCGGCCACTCGCTCCACCCGCCTTCCGCCGGCGTATTCATTCGAAGCTCCAGGACTGGATCATGAGCTTGACCTTGTCCTTGCCGCGCGCCGCGAACACTTTCTTCGGCAGCACCGGCGTCCGGTCGTCGAACCAATCGAGGTAGTCGACCGTCCATCCGTCCTGAACGAGCTGCGCCGGCAGGTCCCGTTGGTCGAACCGCAGCTGCGCCGGGTCGCCCGCGACGCGCAGACCGAGCGCCCAGCGGCGCAACGCTGCAAACGGCACTTCGGCACCCAGACGCTGCCGCAACAGCGTCTGCGGATCGCTGCCGGTTTCGGGCTGCGCGTCGACGCCTTCGAGGACCGCCCGGCCCGCGTCGCCGCTGAGGCGCAGAGTCTTGCCGTTGGCGCCGCGCACGCTGAACGAGTACGCGTCGCCGTCCTGACGCCAGACCAGGTCGCCGGAGCCGCCGTTCTCGCCGGATACGGCGATGCGCGCCTCCAGCGTCCAGCGCGATTTCCCGGACAGGGCCGCTTCACGCGCATCCTGCGCCGCAAGCGCCGCCGGCGTCGCAGCGTTCTGCTTCACCCGCATCGGCGCGCAGGCGGCGAGCAGGGCGAAAAAAACGCAGGCGAGGACCAGCCGCACGTGTCCGCCCGCGAGGCGACGCGCGCTCACGACGCCAGCCGCTTGATCGTTTCGAGCAGCACCTTGTTGCCGCCGTCCTTCTTGCGCCCTTCCTCCCAGACTTGGCGCGCCTCGTCCTTGCGCCCGGACACCCACAACACCTCGCCGAGGTGCGCGGCGATCTCGGGATCGGGCTGTTTGGAATAGGCGGCGCGCAGCTGCTGGGTGGCTTCGTCGAGATTGCCCAGACGGTACTGGACCCATCCCATGCTGTCGATGATCGCCGGTTCGCCGGGCTTGAGCTTGAGGGCCTTCTCGATCAAAGCGAGCGCCTCGGCCTTTTTGTCGGTGCGATCGGCGAGCGTGTAGCCGAGCGCGTTCATCGCGTCGGCATCGTCGGGCTTGAGCACGAGCACGCGACGCAGATCGCGAATCGCCTCGTCGACCCGATCGACCCCTTCGTTCGCCAGTGCGCGCGCGTAGAGCAGGCGGGTATCGTCCGGCAGCGCGGCCAGACCGCGGTCGTAGACGCCGACCGCGTCGGCCGGCCGCTTGCGCCCCGCCAGCTCCGCCTCGAGCAGAAACACCTCGCCGAGGGTCTTCGCCTCGTCGGCGACGCGCGCCTCGAGTTCGTGCAGCAGATTCATGCCGTCCGCAATGCGGCCTGTGTCATAGAGCAGGATCGCCGTGCGCTGCTGGGCGTCGAACCACTGATCGTCGTCCTCGTCGATCTGGGCGTACCACTTGAGCGCATCGGCCTTGCGCTCGGCCAGTTCGCTGAGCTGGCCGAGCAGCAGCAGGCGCACGCCCGGGCGCGGCTCGGGTTCGGCGAGCACCTGCCTGTACAGCACCTCCACCTGCGGTTTGTTGGTTTTCGCGTCGGCACGGGCGAGATAGGCCGCGCGGGCGGCGAACACACGATCGTTCTGCGGCCCCTGCGCCAGCACCGCCGCGGCCTGCGCATAGTCGCCGAGATCGCCGAGCAGGCTGGCGTAGGCGACGCGCAGGCGCGCGTTTTCCTCGCCGCCCTCTTTGCCCGACGCGGTCTTCGCATTGCGCAGCGCGTCGGCGAACAACTTGCGCGCACCGTCCTTGTCGCCTGCGACGATCTTGACCTGGGCCGCCCAGGCATAGGTTTCCGGCGTGCGGAAACGTTCGACCGCGCGCTGGGCAAGGGTTTTCGCGATGTCGCCGCGATCGAGGCGGACCGCGATCTGCCCGACCGCGATCCAAACCTGCGGATCGTTGCCGAGATCGGCCGCGCGCACGGTATTGCCCGGCGTCGCGCCGTCGCCGCGCAGCAGGCGTTCGAAAATCAGGCCCGCGGCGTTCTTGTTCTCTGCGCTGAAAAGAGCCTGCGACACGGCATGCCAACCGCTGCCCCCGGACTGATGCGCGAGCCAGGCCAGGTCGGCGAAGGCCGCATCGTCAGCGCCGGCATGCAGGGCCAGCATCGCCCGGGCCTGGCGCACGCCGATTTCGTCGCCGCGCAGGGCCTGCCAGCGCAGCAACGCGGTGTGCGCCGGTTCCCACTGCCTGCTTGCAATCGCAATATGCGTGGCCTGCTCCGCAACCGCCGGATCCGCGCTCGCCTGCGCCGCATCGACATAGCGGCGCACGGCGGTCTCAGGGTCTCCGTCGGTCAGGGCGAGCTCGCCGGCAAGAAGATTCGCGATCAGATCGCTTTCGTTTTTGTCCGGGGCGACGTCGAGGCGCTGCAGCGGCTGCGTCGGGGACGGGCCGCGCGCCGCGGTTTTCCCGGCCGGCGCGGTGGCGCAGGCGGCGAGCAATGCGGCCGCCGCCACGAGAATCCACCCACGCCCACCGAACGAATCTGTCTTCACTGTCTCTTCCAATGTCCGCGCCCGCGGCGAATCGTCGCTGCCTCACGGTATCTCAGGGCAGGAAGCCCCGATTTCAAACCGGAACCCGGCCGCCGCTTGCTTGATATCGCCGCGCACGGACCGCACAATTTCGCGCGTATGCGGGCCGCTCCGGCCGTCGCCGCAAGCTTAACCGATTACCTCGAAACATGGCCTTGATCGCCCTCGGACTCAACCATCTGACCGCGCCTCTGGATTTGCGCGAAAAGGTGGCGTTCGCGCCCGACGCGACCCTCGATGCGCTGAGCGACCTCGCCCATCAGCCCGGCGTCAACGAGGCGATGATCCTGTCCACCTGCAACCGCACCGAGCTCTACGTGGAAGTCGAGCCCGGCGCCGAAGGCACCGCCCAGCGCTGGCTGCTCGATCACCATGGATTGACCGAGCGCCGCCTCGACGAGTTCCTCTATCGGCATGACGACAACGCGGCCGTGCGCCACCTGTTCCGCGTCGCCACCGGCCTGGATTCGATGGTGCTCGGCGAACCGCAGATCCTCGGCCAGGTCAAAGACGCCTACCAGACCGCGCGCAGCGCCGGCACCCTGCGCACCTCGATGGAGCGACTGCTCCAGCAGACCTTCGCCGTGGCCAAGCGCGTGCGCACGGACACGCGCATCGGCGCCAACCCGGTCTCGGTCGCCTACACCGCGGTGCGCATGGCCGAACGCCTGTTCGCCAACCTCAGCGACGCCTGCGTGATGCTGATCGGCGCGGGCGAAACGATCGAGCTCGCCGCCCGGCACCTGTCCGAATCGAAAGCGCGCCGCCTCATCGTCGCCAACCGCACGCTGGAAAACGCGCAGGCCCTGGCCGGGCGCTTCGGTGCCTACGCGATCTCGCTGACCGATCTGCCGCAGCACCTGGCCGAGGCGGACATCGTGATCTCCTCGACCGCGAGCCGCGAGCCGATCATTCAGCGCGGCCTGATCGAGAACGCGATCCGCGCGCGCAAGCACCGGCCGATGTTCCTCGTCGACATCGCCGTGCCGCGCGACATCGACCCCGCCGTGGCCGAGCTCGACGACGTATTCCTTTATACGGTCGACGACCTCAAGCAGGTTATCGACGATAACCTGCGTTCGCGCCAGGCCGCCGCGAGCGAAGCCGAAGCGATCATCGACCTGCAGGTGGAGCACTACCTCGCCTGGCGCCGTGCGCTCGACGTGCGCAATCCGCTCTCGACTCTGCGCAGCGGCGCGGAGGCGCAGCGCGACGCCACGCTCGAGAAGGCCCGGCAACTGCTCGCGAACGGGCGCACGCCCGAGCAGGCGCTCGAATTCCTCGCCCACACCCTGACCAACAAACTGCTGCACGCACCGAGCGCCAATCTGCGCGCCGCGGCGCTGCGCGGCGACGTCGAACTGCTGCGCGCCGCCGAAACCCTGTTCGATTCCTCGGCGCCGTCGAAAGAATAAAAAGAAACATTTGACGCGGATTTCAAGAGCATTCGCGCGGATAGAGCAGAAGAAATTCTTTGCTTTATCCGCGGAAATCCGCGTTAATCCGCGTCAAAATTCCTCTTGCCATGAACCCATCGATCAGACGCAAGCTCGACGAGCTTGCCGAGCGCCACCAGGAAGTCGCCCTGCTGCTCGCCCAACCCGAAGTCGTCAACGACAATGCGCGTTTCCGCGACCTGTCGCGCGAGTTCGCCCAGCTCGAACCGCTCACCGTCTCCCTGCGCGCTTACGACGAAGCCGGCAAGAGCCTGGATGCGGCGAAGGCGCTTTTGAAAGACCCCGAGATGAGGGAGCTCGCCGAAGGCGAGGTCGCCGATCTCGAAGCGAGACGCGAAGCGCTCGACCACGAGCTCAATCTGCTCCTGCTGCCCAAGGACGCGCGCGACGAAGCGAACATCTTCCTCGAAGTGCGCGCCGGCACCGGCGGCGACGAGGCGGCGATCTTCGCCGGCGACCTGTTCCGCATGTACGCGCGCTACGCCGAAGCGCAGGGCTGGCGCGTGGAGATCCTTTCGGCCAGCGCCGGCGAACACGGCGGCTACAAGGAAGTGATCGCGCGCGTCGAAGGCAAGGGCGTGTTCTCCAAGCTCAAATTCGAATCCGGCACGCACCGCGTGCAGCGCGTACCCGAGACCGAGGCGCAGGGCCGCATCCACACCTCGGCGGCGACGGTGGCGATCCTGCCCGAAATGGACGAGATCGAAGACGTCGAACTCAATCCGGCCGACCTCAAGGTCGACACCTTCCGCGCCTCGGGCGCCGGCGGCCAGCACGTCAACAAGACCGACTCGGCGATCCGCATCACCCACCTGCCGACCGGCATCGTCGTCGAGTGCCAGGATGAGCGCAGCCAGCACAAGAACCGCGCACGCGCCATGTCGCTGCTCAAGGCGCGCCTGACCGACGAAGAGCGCAGCAAGCAGGCCGCGGCGCAGGCCGAATCGCGGCGCCTGCAGGTCGGCTCGGGCGACCGCAGCCAGCGCATTCGCACCTACAATTTCCCGCAGGGGCGCATCACCGATCACCGCATCAATCTGACCCTGTACAGCCTGCCGGCGGTCATCGGCGGCGATCTCGACCCGGTGATCGGCCCGCTGACCCAGGAATACCAGGCCGACCAAATGAAATCCTTGACCGAAGGCGGCCTCGCGGGCGGCGCAGCATGAACGTCGCCCTGTTGCCGGCGACGCTCGATGCGATCGCCACCCTGATCGAGCGCGGCGACCTGGCCGGCGCGGAAAAGCGCGCGCAGACCGCTTTGCAAACCCTGCCGCCGCATGCGGAGGTCTGGCGCCTGCTCGCGATCTCGCAATTGAAATCCGGCCGGCTCGATGCGGCGTCGCGATCGTTGACGCAAGCGGCAAAACTCGACCCGACCTCGATCGAAGTACTGTGCAATCTCGCCGCAGTCGAGATTCACAGAGGACAGGTCGGGAATGCCGTCGGCACGCTCGAGCGGGCATTGGCGCTCGCGCCGAATCATATCGGCGCGTTGAACAACCTCGGCCGCCTGCGTCATCAGCTTGGCGACTACGCAGGCGCCGCGCAGTGCTTCGAACGCAGCCTGCGCGTCGAGCCCCGCCGTGCGGAGTCCTGGTTCGATCTTGCCAATACGAGCGCCGCACTCCACCACTGGAGCGCGGCGGAATCGCATGCGCGCCAGGGTCTCGACTTGAACCCGCAATCGGCCGACGGCTGGTACGTGCTCGGCTACCTGTACGAGCGCCAGGGGCGGCTCAACGACGCCGTGCAGCCGTATCGCAAATCGATGGAACTCGGCCCGCGTCCGCATACGGCGCACAACCTCGCTCTCGTGCTCGACCAGCTCGGCGACTGGCAGGGCGGCGCGCGCATGATGGAATACGCCGTGCGGCTCGACTCGAATCTCTACGAAGGGCTCAGCCAGCTCGTCTACATCAAACGCAAGTTCTGCGAATGGGACGGACTGCGCGAGCTCAGCGCGCGCGTCATCGCCGCGGTCGACGCGGGCACCGAAGGCATCGGCCCCTTCGCCTTGCTCGCGGAGAACGTGAGCGCGGCGCAGCAACTGCATTGCGCGCGAACGTTCGCCCGGCAGCTCGCGCAAAAAAACGGCCCGGCGCAGGACGGTTCGCCGGACTCCGCCTTGCCGCCCGTCGAAAACGCGGGGCGTCTGCGCGTCGGTTTCGTCTCGTCCGGCTTCAACGGGCACGCCACCGGCCTGCTCATGGTCGAACTGATCGAACGCCTGCGCGCGTCGGCGCTGACCACGGTCGCCTTCGCGACGACCCCAGACGATCGCAGCGAATGGCGCCGCCGCCTGACCCTCGCGTTCGGCGAATTCCACGACGTCGCCGGGCAATCGCCCGAGGCGATCGCCGGGCGAATCCGCGATGCACGCATCGATATCCTCATCGACGTCGACGGCTACTGCATGGGTTCGATGCCTCGCGTCTTCGCGCTCAAGCCCGCACCGGTCCAGGTCAACTGGCTCGCCTACCCCGGCTCGCTCGGCGCGCCGTGGTACGACTACCTGATCGCCGACGACTACGTGATTCCCGCCGCGCAGCGCGCGCACTACGACGAAAAGATCGCGTATCTGCCGCGCTGCTACCAGCCGGTCGACACGACGCGCACGGTACGCGCTGCGCCTGCGCGCGACGCGTTCGGACTGCCCGAGGCGGGATTCGTCTACTGCTGCTTCAACGCCGGCTGGAAAATCACCCCGGAAAGTTTCGCGCTGTGGATGCGCATCCTGCACGCCGTACCGGACAGCGTGCTTTGGCTGCTCGACGAGCGCCCCGGCAACAATGTGACCGAACGTCTGGCTGCCACGGCACGGGCCGCCGGCGTCGATCCGCGGCGCCTGATCTTCACGCCGAAAACGAACCATGCGGACTACCTCGTGCGCTATCGGCACGCCGACCTGTTTCTCGACACCAATCCCTACAACGCCCATACCACGGCATCGGACGCGCTCTACTCCGGCTGCCTGGTGCTGACCCGCTCCGGCGACACGTTCGCTTCGCGCGTGGCCGGCAGCCTCAACCTACGGCTGGGCCTCGACGAGCTGACCGTCGCGGATGACGAAGCCTACTTCGCGAAAGCGGTCGAACTGGCGCACGCGCCGGAGCGCCTGCAAACGTTGCGCGCTCGTTTGCGCGATCCCGCCGTCCGGGCGCAGTTGTTCGATATGCAGGCCTATGCCCACGATTTCGCCGCGCTGCTCGAGCGCATGGCCGAACGCGCCCGCGCCGGCCAGCCGCCGCAGGATATTTCGCTTTAGGGTCCTGGTCCCGCTCGCGACGATCCAGGCCGATCGCCGCAGCGAGGCCCGTTCATGTACATTGGGCGCGCGCGTCGTTCGCACCGCCTTGCGCTGCAGGCATATGGCCGGCGTCGCGACCGCGTGGATTCCCGTGAATAGGCCCAAGCCATGACCGCAGCCAAAGACTTCACTCCGCTTTCCCTGTGCGTGCTGACGGTATCCGACACGCGGACCGCGCAGAACGATACCTCGGGCGACTATCTCTGTGACGCCCTCGCCGAAGCCGGCCATCGCCTGCATGCGCGCGCGCTCAGCCGCGACGACAAGTACAAGCTGCGCGCGATCGTCTCGGCCTGGATTGCGGAGGCCGAGGTGCACGGCATCCTCGTCACCGGCGGCACCGGCTTCACCGGCCGCGATTCCACGCCGGAGGCACTGCGCCCCCTGCTCGACAAGGAAATGCCCGGCTTCGGCGAAATGTTCCGCGTTCTGTCGTTCGAGGAGATCGGCACGTCGACCTTGCAGTCGCGCGCCTTCGCCGGCCTCGCCAACGACAAGTTCCTGTTCTGCCTGCCCGGTTCGACCTCGGCCTGCCGCACGGCGTGGGAGAAACTGATCCGCGCCCAGCTCGACTCGCGCACCGCGCCGTGCAATCTCGCCAACCTGCGTCCGCGCCTGCGCGAGGTTTGAAAGATTTGAAAAGCTAGATTCAGCCAAAACACGCTTTTCCGCCAGGAGCCCCTATGAAGAAACACAAGTATGCGCAGCATCTCAAGCAGCTCGCGGTGGAGTTGGTCGAGTTCCAGCGTTGGCTGATCCATACCGGCAAACGCGTGGTCGTGATCTTCGAAGGGCGCGACGCCGCCGGCAAGGGCGGCACGATCAAGGCGATCACCGAGTACCTCGACACGCGCCACTACCGCATCGTCGCGCTGTCCAAGCCGAACGAACGCGAACGCACCCAGTGGTACTACCAGCGCTACATCGAACATCTGCCGGCCGCCGGCGAGATCGTTTTGTTCGACCGCAGCTGGTACAACCGCGCCGGAGTGGAAAAGGTGATGGGCTTCTGCACCGGCCAGGAGTACACGCGCTTTCTCGACGAATGTCCGATTTTCGAGCGCGGCCTCGTCGACGACGGCATACTCCTGTACAAGTACTGGCTCGCCGTCGATCAGGCCGAACAGGAAGAACGCTTCGCCGAACGCGCGGAAAACCCGCTCAAGCGCTTCAAGATCTCGCCGGTCGACGTCGCCGCACGCAACAAATACCGCGAATACAGCGAAGCGCGCGACGCGATGATCGCGGCGACGCACACCGAATACGCGCCCTGGCACGTGGTCGACTTCAACGACCAGCCGCTCGGGCGGCTCAACCTGATCCGGCACCTGCTCGACCATCTTCCCGACCGCAAGATTGCGGTCAAACCGCTGCGGCTGTCCAAGCTCAAGGGCGCGCTCGGCGTCGAAGAACTCGCCGACAGCTCGCTCTGGGTGAAGAACATCTACTGAAGCGCGGCGGGTTCGCGGTCACAGAATCGTCACAAATCGCGCTCGGTTTATACGCGTATTTTTTTGCATTTTTTTTACATCTCCGGTAAAAAAGCGCAGGGGAATTTTCGCGGATCGCGCGCTGCGCGTCCGCACGCCGACAAGCGCCGACATGCATCGGCGCGCGGTGACAGGGGTGGGGAGGGAAGAGATTCCTTTGCTGTCCAACCTGGAGACCTGACATGCCATTCAATCGCACCGCCCGCGCATCGAGCGCGCCGCGCCGCTACAGCCTGAGCCTCGCCATCGCCTGCGCTCTGGCCGGCAACGCCGCGTTCGCCGCCGACGCCGCCCCGGCCGACGAAGCCGAGGGACCGAAGCAGCTCGCCGACATCACCGTGACCGCGGAAAAGCGCAGCGAGAACATCCAGAAAGTGCCCGAGTCGATCACCGCGATCGACAGCGACAAGCTCGACGTGCTCAAGTCCGGCGGCGACGACGTGCGTTTTCTTTCCGGCCGCGTGCCGAGCCTGCTGATCGAGTCCTCGTTCGGCCGCACCTTCCCGCGCTTCTATATCCGCGGCCTGGGCAACACCGACTTCGATCTCAACGCCTCGCAGCCGGTGTCGTTCGTCTACGACGACGTCGTGCTCGAAAACCCGATCCTCAAAGGCTTTCCGGTTTTCGACATCGACCAGGTCGAAGTGCTGCGCGGTCCGCAGGGCACGCTGTTCGGGCGCAACACGCCGGCCGGCGTGATCAAGCTGCAGTCCAAACGGCCGACGCAGGACGCGGACGGCTACGTCGACGTCAGCTACGGCCGCTATGGCAATACGAACGTCGAGGCGGCGTTCGGCGCGGGCATCAATTCGGACTGGGCGTTTCGCGTCTCCTTCCTCGACCAGCACCGCGACGACTGGGTGAAGAACACCGCGCCCGGCAAGAGCAACGAACTCGGCGGCTACGACACTCAAGCCCTGCGCGCACAGCTCGAATACAAACCGTCCGATACGTTCGACGCGCTGCTCAACGTGCACGGCATGAACATCAACGGCTCGGCGATCCTGTTCCGCGCCAACATCATCCAGCCCGGAACAAACGATTTCGTGCCGGGTTTCCAGCGCGACCGCATCTCGATCGACGGCCAGAACTTCCAGGACGTCACCTCGAGCGGGGTCAACCTGCACCTGACCTGGAGCTTCGAGAACATGGAGCTGGCCTCGATCACCAGCTTCGACAAGGTGAGGACATTGAGCCACGGCGACATCGACGGCGGCTACGGCGCCTCGTTCGCCCCGCCTTCCGGCCCCGGCTTCATTCCGTTCCCGTCCGAATCCGCCGACGGCCTGCCTTTCCACCGCCAGATCACGCAGGAAGTGCGCCTGTCCTCGAAGAATTCGTCGCCGCTCGAGTGGATCGTCGGCGCCTACTATTTCAACGAGAACATCACGGTCGACAGTTTCGACTACAACACCTTCGGCGGCAGCGCGGAAGACGGCTATGCCCAACAGAAGCAGCTCGACGTCAGCGCCGCGGTGTTCGGCTCGGTCGGCTATCAATTGACCGACGCCCTGAAGATCAAGGGCGGCCTGCGCTATTCGCACGACGACAAGAACTGGACCGCGACCCGCTACATCTCGCCGATCGGCGCCGGTCCGATCGGCCCGCTGTTCGAGAATCCGAGCTATTCGCGCACGACGGGCGACCTGTCGGCCACCTACAGCCTCGACAAGGACACGACGCTGTACGCCCGCGCCGCAACCGGCTACCGCGCCCCGAGCATCCAGGGCCGCCTGCTGTTCGGCGACACGCCGTCGGTGGCGAAGGCAGAAACGATCACTTCGGGCGAAGCCGGCATCAAGTCCGACCTGTTCGACCATCGCGCCACGATCAGCGCCGACGTCTATGCGTACGAGATGAAGAACCAGCAGCTCACCGCGGTCGGCGGCACCACCAATTTCGCGCGCCTGGTCAATGCGAAGAAGACCGAAGGCCGCGGCTTCGAACTGGACGCACGCGCCTACGTCACCGACAACCTGATGATCACCGCGGGCGGCAGCTACAACTACACCAAGATCAAGGACCCCAACCTTTACATCACGCCGTGCGCGGCCTGCACCGTGCTCAGCCACGAGATCGTCGAGGGAGGCGTCACGCTCGCCTCGATCAACGGCAATCCGCTGCCGCAGGCGCCGAAGTGGGTCGGCAACGTCACCGCCCGCTATGCGATTCCGTTCAAGGAAGGCGAGCTGTTCGCGTATACCGATTGGGCCTACCGCAGCAAAGTGTCGTACTTCCTGTACAAGTCGGTCGAATTCACCGGCAAGGCCTGGGTCGAAGGCGGCCTGCGCGTCGGCTATGCCTGGGACAGCGGCAAGCGCGAAGTCGCACTGTTCGGACGCAACATCCTGGACAAGAAGGCGATCACCGGCGGCATCGACTTCAACAACCTCACGGGCTATGTCAACGAGCCGCGCATCTGGGGCGTGCAGTTCCGCGGCGAACTCTGACCGCGGGCTGCAACCCAGCGGCGACAAGATCAAAAGATTGAACCACCAAGAACACGAAGAAGAATCTGACTAAAAAAGATTTTGCTCCTCTTCGTGTTCTTCGTGTCGGCGTCTTTTGATCTTGCTTTCACCCCGACACGCCTCCGACAGCCTAGATCTGGATCTCAGTGCGCTGTTGCTGGCGCAGCATCGACACGATCAGCGTGCCGAACAGCAGGAGCGAGGCGACGATGAAGATCGTGATGCCGAGGCTCTGTCCGTGCAGGCCCTGGGCGATTTCGCCCGCGGCCTGGCTGACCGGCACGAAGCCGGCCGCGGCCATCGCCGTGTAGTGCATGCCGCACACCGCCACGCCCATCACCATGGCGGCGCCGAGCAACTGCATCCAGCCGCGCATGTTGAACGCCAGCCACAGCGCGGCGATCGAGGCGACGATCGCGATCACGATCGACAGGCCGACGATGGCCGGATCGTAGACCGTCTGCGCCGGCATCAGCATCGCCGCCATCCCGGTGTAGTGCATGCCGGCCACCCCGAGCCCCATCAGTACGCCGGCGAGCACGAGCTTCGCCCAGGAAAACACGCCGCTGCTCGCGACGGCGAGGCCGAGCGTGCACGCCGCAATGCCGATCAGCGCGGACAGGACGGTCAACGGCAGATCGTAGGTCACCGGAACGTTCATCTGGCAGGCGAGCATGGCGATGAAATGCATCGCCCATATGCCCCCGCCGCCGACCGCGGCGCCGGAGCCCAACAGAGCGCGCCATCGCTCGCTCGCGCTCTTCGCCGTCGGAATACCGATCGCGAGCTGCAGGGCGGTATACGAACCCAGCACCGATACCAAATAGGAGAGCGCGACGAGAAAGGTGTTGTGATGGCAGTGCACGGCTTCCATGGTCTATCCCCTTAAAATGAGACGGCTCAGTCGTTAAAAGTAAATACGCAGTAACTCGCTCCCGAATTCCGGCAATGCGCTTCCTCGACGTTTGCCGGCTTGTCGGCGCGCGAAGTATTGATCAAGCCCTCGAAGAATCCGCGGAAGAAATGACAGGTCCGCCCATGCTGGCCGTTGCCGCAAAAGGGACTGGCCTTGATCCGCAATCCGTCGTCGTCGATGTCCGCGGGCAGCAGCTGGCGCGAAGCGGGCAGGACGATGTGCCGTACGGCATCGTGCAGGCCGAGCTTCGCACCGAGCGAGAAATCACGTTTGTAGACCCAGGTGCCCACACGGTTGCCGACGTAGCGCAGAACGCCGTCGTGCTCCTCGGGCGGCACTTCCTGCTCGAGCAGCACGAGACGCGGAAGTATCTGCGGATAGTCCGCGGCCAGCTTGGGCAGCAGGATTTCCAGGCGCGAGCGATCGTAGCTCGGTCGCGGCGCCGGCGCGGGCGCACGGTCGCCGAGTTCGGCAATGCGGCCGTTGACATGGGCCATGGACGCGGCATGCGGCGCCTGCTGAAACGCACCCGACGGCGGCGGGTAGCCCGACATCGGCGCATAGTTCTGCGTCGGTGCGCGCGACGGCGGCGCGGCGACCCGCGGCGGCGTCGGCGGCGCCACTTCGTGCATCATCGATTCGTACGACCGCACGCGTCGGTGCGTGGCCAGGCGGTCTTCGAGTTCGAGCGCGCCTCCCTCGGGACCGCGCACGGCGAAATTGAGCGATATTCCTTCGTTGCTTTCGGTCATGCGCTGGCGCACCAGACTGAAGCCGCAGGCCATGACGGTCTGCCCGAGCTCGAACAGCAAACCCTCCTTCTGGTCGGCGACGACGCGAATCTGCAACTCGACGTAACGCAGATAGGGCTCGTTCAAAAGTCTCCTCCCCTAGGCAAAACCTCGGCACGCACCTCGCCGCGCTGCGTCGGCGGGTGCGACAGCTGTACTCAACCGAACTTCCACAGGCGTGCCTTGTAACAATTTTTTTTCACGGAGAATGAGAATTGCCGCAAATTCTGCGCCAATTCTTAAAATAGCGGATCGATTTTTTCCGATTATGCGGGGAGGTTGGCAGTCCGCATCACTCGCCGCCAATGTAAAAACCGTCGAATTGCTTCGCGCGCGGTTCGTCGGCCGACTCTTCCGCGCCGGCTTCGACGATGTCGATGCGCAGCACCTCGTCGACGCGCGCCCTGGGCGGCCCGCGTTTCAACCAGCGTTCAAGCTCGGCCAGCGCCGCTTCCGTCCCCTGGGCGACCACCTCGACGCGGCCGTCGGCAAGGTTTTTCGCGTAGCCCGAAAGGTCGAGGGCCAGCGCCTCGCTGCGCGTCGATGCACGAAAGAACACGCCCTGCACTTTTCCGCTGATGAGGAATTTCGCGCAGGGCACGATCCGCCTCAGGGCTTGATGATCGCGTCGAGGTCTTTCATTTGGATCGGCCCGAGAAACGCTTTGGCGACGCTGCCGTCAGGCGCGATCAGATAGGTGTTCGGCAGGCCCTTGGGGGTGTCGAAATCCTTCGGCGGATCCATCACGTCGAGCTGCGCGACCGGATAGCTCAGCGGATGCGCCTTGAGAAATTTCTCGATATCGGCCTTGTCGCTGTCCTCGAAGGCAAGGCCGATCGCCGCGACCTTGCCCTTGTGCTGGTCGACATAGGCGGAAATGTCGGGCAGTTCCTTGATGCAGGGAGAGCACCACGTCGCCCAGAAATTCACGATGACCCACTTGCCGCCTTGCGCCGAAAGATCGAAGGGCTTGCCGTCGAGCGTGGTGACCTTGAGCACGGGTTTGGGCGCGGTCGCGGCGCCCGCGGCACCGGCCAGCAGCAGGCTTGCACAGAACGCGAGAAGAAAACGTTTCACTTTTTGTCCTCTGAAATTCGTGGATCGCTACGCGTTGGACCGCGCCACGGGCGGAAATATTTCGGCAAGCGTCGTCTTCAAGGTGGCGCGCAGCTCACCTGCCGCCTCGTCGAGCTTCTGCGTCGCCGCCGCATCGAGCGCCGCCTCGCCGGCCGCGGGCAGCGGCTCGTGCAGCGGAATGCGATAGCCCGTGGCGGCGTACAGATCGTACAGGCTCATCGACGCCAGGTCGCGCGCGAGGACGAAATCGCCGCGCTCGCTGCGGCGGATCAATCCGGCGCGATCGAGGTCGCCGAGATATTGCTGGGTCAAGGCATCGCTCAGGAACGGCTCGCGCCGGCGCAGCTCGTCCGCGGTCAGCCCGGTGCCGGCGCGCTGCGCGGCGGCGAAATGCGCAAGCACGCGCACCAGACCGCGCAGTTCCTCGCCGGCGGCGAGCTTCGGCGCGTCGGGACGGTAGTCGAACGCCGCCAG
Organism: uncultured bacterium; assembly: GCA_966424745.1. Taxonomy (GTDB): domain Bacteria; phylum Pseudomonadota; class Gammaproteobacteria; order Xanthomonadales; family Rhodanobacteraceae; genus Rudaea. The sequence goes on from CBJLOV010000035.1 coordinate 27,829, forward strand.
CGTCGCGGCGATCGACGCGCCGACGAGGACGATGATCCAGGAAAAGTAGATCCAAACGATGAACATCGGCAGGATCGCCAGCGCGCCGTAGACGTCCCTGTAGCTTTTGCCGACATAGAGCGCGAATCCGCGCTTGGCCGCCTCGGAGGCGATCGCGGCGATCAGCGCACCGACCACCGCGTGGCGCACGCGCACGCGGCAGTTGGGCACGAGCACGTAGATCGCCGTCAACATCAGCCATGAAATCAGGAACGGCAACATGCCGAGCAGGCGCGCTTTCAGTTGGAACGATTCGCCCGCCTGCGCCAGCATCGGCAGCGCGAACACGTAGGACGAGATCGCAAGCGCGCCGACCATGAGGATCGGCCCCGCGGTGAGCACGGCCCAGTACATCAGCAGGCGCGAGGTCAACGGCCGCCCGGTCGGCACGCGCCAGATGCGGTTGAACGCGTCCTCGATGCTCATCATCAGCGAGACCGCGCTGAACAGCAGGACGAGGACACCGATCGCGGTCGCCTTGCCCGCGTTCGCCGTGAACTGGGTGAAATAGTCCTTGATCGTGTCGCCGGCCGAAGGCACGAAGTTTTCGAACATGTACTGGACGATCTTGTCCTGGTACTCGGCGAACGCCGGGAACGCGCTGAGAATGCCGAGCACCGCCGTGATCAACGGCACGAGGGCGAACAGCGTGGTGTAGGCGAGCGCGCCGGCCGCCTGCGGACAGCGGTCCTCGAGAAACCGCTTCAACATGAAGCGACCGAAGCTCGTAGCGCGGTTGCGGTCGAAGGTCATGGGCTGAGGGCTGAGGGCTGAGGGCTGGAAAGAGATTGGCCTGCGATGAACGGTTGTGCAAGCCCGTCAACACAAAAACAGCGCCGCAAAGCATTATTCTCTTGCCCTCAGCCCTCAGCCCTCAGCCCTCAGCCCCGATGCCCGACATCCTGATCGTCTACTACCGCCGCACCGGCAACGTCGCCCAGCTCGCTCGCCCGGTCGCGCGCGTCGTAGAGGAAGTGCCCGGCATGCGCGCGCGCCTGCGCAGCGTGCCGCCCGTCGCACCG
>CBJLOV010000036.1:0-28680 GCA_966424745.1 uncultured bacterium
GCCGCGACCGCCACCGGCTAGAAAATGTAGTGCAATCCCACCGACCCCGACCATTTCGACTCGATCTGCAGGCCGTTGACTCGCTGGTAGAGCGGCGCCTGCGCGAAGGCGTAAGCGGAGAAGCGGCGCGAGAGGTTCCAGGTGACGCCGGGACTCAGGTAGACAAGGGTTGCGCCACTGTTGTCGACGTCGGCATTGGCGCCCTGCTCGCGCTTCTCGATACGCGCGTTGACCTGCAGCTGCGGCACGAACGTTTCGTTCGCGGTGTAGCGCAGGCCGGCGTTGAGGTTGAGGCCGGTGCCCGGTTTGAAGTTCTCGCGCGAGTTGAGCGGCACTTGCAGCAGCGCATGGGCGAAATAACCCCAGTCCGCGCTGAAGGCGTCGAAATGGTAGACGCCGAGCAGAGCATCGGTGGTGCCCGTACCGAGCTGCAGGCCGCGATCCACGACGGCCCCCTGCTGCGGGCCGCGCTCGAAGGTGTCGGTGAACCTGCCCGTGGGCAGCTTCAGGCCGAACTCGATGCCGGTGCTGCGCTGCGGATCGAAGCCGGAATAGCGCGCCAGCACGCGCAAATCGCCGATACCCTGGTCGTGCGAGGTCGAGACGGCGCTGTCGCCCGCGGCGATGGTCCCGTGCGAGCGGTTGAACCAAGGCAGCGAGACGTTCACGCCCCAGTCCTTGTTGGGGCTGTAGTCGAGGGCGAAGGTGTAGTTGCGGTTGATCGTGTACTGCTGCACCTCGCGATCGTTCGGAATCGCGAGCGATCCGCGCGACACGCTGTCCGTGCCCGAGCGCAACTGGTCCTGATCGAAAAAGTCGAAGCGCGCATCGAAGCGCCAGCCCTTGCTCGCCGAGAAGCCTTGGCTGGCCCAGTCCGAACTCAAGGTGCAGCCGCAAGCCGAACACGCGAACGCGCTCGGCGAGAGCAGCGCAACGACCAAGCCGGGCAGCAGACGGCGAAAAATTTGACGCATGGAATTCCCTCAGAAGTGTTCCCGACGGCGAACTTGCAGATCGACGGGCATAGCCTAGGTAACAGGCTCATGCCGGAAAATGCGTCACGATGACGCAATCCTATACGACCTGCGGCGCGGTGCACGGGCGGACCCGCGTCCGCTCTCCCGCAGCGCGCAGGCAGGCACGACGTGTACCTGCCTTATATGCCGTACGACGCGGCAAAGGTTCAATTCGGCGCACGTCGAGGCGAACATGCTGCGACGCCATCGACCTTTAGTCCCGCCGTCGCGCCCATATCTCCCGCAGGCGATAATCCACATCCCTTTCGACGGAGTATGCGATGGAACTTGGCATGATCGGTTTGGGCCGCATGGGCGCGAACATGGCGCAGCGGCTGGTGCAGGGCGGGCATCGCGTGGCCGGATTCGACTTCAGCGAAGAAAGTCGCGTGCGCGCCGCACAGAACGGCATCGAGCCGGCCGCCTCGCTCGCCGATCTCGTTGCCGCGCTGAAGTCGCCGCGCGTGCTCTGGTTGATGGTGCCGGCCGGCGCGCCGGTCGACCAGACGATCGACCATTTGCTGCCCTTGCTCGCCGAAGGCGACACGCTGATCGACGGCGGCAACTCGATGTACAAAGACACACAGCGCCGCGCGCAGCGTCTCGCGGAGCACAAGCTCCACTACGTCGACAGCGGCACCAGCGGCGGCGTCTGGGGCCTGAAAGAGGGCTACAGTCTGATGATCGGCGGCGACGAGGGCGTCGTCGAAAAGTTGGCGCCGATCTTCGCCACCCTGGCGCCGGCCCCGGATCGTGGCTGGGGCCGCGTCGGCCCGGTCGGTTCGGGGCATTTCACCAAGATGGTCCACAACGGCATCGAGTACGGCCTGATGCAGGCCTACGCGGAAGGTTTTTCCATCCTCGGCCACAAACAGGAATTCGCTCTCGATCTGGCTCAGATCGGCGAGATCTGGCGTCACGGCAGCGTCGTGCGCTCATGGCTGCTCGATCTGACCGCCGCCGCGTTGGCCAAGAATCCCACGTTGCAGGGCATCGCCCCTTATGTCGCCGACTCCGGCGAAGGCCGCTGGACCCTGGCCGAAGCGATCGAACTCGGCGTGTCGACGCCGGTCATCGCGCAGTCGCTGCTGGAGCGCCTGCGTTCACGCGACAAGGACTCGTTCTCGGACAAACTGCTCGCGGCGATGCGCAATCAGTTCGGCGGGCACGAGATCAAGAAGGAATAACCTCGCCCCGAACCCGCCCACGCCCGGCGCATGCCCCGGCCGCAGCGGCTTCAGCGCGCCGCCGTCGCCGTGCCCTGCTCGCCGGCGATGGCGCCGGCAAGGGAATCTTTGCTCGTCTGCAACTGGCGCGGATTGAGGGTTGCGCAAGCGGCCTCGGTCGCCGCGACGAAGCGGGCTTACGCATCGGCCAGCTGGCGATGGTTGTCGGCCAGATCCTGCACGTCGCGCTGCGCGTCGATCGAACCGCCCGCCGGCGCGGCGGGAATGCGCGAGCGGTCGAGCTCCACGCACTCGCGCAAGGCATCTTCCATCGCCGACCATGGGCCGATCTGGGCCGAAGTGAGAAGAAGGTCGGAGCGCAGCTTGCGCATCTCGGCAAGCATCGCGCGCAGCGGACTCGGCACATGCGCGGCCGCAGCGTCGGGGGTTTTCGTGGCAACCTCAGGCGCATGGCTGCCGCGGCCGCCATGCCCGCCGTGTCCGCCCATGCCGCCCTGCATCTGCGCAAAGCCGGAAAGCGGGTAGATCATCGCCGCCAGGATCAAGCCGCCGAGAAGAAACTGCGCGGCGACTCCGCCGCGCTGGACGCGGGAACGAGCCTGGGAAACCGGAGCGCGTTCGTCGGATTCGAATCCAGAGAAGGAGAATTGCGCCGGGACTCTCGGCGCGACCGCGGGACGATAGATGACGGGGGTGAAGTTGCCGAGCTGGCGGCACCAGGCGTCCGCGTCCTCCGCGATGGAAATTCTCGTTGTCATGGTTGGTGAGTCCGCTTCAATGGCCGGGAGTCTGGAAACGAAACGTGCAGAAAATGTGGAATGCCGCCGCGACTTCACCCCGCATTCAGCGCGCGGACATCCGCCGCCGATGTGGCCCCGTCGGCCGAGCGTCGCAACTCGGCTCCGGCGCAACGCTGCGTTCGTCAAATCAGTTCAATCGGCGTTAACATCAACTCGAGAAGCCGGTCGCGCCGGATCACCGAAAGCCGCGCGGTTTTGCCGATGCTCGCCTCGTCGAGACGGCGGTGCAGCGCGTCGATGCCAGGCACCGCGTCGCCGTCGAACGCCACGATGATGTCGCCCGCCTCGAGCCCGGCGCGCGCGGCGGGGCCGCCGCCGGCGATCTCCGTCGCGCGCACGGCGCCGCTTTGCGCCAAGCCGAAATAGCGCACGTAGCGCTGCGGCAGGCGCAGGTTCTGCGCGGCGACGCCGATCGAGCCGCGGCGCACGCGGCCGTGGCGCATCAGCTGCGGCACGACCGCGGCAACCGAGTCGATCGAGGTGGCGAAGCAGATGTTCTGCGCACCGGCAATGATCGCCGTGTTCACGCCGATGACGCGCGCGGATGCATCGAGCAGCGGCCCGCCCGAATTGCCCGGATTGAGCGCGGCGTCGGTCTGGATCACATCGTCGATCTGCCGGCCCGTGGTCGCGCGCAGCGAGCGCCCGAGCGCGCTGACCACGCCCGAGGTGACCGTGCAGTCGAAGCCGAGTGGATTGCCGATGGCGACGACGAGCTGGCCTACGCGCACCTCGCGCGCGGAGCCGAGCGCGACGTGCACGTGCCGTTCCTGTCCGCTGACCCGCAGCAGAGCGATGTCGGTGTGCACGTCTTCGCCGATCAGGTCGGCCGCCAAGTGCCGGCCGGCGACGGTCGTCACCTCGATGCGCTTCGCGCCGTGGACGACATGCGAATTGGTCAGGATCAGCCCATCGGGCGTGAAGACGAACCCCGAACCCTGCCCACCGTGGATACGCTTGCCGCTTGCGTCGAGGCGCTCGGGTATCGTGATCGAGACGACCGCCGCTGCCGCCGCGTCGACCACGCCGGTAACGATGCGCGAATACGCATCGAGCGCCTGCGCTTCGCTGCGCTCGGATTCGCCGCGCGGTTCGTAAGCGGAATCCCGCGGCTCGTTCGAATCGAGGATGAGATCGGCCTGAAAGTCCATGCGCAGGACGTAGCGACGGGGAATCGGATTTCAAGCCTCCAGGGTACAGAAAATAGGATCGCCTAGGCCAGTGCCTTGTGAAACACCGCCGATACCTTGATCCGCACGTATCCCTCGCGTTCGTAGAAGCGATGGGCGCGCTCGCGGACCACGTTGCTGCGCACGCGCATCGTGACGAAGCCCGAATTGCGGGCCCAATCCTCCGCAGCCTTCAACAGCGCCGTGCCGACGCCCCCGCTGCGCGCGGATTCGTCGACGACGAGTCCCGCCAATTCGGCGAAAGGCACGTCTTCCAGTTGCAAGCGGGGAACGACCTGGACCCAGCCGAGGACGCGCGAATCAATCGTGCGCACCGCGACGAAGACCTCTCCCGTTCGCGTCACACGAATGCGCGAATAGCGTTCGCGCATCTCATCGACCGCGGCGGGGTAACCCAGTTGGCCGGAAAGCGACGCGATCGCTTCGACGTCGCCTTCCTCCGCAGGGCGCACCGCGATCGAATCAGTCGCAGCAGCCATCCCCGCCCTTGACCGTGTGCGCATGCGTCGCCGCGACGCCGCGCGTCAAACCGGCGATGCTGGCTTGGTAATGGTCCGCGATCACCTTGGCCACGCACATGGATACGCGCTTGCCGGTCGGGATATGGATGAACTCGTTCGGACCGTGCGCGTTCGAGTGCGGACCGAGCACGCCGGTGATGAGGAACTGCGCGCCGGGAAATTTTTCGCCGAGCATGCCCATGAACGGAATCGAGCCGCCTTCACCCATGTATGCGGGCGGCGGACCGAAGAACTCGCGCGACGCCGCGTCGACCGACTTCTCCAGCCACGGCGCCAGCGCCGGAGCGTTCCAGCCGCTGCCGGCCTTCTCGAGGTCGAACGTCACCTGCGCTCCGTACGGCGGGTCTTTTTCGAGCAACGCCTTGAGTTCGGAGCCGGCCTTCACTGCGTCGAGCGTCGGCGGCAGGCGCAGCGAGAGCTTCACCGCCGTGGACGGACGCAGCACGTTGCCCGCGGAATCGAGCGCGGGAATGCCGCCGACGCCGGTCACCGCCAGCGCGGGGCGCCAGGTGCGGTTGAGCACGAGCTCGCCGACGTCGTCGCTCACCGGATGCATGCCTTCGACGAACGGAAACTTCGAGTACACCGCATCGCCGAGCACCTTGGCCGCCTGCCGGGCCTGCTCGGCGCGCTGCGGGGGAACCTCGACGTGGAATTGCTGCGGCACGATCCTGCCGCTGTCCTGGTCTTCGAGCCGCGACAGGATCTTGCGCAGGATGCGAAAACTCGACGCGACCACGCCCGAGGCATCGCCCGAGTGCACACCCTCTTCGAGCACGCGCACGGTGAGATTGCCGCCGGTCATCCCGCGCAGCGAGGTCGTCAGCCAGAGCTGATCGTAGTTGCCGCAACCCGAGTCGAGGCAGACGATCAGCGAGGGCCTGCCGATGCGCGCGGCAAGATGGTCGACGTAGTACGGCAGGTCGTAGCTGCCGGATTCCTCGCAAGCCTCGATCAGTACGACGCAGCGCGCGTGCGGCAGCTTCTGCGCCTTGAGCGCAAGGATCGCGGCGAGCGAACCGAAGATCGCATAACCGTCGTCGGCACCGCCGCGCCCGTAGAGCTTGTCGCCTTCGATTACCGGTTTCCATGGGCCGAGGTGCTCGGCCCAGCCGGTCATCTCGGGCTGCTTGTCGAGATGACCGTACAGGAGTACGCAGTCTTCCCCACTCTGCGCGTCGGCCGAAGCCGGCACGTCGATGTAGATCAGCGGCGTGCGACCGTCCAGGCGCACGACTTCGACCGTCGCGCCCTCGATCGCCTTCGCCTTGGCCCAGCCCGAAAGTTGCGCGACGGCCTGGTCCATGAACCCGTGCGCAGCCCAGTCCTTGTCGAACATCGGCGACTTGTTCGGGATTTTGATGTACTCGACAAGCTGAGGGACGATTTCCTTGTCCCACAGGCCGGAAATGCTGTCGCGGGTTTGCTGGGAATCCATGGCTTGGGATCTCTTTGTTCTATTAAAAGAGGCCAAGTTTAACAGTTTGAGGAAGCCCTCTTTTTCGATCCGATTGGCCCTCGATTCTTCTCGGCCATGGGGTTTTGATTTTCTTGCGCGCCCGAGGCGCGTTCGCTCGCGGCGCATTTCCGTATAGACGAGAACGCAGCGACTTTGCTTTTTGTGTTGATCGAGAGCAAGAGCTTCCGCTCGTCCTATCGGACGAGCGGCTGACGGGGACCCCGAGATCAAAAGGCAGAGCAAGATCAAAGCAGCCCCCGTAGGGCGGGAGAAGCGAAGCGCATCCCGCCTTGTTGGTGGAATACCGCAGCGGCGGGATGCGCCGCTACGCGGCTTCTCCCGCCCTACGCACCGCCCCGCCGCGGCTGACGGGGACCCCGAGCTCAAAAGACGGAACAAGATCAAAAGCAGCCCCCGTAGGGCGGGAGAAGCGAAGCGCATCCCGCCTTGTTGGGGGAAGACCGCAGCGGCGGGATGCGCCGCTGCGCGGCTTCTCCCGCCCTACACACCGCCCTCGCCGCGGCTGACGGGGACCCCGAGATCAAAAGACAGAGCAAGATCAAAAGCCAAAGCAAGAACTGGATCCCGCCCACGCGGAAATGACGAGCCAGAGCAAAGCAAGAGCGGGACAACCAATCCCCAACCGCGAAAAGCCCGCCGAGAGCAAACGCGAACGGCGAACAAAGGCCAATTCCAGCCGCAAAAAAATAGCGAGCCATTGGCCCCGCGGAGGACCAAACGGCCCCCGGATGCACATCCCCCCATCCCATGCCATAATCGGCGGCCATTTTCCGGCCTCCGGCCGTTCCGGTCGGGGCTTTCACCAGGGACTTTTAACGATGGATTTCTTCATTTCCAGCGCCTACGCGCAGGCGGCGGGCGCCGCAGGACAACCGAGCCCGTGGCCGAGTCTGATCATGTTCGGTGCGGTGTTCGTGGCGATGTACTTTTTCATGCTGCGCCCGCAGATGAAGCGCGCCAAGGAACAGCGCTCGATGATCGACGCTCTGGCCAAGGGCGACGAAGTGGTGACCAACGGCGGCATCGCCGGCCGCGTGACCGACATCGGCGAGACCTTTCTCAGCGTCGAGATCGCCCCCAACGTGACGATCAAGGTGCAGAAGCAGGCGGTAAGCATGGTCCTGCCCAAGGGCACGTTGAAATCGTCCTGAGGCGTCCGCATCCGTTGAAAACCCCGTGAATCGCACCGGGCCGCGGGCCCTCGCGATGAATCAATAACGATAAAAGCCGTGCCCGAGAGCTCGGCACAAGAGCGAAACCGATGAACGATTTTGCCAAATGGCGTTACGCCTTGATCGCGGTCGTGCTGATCCTCGGCGCGATCTACGCCCTGCCGAACACCTTCTTCCCGCAGCCCGCGGTGCAGATTTCCGCCAACCGCGGCGGCACCGTGGATCAAGCGCTCAAGGAGAAGGTCCAAGGCGCGCTCGAGAAAGACAAGCTCGCGTTCAAGAGCCTCGAGCTCAACAAGGACAATCTGCTCGCCGAGTTCAACGACTCCGACACGCAGAACAAGGCCCAGGCCACGATCAGCAAGGCGCTCGGCGATCAGTACAACGTCGCCCTGAACATGGCCTCGACCGTGCCCGGCTGGCTGCGCGCGATCGGCGCCAACTCGATGCCGCTCGGCCTCGATCTGCAGGGCGGTGTGCACTTCCTGCTCGAAGTCGACCAGAAGGCGGCCCTGGACAAGATGCAGCAGCGTTTCCGCGACGACATCGTCGGCGCGCTGCGCGAAGCGAAAATCCGCTACGACTCGGTCAATTCGACCACGAACGGCATCATCGCCACGTTCAAGACCGACGCGGACCGCAAAGCGGCCGGCAACGTGATCGCCAAGCAGGTGAACCAGCCCGAGAAGCTCGGCGATCAGCCGCCGCTCGAACTCACCGACGGCGCCGCGACGACGGACAGCTTCCCGCTGACCGCCAAAGTGCGTGAATCCGCCGCCCTCAACGCGTCGCGCAACACGATCTCGAGCAATCTGACCACCCTGCGCAACCGCGTCAATCAGCTCGGCGTTTCCGAACCGCTGATCCAACAGCAAGGTTCGAACCGCATCGTCGTCGAACTGGCCGGTGTGCACGACACGGCCGAAGCGAAAAAGATCCTCGGCGCACAGGCGACCCTGGAATGGCGCGCGGTCGACGAGAGCGCCACGGGGCCCGCCAATATGGGCAATCCGGGTGCGTACGAGATCGCCAAGAGCGGCAATGTGCCGCCGGAATCGCGTCTGTACTACATGCAGCGCACCGGCCCGGACGGCAAGCCGGAACCCATCATCCTGTCGAAGAAAATCATCGCCAGCGGCAACGAGCTGGTCAACGCCACGGCGATCCCCGATGCGCAAACCGGAACGCCGGCCGTGTCGATCCAGCTCAATGCGAAAGGTGGCGCCAAGATGCTGGAATTCACCCAGCAGAGCGTCGGCAAGCGCATGGGCGTCGTCTATATCGAACGCGTGCCGCAGACGCAGATCGTCGACGGCAAGGAAGTGCGCACGTTCAAGGAAACCCAGGAAGTCATCAACGCGGCGACGATCCAGGGCGTGTTCAGCTCGCGCTTCCAGACCACCGGCCTCGGCCAGAAAGAGGCCAGCGACCTCGCCCTGCTGCTGCGTGCCGGCTCGCTCGCCGCGCCGGTCGACATCGTCGAAGAGCGCGTGATCGGCGCCAGCCTCGGCCAGGACAATATCGACAAGGGCTTCAAGGCGGTCATCCTCGGCTTGGTCGCCGTGCTGATCGCCGCGGCGATCTACTACAAGCTGTTCGGCCTGATCGCCGACGTGGCCCTCGTGTTCAACCTGATCCTCCTCGTCGCGGTGCTCTCGCTGTTCCAGGCCACCCTGACCATGCCGGGCATCGCCGGTATCGTGCTGACGCTCGGCATGGCGATCGACGCGAACGTGCTGATCTGCGAGCGCATCCGCGAGGAACAGCGCAACGGCGCGACGCCGCTCGCCGCGATCAAGGCCGGCTACGAGAAGGCCTGGGCGACGATTCTCGACGCCAACGTCACCCACCTGCTCGCCGCGGTCGCCCTGCTCTTCTTCGGCTCGGGTCCGATCAAGGGCTTCGGCGTGACCCTGCTGATCGGTATCCTCACCTCGATGTTCACCTCGGTCACGGTGACGCACGCGATCGTGAATCTCGTCCACGGCGGACGCAAACTGAAAGCGCTGTCGGTATAAAGAACCAAGCCCCTCCCCGCCGGGAGAGGAGTTGGGGTGAGGGTTCGGCATAAGCGAAAGCTCGGCTGATTCCGAACCCTCATCCGGCGCTTCGCGCCACCTTCTCCCGAGGGGAGAAGGAGATTTTGCCAAGAGTATATTTATGGAAATTTTCAACCACGACAGCAAGATCGACTTCCTGCGCCTGCGCACGATCAGCCTGACCGTCTCGGCGATCCTCCTGCTCGTCTCGCTCGGCGCCCTGTTCACGCGCGGGCTCAACTACGCGCTCGACTTCACCGGCGGCGTGCTCGTCGAGGCCAGCTATCACCAGCAGCCCGACATCGACACCGTGCGCGGCGCACTCGAAGCGGGCGGGTTCCACAACGCGCAGGTCGTGCAGTACGTCGGCACGAACGACGTCGCGATCCGCCTGCAGCTCGGCGAGGCGGGCGCGGCGAAAAGCGAAACGGGCGACGATCTGAAGAAGATGAACCAGATCGCCGACAACGTGATCGCCGCGCTGAAGGCGAAGAATCCCGACGTCGACAAGAAGAGCGCCAGCTTCGTCAGCGCCTCGGTCGGCGAGGAGCTCAAGAGCGACGGCATCGTCGCGGTGATCTTCGTGATCATCGGCATCATGATCTACATCGGCATCCGCTTCGAATGGCGTTTCGCCATCGCCGCGATCGCAAGCGAATTCCACGACACGATCATCGTGCTCGGCTTCTACGCGCTGACGCACAGGGAATTCGACGTCAACGTACTCGCCTCGGTGCTCGCCGTCGTCGGCTATTCGATCAACGACAAGGTCGTCGTCTTCGACCGTGTGCGCGAGTTGTTCCGTTCGGCGCGCAAGGCCGAGCCGGCCGAGATCCTCAACAAGGCGATCAACTCGACCCTGTCGCGTACGATCATCACCGCGCTGTTCACCGCGATCACGATGATCGCGCTGTACCTGATCGGCGGCACCGCGGTCCACGGTTTCGCCCTGACGATGATCATCGGCATCATCATCGGTACGCTGTCGTCGATCTTCTTCGCCAGCCCGATCCTGTACTGGCTCGGCGTGTCGAAGAAGGACCTGATGCCGGTGACGCGCGACAATTCCGAGCTGCTGCGGCGGCCATAACACCGGTTCGATCGCAATATTCCGCAGGGGGCGCGATTTATCGCGCCCCTTTTTCTTGGCGGCTCCGTTTCGGCGGAGGAATATTCCCGCGGATTCCAGGTTTTGAGCCACCCGGGCAGATCAACCGGCTCATGCCTTCCGCTCGACATTCGCGCCAAGAGCAGCGCGCCGAAATGGTGAGGCAAAGCAAAGGCGGCATTCCCGCCTGAGCGAGAACGCGGAGACAGAGCGGAACGCGCAGGCTCCGGTCCCTGCAGAAATGACAAAACCAAAAACGGGTGGGAGCAACGACGCCCCTACCGCGCCAGCCACTTGCGCGCCATGCGCCGCAGCGACTCGTCGGCGGAGTCGTCCGCGGCCAACGCGGCGATATTGCACCACGCCAGTGCATGCGACTCGTCGCTGACCACGAAATCTTCGCTGCCGCTCGCCTTCACCACGTAACGCACGTCGTAATGCCAATGCGCCGGCTCGTTCGCACGAGCGGGAATTTCGTGGCGGTCGAGATCGAAAATCTCGGTTTCGACGGCAAGATTCGACATGCCCGATTCCTCCTCCGCTTCGCGCAAGGCGACCCCCGCCAAGTCCGTGTCGCCGTCGGCGTGACCGCCGAGCTGCAGCCAGCGGTTCAGCTTGCGGTGGTGGGTGAGCAGCACGCGCGCACCGTCGGTGCTGACCAGCCACGCCGAACCGGTCAGGTGGCCGACGATCAGGCTGCGTTCGGCCGCGTCCGTGTGCTCCGACACAAAATCGGCGAACAGTGCGGCGAGTGCGCGTTCGGCCGGATGACGCCGGGCGTATCGCGCGAATCCGGCCAGCCGGTCGCGTTGCCAAGGTTGCAAGGAAAGCGCGGATTCGACGGTCGCCTTGTGCGTCACAGCTTGCTCGCCAAGAAGGGGTCGCGTATTTTACCAGCCACCAATTTGGGTCCGCGGGACCCGGATAAAGAGGCTGGCCGCAGTCCTGCCGCGAGCCGCCCATCCACCACCAGTTCTGGGGACACACTAATGGTTTTTTGGCGCGTCAAGCCGCTCGATAAGATTCTCGAAACCGCAGAAAAGAAATCCCTCAAGCGCCAGCTCGGCGCACTCCAGCTCACCCTCCTAGGCATCGGCGCCGTCATCGGCACCGGTATTTTCGTGCTCACCGCGGAAGCCGGGCAGAAGGCCGGCCCCGGCATGATGCTCGCCTTCGTCATCGCCGCGATCGTCTGCGGCCTCGCCGCGTTGGCCTACGCCGAACTGGCTTCGATGGTGCCCGTGTCGGGCTCGGCCTACACCTACAGCTACGGCGTGTTCGGCGAACTGGTCGCCTGGGTCGTCGGCTGGGCATTGGGCCTCGAATACGGCATCGGCGCGGCGGTGGTCTGCGTCGGCTGGTCGGGCTATATGAACGGCCTGCTCGCGGCGAACGGCTACGGTCTGCCGGAAGCCTTGCGCACCGGCCTCTATGCGGGCGGCACGTTCAACCTGCTCGCCTTCCTCATCGGCCTTGCGGTCACCGTGCTGCTGGTGATCGGCACCTCGAAGAGCGCGCGCGTCAATGCCGTGCTCGTCGCGGTCAAAATCGTCGCGCTGACCGTGTTCATCTTCCTCGCCGTGCCGGCGGTGAAGAACTCCAATTTCGAACCGTTCCTGCCCGGCGGCTGGGGCAGTCCGCTCGGCGGCGTCGGCGTGCTCGGCGCGGCGGCATCGATCTTCTTCGCTTACGTCGGCTTCGACGCGGTCTCGACCGCAGCCGAGGAGACGAAGAACCCGAACCGCAACATCCCGATCGGCCTGATCGGCTCGCTCACCGTCTGCACCATCTTTTACCTGCTCGTCGGCTACGGTGCCGCGGGTTCGATCGGCGCGCAGCCGATACTGGGCGCGAACGGGACGCCGCTCGATCCGGGCACTCCGGAAATGATGGCGGCGTGCGTGAACTCGGAAGCCCTGGTCTGCAGCCGCGAACCCCTCGCCCACGTGCTGCGCGTGCTCGGTCACAACCGTATCGGCGACTGGATCGGCATCGCCGCGATCCTCGCCCTGCCTTCGGTCATCCTGATGATGATGTTCGGCCAGACCCGCATCTTCTTCACGATGTCACGCGACGGCCTGCTGCCCGAAGCTCTGTCCAAGGTGCACCCGCGCTTCCATACGCCGCACGTGATCACGATCGTGACCGGCATCGTCGTCTCGATTTGCTCGGCGCTGTTCCCGGTCGGCAAGCTCGCCGACACCTCGAACTCGGGCACCCTGCTCGCCTTCGCGATGGTCTCGCTCGGCGTGTTGATCCTGCGCAAGCAGCAACCCGAACGCGCGCGTCCATTCCGCACCCCGCTGGTCTGGCTCGTCTGTCCGCTCGCCGTCGTCGGCTGCCTCCTGCTGTTCGTCAACCTCAGCATGACGGCCAAGCTCGTATTCGCGGTGTGGGCGATCATCGGACTGGTCCTGTATTCGACGTACGGCTACAAGCGCAGCCAACTCGCGAACGGCAACTGAAGACGTGTCGCATTGAAAACGTCCGCCGCTCGCGCAATTTAAGCCCATACCGCCGACCCAAGGCTCGGGTGTATCTTGGCGCTCGTTCCCGAGCGCCAAGATCGGGAAGCGGCCCGTCGGCGGCTGCACTTCTCGAATTTCCTCCGGCAAGCCCACTGAGAATTCGCTGATGCTCAAGCAACTCCTCCGCACCAAGCACCCGCTCGCCGTCAACAGCGAAGCCGGCGAAATCGAGCTTCGCCGCACGCTCGGCCCCTGGGGCCTGACCGCGATCGGCATCGGCGCGGTGATCGGCGGCGGCATCTTCGTCATCACCGGACAGGCGGCGGCAATGCACGCCGGACCCGCCGTGATGCTCTCGTTCGTGCTGGCGGCGATCTGCTGCACGTTTTGCGCGCTGTGCTACGCCGAATTCGCGGCGATGGTGCCGGTGTCGGGTTCGGCCTATTCCTACACCTACGCCACGCTCGGCGAAGGCGCGGCATGGTTCATCGGCTGGATGCTGATTTTGGAATACGGCGTATCCGCCTCGGCGGTCGCCACGAGCTGGACCGGCTATTTCGTCAGCCTGCTCGATCATATCGGCATCCATTTGCCGGCCGCGCTGACCAACGCGCCGTTGGCCAAGGTCGACGGAAGACTGCAGTTGACCGGCGCGATTCTCAATCTGCCGGCCGTCGGCATCGTCGCCGCCCTGACCGCGATCTGCTACGTGGGCATTCGGGAATCGGCATCGGTGAATACGGCGATGGTCGTGCTGAAGATCTGCCTGCTGCTGCTCGTGATCGGTTTCGGCTGGAGCTATGTCGACACGAACCTCTGGCATCCGTTCATCCCCCCCAGCCAGGGCGAGCACGAATTCGGCTGGGGCGGCATCCTGCGCGGCGCATCGATGGTGTTCTTCGCCTACATCGGCTTCGAAGCGACCAGCGTCGCCGCTCAGGAATCGCTCAATCCCAAACGCGACCTGCCGATCGGCATGATGGCTTCGCTCGCGATCTGCACGGTGCTTTACGTCGCGATGGCCGCGGTGCTGACCGGTCTGATGTCGTATACCCAACTGGGTACCAACGAGCCCGTCGTCACCGCCGTATCGAGCCATCCGCAACTCGCATGGCTGCGCTGGATCGTCGAAATCGGCGCGCTGATCGGCCTGTCGAGCGTGATCCTTTGCATGTGCATCGGCCAGCCGCGCATTTTCATGATCATGGCGAACGACGGGCTGCTGCCGCCGGTTTTCTCGCGCATCCATCCCAAATACCGTACGCCGCACATAAACACCGTCATCACCGGCATCGGCATCGCCCTGCTCGCGGCGGTATTTCCGCTGGACGTACTCGGCGATCTCACGTCGATCGGCACCCTCATCAGCTTCGCCGCCGTCTGCGCGGGCGTATGGATACTTCGGATCTACCATGCCGAGATTCCGCGTCCGTTCCGCATTCCTTTCGCCCCTGCGATCTGCTTCCTCGGCATCGCAAGCTGTCTGATCCTCCTGTCGACGTTCGATGCCTACAATTGGATATTGACCGTGGTCTGGACGATCGCCGGATTCGTGCTCTATTTCGCCTACGGATATCGCAAGAGCAAGCTGCATCGCGACAGCGTCGACGCGCAGGCCGCGCAAGGAGCGGTATAAGCTTTTCCGAGGAAGGAGTTCTGACTGTTTTCTGCCCACTTCACTACGAGGAAGGCCGCACATGAAACAGATCATTAGAACGCATCTGACCCTCTATCTTTCGGCGATCGCCTGCAGCCTCGCAGGCCTCGCCTCCTCCGCCGCCTTCGGGCAAGGCTTCATGTATTCGCGGGAATCCTCCTCCTCGCCGCGCGAAGACGCCGTGCCCGGGGAGTATTTTTTCCGGCTGGGCGTGGACGCGATCAAGAAACACGACTATCGCTACGCGATCATGTTGTACAAGATCGCCGCCAGCTGGGCTTACAAGCCTGCCGAATACAATCTCGGGGTGATCTTCGCCAAGGGCGAAGGCGGCGTGCCGGAAGATCGGCCGCAGGGAATGGCATGGCTCACGCTGGCTGCGGAACGCGGGAACAAGGACTATGCCGCCGCACGCGACAAAGTGCGTACGGCGTTGACCCCGGACGAATCGTCCAAGGCAGATGCCCTGGTTTCCGAGCTGAACAAAACCTACGGCGACGAGCATGCGCTGCCGCGTGCGAAAGCCCGTTGGCGCGAAGTCCGCAACAATGCGACGGGATCGCACCTCGGTTTCGTCGGCGATTTGAAAGTCGGCGCGATGAACGTGCCTACCAGCAACAATCCGACGAGTCACAAGGGCGGCTTCGGACCACTCGGAACCGGCGGCGGTCTGCAAACGGCGTCGAGCATCAACGGCGGGAACTACACGGACGGATCCATCGCCTACCGCGAGCTGCGCGCATCCGACAATCCGTACGACCCCAAGTTCGACGTCGGCACCGTTACCGTGGGCGACGTGGTGACGGTCGAAAAGGGCAAGAGCAGCGACCAATCCGCCGCCGCACCCGAAGAGACGAAGAAGCAGTAACCGCGCGGCGGCGTAGCGCCGGTCGCACAGTGCCGGCCGTTTGGGAAATATCCGGGATGCGGAAGCGGGGCCCGCGCCGGCCATGCGGCGCGGCCTCCGGTCATTCCGTTTCGCCGTCCAAGCGGCCCTGGACCTCGTCGAGCTGCGCCCGCTCCAGCTGAGCCCCGGACAGCGCCTTGCTCGTCCGCGCTCCCAGCTCGCGCAGCTTTTCGACCTGGCCGATCAAATTGCCGCGTCCGGTTTCGAGCTTGCTCGAAGCGCCCGCCAAAGCATTGCGCGCCGCATCGAGCTTGGTCTTTGCTTCGTTGAGATCGTCGACGAAGCCGACGAACTTGTCGTAGAGCTTGCCGGCGCGATCGGCGATCTCGACGACGTTGCGATTGCGGTCGTCGTTGCGCCACAGGCTCGCCACCGTCTGCAGCGTCGCCAGCAGGGTGGACGTAGTGACGATGACGATCTGCTTTTCCAGCGCAAACGCATGCAGCGTTTCGTCGCGATGCACGGCCTCGATGTAGGCCGCCTCGACCGGCACGAACATCAACACGAATTCGAGCGAATTGACGCCGGGCAGACCGCTGTAGCGTTTTTCGGCGAGCTCCTTGACGTGGCTGCGCAGCGAGGCGAGGTGCGCGCCGAGCTGGGCGGCGCGCTCGGCATCGTCGGCTGCGGCGCAGTAGCGCTCGTAGGCGGTCAACGAGACTTTGGCGTCGATGACGATGTCGCGGCCCTCGGGCAGGCGCACGATCACGTCGGGCCGCGCACGGCCGCCGCTCTCGTTCTGGAACGTGGTCTGGGTTTCGTACTGCCGTCCCTTCTGCAGGCCGGATGCTTCGAGCAGGCGTTCGAGCACGAGTTCGCCCCAGGCGCCCTGCGCCTTGCTCTCGCGCGTCAGCGCGCGCGTGAGGTTGCGCGCGTCCTCGTCGATGCGCTGGTTGAGGTTCTTCAATGCATCGATCTCGGCCTTGAGCAACTGGCGCTCGCGGCTTTCCTTGTCGTAGACCTCGCCGACCGTTTTGCGGAACTCGCCGAGCTGTTCGCGCAGCGGATTGAGCAAGGTGCCGAGCTGGCTCTGGTTCTGCTCGCTGAACTTCTTGCTCTTTTCCTCGAGCAGATCGCCGGCCAGCGCCTTGAACTGGTCGCTCAGGTTTTCGCGCACGCGTTCGAGCAGGGCGATCTTCTCCGCGGCAGACTGATGCTGCTCCTGCATGCGCGTGGCCGTTTCGGTGACGCGCTGCTCCGCGCGCTGCGTCGCCTCGCGCCATTTCTGCGCCTCGGCGCGAGCGGCCGCGAGTTCGGCGTCGAGCTGGCCGAGACGTTCGAGCCGCCCGCCCAGCATCGCACGCTCGTTGCCGAGCGCGAACACGGTCTTGCGCTGTTCCGCCAGTTCCGCGACGGCGCTTTCGTGCGCGTTGCGCACGCGCTGCGCGTCGTCGCGCAAGGCATCGCGCTCGGACGCGAGTGCGGCGATTTCGGCGTCGCGGCTGGCCCTTCCTGCGGCGAACGCCGTGCCGGCGCGCGCTCGGCCGGCCAGCCAGGCCAGCAAGGCGCCGAGGCCGCAAGCGCCCGCAGCGATGAGAATCCACCAGAGATATTCGTTCGCAATGGTCGGCACGATGCACCTTTGAAATCGTCGATCGAAAAACCGCGGGGAATTCTGACAGTGCCGCATCTCACTGCGCGAGATCGGGCCTACTGCCGGCGCACGCCGATGCTGCGCTTGTGCGCAGTCCGCTCAATGCACCGTTCCGCTGCCCCCCGTACCGAAGTTCGGTGCGATCGCCGCGGGCGCGACCGGTACCGATGCGGAATCGTCCGGTTTGAACAGCATCGACTGATGCAGCCAAAGCGAAACCAGATGCACGCGATGTTCGTGCGGCAGCACGAAGCCGAGCCAGCCGAGGCCCGGATGGCGCAGCATGAACAGCACGCCGTTGGGCAGCGGCGAGGTATGCCAGGCGGGATGGACGATCGCCTCGGCCTTTTCCGGCGGCTGCACCGACTGCGCCGGCTCCAGCGTCGCGCGGCGGGCCGCCGCTTGCGCGATCAGCTCGTCGAGCTCGGCAGCGGACAATTGGGAAATGTCGATATTCATGATGTTTCGGCGTTTTCTCTGCGGGCTGGCCCGCAAGCGTAACTTAGTCTTCGCCGGGCCGCAGGCCTGCCGGGACTCGCGGTGCGCCGGCGCCGCCGGGTCGTGTTTCGGGTTGAGACTTTCGCTATTCATTTTCTGATGGAATCGCGAGAGGCACGGCGGGCCGGATTCGATCCTGGGAACGAACGCCGAGTTTCCATACGAGTCGCTACCCGCCTTTGGGCTTTCTTAATTTCGACGCAGCCATCCGCTATAGTGCCAAGCCGAATCCACCGCGCAGCATCCACGGAGCCGAGTCTTGAGCTACACCCCGCAACATTTCGCCGACTGCGCCGAAGCGATCGCAGCAGCCGGGCGCAAGCTCGGCGCGCAAGGCCTGACCCCGGCGACGAGCAGCAATTTTTCGATGCGGCTCGACTCCGACCATCTCGCGATCACGATCTCGGGCCGCGACAAGGGTGCGCTGACCGCGGACGACATCATGGTCGTCGATCGCGACGGCAAGGCGGTCGGCACGAGCGCGCGTCCCTCGGCCGAGACCCTGCTGCACACCCACATCTACACTCGTTTTCCCGAAGCGAACGCCGTGCTGCACACCCATTCACGCACGCAGACGGTGGCCTCGCGCCTGTATTCGAACGAAGGCGTGATCCGCTTTTCCGGCTACGAGCTGCAGAAGGCGATCGCCGGCCACACGACTCACGAATCGCATATCGATCTGCCGGTTTTTCCTAACACGCAGCACATGCCCGAGCTCGTCGAAAAAGTGGATACTTGGATTGACGCCGGCAAGCCTCTATATGGCTATTTGATCGACGGCCACGGCATCTACACCTGGGGCCGCGACATGGCCGAGACCGAACGGCATATCGAAGCATTCGAATTCCTGCTCAACTGCGAGCTGGATTTGCGCCGATTGAGACAGTGAGGGTTTTGAGACATGAGCGAACTGCGCATCTATTCCGAGAACGACGGCGGCAAGCCGTTGAGCACGCACACCCAGCATGCCGACATCGCGCGCGAACTCGGCGCCGTCGGCGTGCGCTTCGAACAGTGGGAGGCGTCGAAGCCGGTCGCGCCCGGCGCGACTCAGGATGAGGTCATCGCCGCCTACCGCACGGACATCGACCGCCTGCAGCGCGAGGAAGGCTATCAAGCGGTCGACGTGATCAGCCTCAAACCCGATCATCCGGATCGCGTTGCCCTGCGCGCGAAATTTCTCAACGAACATACTCATTCCGAAGACGAGGTGCGTTTCTTCGTCGCCGGACGCGGCCAGTTCACGCTCCACCTCGGCGACAAGGTCTACGAAATCCTCTGCGTACAGGGCGACCTGATCGGCGTGCCCGACGGCACCCGCCACTGGTTCGACATGAGCGAGGCCCCCTACTTCGTCGCCATCCGCCTGTTCACGAACAAGGAAGGCTGGGTCGCCAACTTCACCGGCAGCGATATCGCCGAGCGCTTCCCGCGCCTCGCCGCGCAGCCCCTGGCCGCCTGATCGTCGCCGCATGATCCGCGCCATCGTCACCGACATCGAAGGCACCACGAGTTCGATCGACTTCGTCAAGGACGTCCTGTTTCCCTACGCGCGCGAGCGTCTGCCCGGTTTCGTCGTCACTCACGAGGACAAGCCCGAAGTGCAGCACTGGCTGCACGAAGCCGCGCGCGAAGCGGGGCTCGTGTCGGCAAGCCGGCAGGAGATCATCGACCTCCTCGTCCGCTGGATCGACGAAGACCGCAAGGCGACTCCGCTCAAGGCTCTGCAGGGCCTGATCTGGGAAGACGGCTACGCGGGCGGCGAATTCAAGGGGCACGTCTATCCCGAAGTCAGGGAAAATCTGCAAAAGTGGAAAAAGCAAGGAATCCACTTGTACGTCTATTCGTCCGGCTCGGTGGCGGCGCAGAAGCTGCTGTTCGGGCACAGCGAGGCGGGCGACCTGACGCCGTTGTTCTCCGGCTATTTCGACACCGAAGTCGGCGGCAAACGCGAAGTGGATTCCTACCGGCGCATCGCCGAAGCGGTCCACATCCCGGCGGACCAGATTCTGTTCCTCTCGGACATCGCTCAGGAGCTCGATGCCGCCGCCGCGGCCGGATTCCAGACCGTGCAACTGGTGCGGCCACCTTCCGCGCAGACCGAAAGCCGACATGAGCAGGTGTCGGATTTCAACCAGATTTCAGTTGGTTGAAATAATTTTCTAAGGCGAATTCGCAGCTTCTGCCGCAATTCCGCCTTGATCTGTTCATGCTGCCGTCCCGCACATGAACGAAAATTCATGCTCTGCAGTGCATCGCGCTATTTGTTAAAATATCGCTATTGCACCTTTTCGATGCGTCAGCCCGGCCTTGATCCGCACGACCGCCCGCGCTTTTTTTGTTTTCGCCCTCGCTTTCACCGTCGGTGCCAGCGCGGGGGTGGCGGCTTTGCGCGCGCACCAGTCGAACGGCGCAGGTCCGGCGAAAACCGCATCCGCGGACAATGAGCAAGCGGACGAAAATGCCGACCAGCCGATCATCTGGCCGGCCAATGTCGGCTCTCCGGAGCAGGTGCTGTATGCCCAGCCGCAGCGCATGCAGGACGCGATCGGTAAGCTCGCTCCGCGCACGCCGGGCAAGACCAATCTGTATCTGATTTCCTTCGCCGGCGACGGCGAGGAAAACGTATTCCGCAACGAAGTGGAATACGTCGAGAAGCTTTTCGTCGAGCGCTTCGACGCCAAGGGGCATGTACTGACCCTGGTGAACAATCCGAACACGCTCGACCGGCGCCCGATCGCGAGCCTTTCCAACCTCGAAATCGCGATCGATTCGCTCGGCAAGAAACTCGATCCGAACGAAGACATACTGATGGTGTTCATCACCACGCACGGCTCGCGCGCGCACGAACTCTACGTCAGCATGGACCCGCTGCCGCTCGACCAGATCGTGCCCGAGGATCTCGCCGACCTGTTCTCCGAATCGCCGATCAAGCACCGCGTGTTCGTGATCTCGGCCTGCTATTCCGGCGGCTTCATCGATGCACTGAAGGACGAGAACACGATGATCGTCACCGCAGCGCGCAGCGACCGCGCCTCGTTCGGCTGCGGCACCCAATCCGACATCACCGATTTCGGCCGCGCCTTCTTCGTCGACGCGCTCAACCGCACGGCCTCGTTCACCGACGCCTTTGCCGACGCCAAGAAAGAAATCGAAGTCTGGGAAACGCGCGATCAGCAAACCCATTCGTTGCCGCAGATCTCGACCGGGCCGGCGATCGAAGCCCGGCTCAAGAACTGGCGCGACGGATTCAAGCCGGGAACGGCCGTGCCGTTCCACGTACCGGCGCAGAAGCACGCGAAGCCGGCGCCCGCACACACCGACAAACCCGCCGAGGCGCGCTGAGCCGCCCCAAGTTGCTGCGCGTATCGACCGGGTCGAGGGCGCTACGGCCGTTTGTGCGCGGCGACCGGCAGCCAGCGGTAGTGCCCGGTGACCGGATACGCGAACAGCATGTCTTCCCGCCTTGCCCCTGCGCCGATGTTGTGCGGCACTCCAGTCGGCGTGCGCCGGTCGGCGACGATGCCGATCTGAGCGAGTCCGTCGACGTTTCAGGTTATGACCTCGCCGGCACGGTAGCTGCGCGGATCACCTTCGTCGCAGCGGCTGGAATCATGCCTTGTTCATCGCCCAAGCCCGCTCGGCGTGCTGAGGTCAACTCGAAACAGTACCGCCCGCATCTCGAATCGTAGGCTGGTCGGCCGCGCATGGTTCCGAATCAGGCAAACCTTGCAAATTTGACAGAATGTGAAATTCTGAAGTCTACTGGCACTAGGGGGATAACTCATGGAGATTCAGGATGAAAGAGTTGATTACCGGGGCAGGGTTTACCGTCGTTCTTTTGTTTTCTTCAGCCTGCGCGGCTCAAATGCCGCCATTAGTCTGGTGCGAGGGATGTACGTCGGCGCAAATGCAAGATACCGCCAAAGGAGCGGTAGCTTCGGGCACGGTCTATGTCGGCAACCCGCAAGCCGGAATTGTGCAGGCGTATGACGTATACAGCGACGTCAATGACATAGGCCAGCCGCCCTATCCCCGCGTCAAGGTCGCCGATCCTGTGAAGGGCGATGCCGCATACCTTGAAGCCGCAAAGGGACTTGTCCAGTATTACAACGTGGCACCCGTCGGCTGGCACAAAACCGTCTTTGCAAAATTGCAGCCCAAGACCTTGGTCGACGCTTACGGTTCGACAGTAGGTCGATTGAACAGCAACTATCCGGACCCGGACAAGAACGTGTACGACACGATCAACCCCGGTGTGGATCAGAACAACATGAAGGATTACATCAGTTCTGAAGTGGGGAGCTATGCAAACGTTCTCGGAATGGTGGGCAGGTTCCTGGCCGGCGTTCGCGTAGTGGACGGTTCGAAAGTGCCCGCAATGCAGATCACCGTCGTCTTCAACGACGGCAGTCATATTGACGTCACGGTCGATTTCTCCACGTTCTACATCAACGATCCGACCAAGATCAAAGTCGATGTCGACGACAAGTCAGGCGTGGATTCTCACAACAACAACGTCCCCAGCATGAATGCAGACCCGGACAGCGCCAAAGGGACATACCGCTTCAACGGTCCCGGCAACCCGACCGACCAGGCCAGGTGGACGCAGCAGATGCAGTGGATTGGCTACGGCGTCGGCGCTGGGGGTGGTACCGGCGGCACAGGGACTTGGCACGGGTGGGCTTGTGTAAGCACGGGCTCCGGGGAGAACAAGGTCTACACCTGCACATATTATTGATCGCGCAAGAGGACGCTCGAAGGGCCTGCCGATCGGCAGGCCCTTTGCTTTGGCGACATCCGTTTTCCGCCCAGCGACTCTGTTGCGGCCGCAAACACGATCAAGACAGGACGCCGGAGCCGCGAGAAATATCCATGAGCCGCGAGCGGAAGCTCCCGCCGCGCAGGAAGCCGCCGAACCGACCAGCCGACGTCATTTCCCTCCGGTCAGCGCCTTCAGATATCGATAGTAGAACTCCGCCGAATCATCGAACGCCTTCACCCGCAGGCGCTCGTCGCGACCGTGCGCGCGCACATCGTCGCGGTCGATCGCGGCGCCGTTGAAGCCGTAGGTCGGAATGCCCGCCGCCATCGTATACACGCTGTCCGACGCGCCGACGGCCATGTCGATCACGATCGGCGTACCCGGCCACATCTTCCCCGCGACCGCATTCAACGCGTCGAACACGTCCTTGCGCGGCGGCGGCGGCGGCAATGCCTTGCGCTCGGAGCCGACGTCGAGGCGCTTGTCGGTGACCGGGTCGACATAGCGCACGGTCAGTTTGGGCTCGGCGAAGATCTTGATCAGATCCTGGCGCACCTCTTCTGGCGAGTGGCCCGGCAGAATGCGACAGTTCACGATCGCGCTCGCACGCTGCGGCAGCGCATTGTTCGCATGGCCGCCGTCGAGCCGCGTCGCGACGCAGGTCGTGTGCAAGGCGGAGTTGTAGCGCGGATCCCGGCTCAGTCGCGCAATCGCGTCGGCATCGGGCGGCACCGCGAGCACGGCCTTGATGTCCTTCGCGCGCGCACCGTCCTCGATCTTCTGCATGTGTTCGAGCCAGGCGCGCGTGACCTCGTTGAGCTCGAACGGAAACGAGCCCTTGCCGAGCCGCGCCAGGGCGTTCGACAGCTCATAGATCGGATTCTCCGGCCGCGGCAGCGACGAATGGCCGCCCTTGTCGGTGACCTCGAGCTCGTAGTCGGCGTACAGCTTCTCGGTGGCATCGACGTTGATCGCGACCGGCTTGCCCGCATCGGAATCGACGCCGCCCGAATCCGGATTGAGCGCGAACTCGGCGTCGACGATGTCGCGATGATTCTTCAACAGCCAGTCGACGCCGTTGTCGGTGCCGCCCTCCTCGTCCGCGGTCAGGGCGAGGATGATGTCGCGGTCCGGGACGAAACCTTCTTTCTTCAGACGCAACAGTGCGGCCGTCGCAACCGCGTCGGAATTTTTCATGTCCTGAGTGCCGCGCCCGTAGAAGTAGCCGTCCTTCTCGGTGAACTTGAACGGGTCGAGCGTCCAGTCCTCGCGCTTGGCCTCGACCACATCGAGATGGCCGATGATCAGCACAGGCTTGTGCTTGCCGCTGCCGCGCAGGCGCGCGACCAGGTTGCCGCGCTTCGGATTCGCGCCGGTCAGCACCTGCGCGTCGGCCGGCGCGAAGCCGGCATCGAGAAAGCGCTTCTGCATCGCCTTCGCCGCATCCGTCGTGCTGCCGACCGAGTCGGTCGTGTTGATCTCGATCAATTGCTTGAAGATCTCGCGCGCGAGCGGATCGGGCGCCGTCGCCGCGTGGGCGGATGCGCCCAAAGCGAAAGCGGCGGCAGCGGCAAGCAAGGCTTTTGGCATGAGCGTCCCCGGTTGAAAAAGAGGGGGCCATCTTGCCATAGGTGACGACGCGAGTTGCCGCCGCGGAATACGCATCTTCGCGGGTGCGAAGGGAAATCGGGCAGCAGCGAACGAAAAATTCATCCGCATGCCTCAATATAAATGCCGCGCATGAATTGACTTTACCGGCGCGAGCACCTAGTAATGAGAGGCAGGTCGATTCGTTCGCGGATCGCCTGCTCGGGGGGAATGGAACCGCGGCGCCGATAGCTCGGCACTTTCGTATGCGGAGATTGTATGGCCACCCGATCCTATCGAGAATTCTCCCCCAGTCATCGTGCCGCGCCGAAGTCGGCCGTGCGAGTCGGCAGCGTGCCCGCGCAAGAGCGGATCGAAGTCAGCGTCTACCTGAAGCAGCGCACAACCAGCCCTGCCGCGAACAATGCCGAAATCGACGCGCGCCAAAATCTGCTTGCGCAGCGCCAGGTGCAGTACGCCGACGACATCGAACTGGTCCGCGCCTTCGCCGACGAGCACGGGCTGCGCGTGACCTCCGTGGAGCCCGCGCGGCGCCTGATCAAACTCGACGGCACGGCGGCGCAGATGCAGGCGGCGTTTCACTGCGACCTTGCCTCCTATCGGCAGAACGAGAAAACCTTCCGCGTGCGCAGCGGCGCGCTGTCGCTGCCGACCAATTTGCTCGCCGTAATCGAATCCGTGCTCGGGCTCGACACGCGGCCCGCGGCCAAGCCGCGCCTCGTCGTGCACCCCGATCCCAAGGTGGCAAGCTCGTATCTGCCGAACGAAGTCGCCGCACTTTATCGTTTTCCGACCACCGTCACCGGTGCCGGCCAGGGCATCGCCCTGATCGAACTCGGCGGAGGCTACACGGCGGACGACACCGACGCCGCGTTCAAGACGATGGGGCTCGCGCCGCCGACGCTGACCGCCGTATCCGTCGACGGCGGCGCGAACAAGCCGAATCCCGACGACGGCGCGAACGGCGAAGTCGCGCTCGACATCCAGGTCGCCGGCGGCGCCGCGCCGGGCGCCGCGATCGCGGTGTACTTCGCGCCGAACACCGACGCCGGTTTCGTCGACGCGATCAGCCAGGCGGCACACGACGCGACGAACAAACCGAGCGTGATCTCGATCAGCTGGGGCAGTGCGGAATCGCAGTGGACCCAGCAGGCGATCGATTCAATGAACAGTGCCATGCAGGACGCGGCCACGCTCGGCGTTTCGGTTTTCGTCGCCTCCGGCGACGATCTCGCCGTCGATGGCGTCGACGACGGCAAGGCGCACGTCGATTTTCCGGCATCGAGCCCGTGGGCGATCGGCTGCGGCGGCACGAACATCAGCGTGACAGGCAATGCGATCGTGAGCGAGTCCGTCTGGAACGACGGCACCAGCGGCGGCGGCGGCGGCATCAGCGATCTGTTCGCCGTGCCGGCTTTTCAGGAGAACGCCGCCCTGCCGCCGAGCGTCAACGACGGCAAAATGCGGCGCGGCGTGCCCGACGTGGCCGGCGATGCCGCACCCGGCACGGGCTACAACATCGTCTTCAACGGCGCAGTCCAGGTCATCGGCGGCACCAGCGCCGTCGCGCCGCTGTGGGCCGGCCTTGCCGCCCTGATCAATCAAGGGGCGGCGAAGCCGATCGGTTTTTTTCTGCCGCAGCTGTACGCCAATCCATCCTGGCTGCGCGAAATCACCGACGGCGACAACAAGCCCGGCGGCAGCGCGATAGGCTATTCCGCCGGCCCAGGCTGGAACGCGTGTACGGGCCTGGGCGTGCCCGACGGACAGGCATTGTTCGCCGGACTCGGCGGCGGCTCGCCGACAGCGACGGCGGCCGTCGGCAGCCCCAAAAAACCCGATCAGCGCTAAAAATCATGGGCTCGACGCTGAAACGAGCCGGCCCCGCCGTCACGCTTTCGGATGGCCGGCCAGGGATTGTTCCAGCAACTCTTCGACGCGGGCCAGCATCGATTCGGCGTAGTCGGCGCCCTTGCTCTTGGCCACCAGCTTGCGATAGTCGGGAAACACGGCGCGCAGCTCGTCCACGGTGTAGCAGCGTTCGATCTTCAGGGTGAACCGGAACGCGGCGATGCCGCCGAGCACGCCCAGCGACCCGACCGCGGTGTCGTTGAGCAACTGACGCGCCTGCTGCAATGGCGTGATGCCGTCGCCGGCGATGAGCCGCGGCAACTCCACGTCGTCCTCGGCGATCTCGATCAGGCCCAGCGCGCGCAGTTCTTCCAGGGCCGCCACGGTGGCTTCGTAAGTCTTGAACACATGGACCAGATCGGCGACGCTGCGCTCGCCATTGGTTTCGATCAGGAGCGCGCGCACCTGCCAGGCCAGCTTATGCTCGCGCGATTCGATTTCGCGCCGGCCGGCGTCGGTCTTACGCGGAACTTGATTGCGCTGCATGGCCGACATCCCCTTGGTTCGCCGCTCCGGGTTCGAGCGCTTCGAGCGCAGGCGAACGCGGACCGCCATCGTTCGGAATTATTGCGTCGAACGAAGCCCGGCGGATAGGGTTCTTTGCGGATTCGTTCACGTTTTCGCGGCGAAATTTTCGCCGCCGGGCGGAAGCGCACGCTGCTTCGGCGCGCTCACCACTGCGTGCGCTGCGGCAGCAGGCCGCGCAGCTCCTGTTCGGTCAGATTGCGCCACTGACCGACCTTGAGCGCGCCGAGCTTGATGTTGACGATGCGCACGCGGCGCAATTGGGTCACGCGATAGCCGAACGCCTCGGACATCAGCCTGATCTGCCGGTTCAGTCCCTGCGTGAGCACGATGCGGAAGCCGAACTTGGCGATACGCGAAGTCTTGCACGGCCGGGTCATCTGCCCGTGCACGCGCACCCCGCGCGCCATGCCGGCAAGGAATTCTTGCGTCACCGGACGATTCACGCCGACGAGATATTCCTTTTCGTGGTGGTTCTCCGCGCGCAGGATCTCGTTGACGATGTCGCCGTTGCTGGTAAGCAGGATCAGTCCTTCGGAGTCCTTGTCGAGCCGGCCGATCGGAAAGATGCGTTCTTTGTGGTCGACGAAGTCGACGATATTGCCCTTGACCTCGTGCTCGGTCGTGCAGGTGATCCCGACCGGTTTGTTCAGCGCGATGTAGACGTGTCGGCGTCCGCCCGCGGCGACGCGGCGCTGCAGCAGCGGCTGACCGTCGATCAGCACCTCGTCGCCTTCCGCGACCTGGCTGCCGACGCTGCCGGGCCGACCGTTGAGGGTGACGCGCCGTTCCGCGATGAGACGGTCCGCTTCGCGCCGCGAACAGTAGCCGGTTTCGGCGATGTACTTGTTCAGGCGCTTGGCCTGCACTTCGGGTTGCGAAGCGGTGCTGTCCTGCGGCTGCATGCGGCGAATAAGCGATCTCTCTACGGCGAACGCGAATTATAAGGCGGCTCGGCCGCCCTACCGTGCAACCGGGTGCCATCGGGCCGTATCCAAGCGCTTGGACCCGCCAATCCGGAGCACCCCGCCGTGAAACGCCTCGTACTGTTCATCCTGCTTGCCGTCCTGTCCTTCGCGCCGGCGGTCCACGCCGATCAGTCCGCAAGCGACGCCGAAACCGCGGTGCGTGCCGCCGACGAGGCATTCTGGAAGGCCTACAACGCCTGCGATATTCCCGCGCTCGGCGACTATTTCAGCGCCGATATCGAGTTCT
Source organism: uncultured bacterium (assembly GCA_966424745.1). Lineage (GTDB taxonomy): Bacteria > Pseudomonadota > Gammaproteobacteria > Xanthomonadales > Rhodanobacteraceae > Rudaea. The sequence continues at coordinate 27,662 of CBJLOV010000036.1, forward strand.
ATCACGACAAGGGCGGCCTGACGAAATCGCGCGAGGGTCTGGTCGATTCGGTGCGGAAGAACATCTGCGGCGTTCCGAACCAGCGTATCCGCCGCGAGGCGGTCGCCGACACCGTGAAGTTCTATCCGATGGCCGGCGACCGCGCGATCCTGAGCGGCGATCATCTCTTCTACGTCACCGAGCCGGACAAGGCCGAGTACCTCAGCGGACAGGCCAAGTTCGACGATCTATGGGAATTCCTCGACGGCCGCTGGCGCATGACCCGGGTCTTCAGCTATTCGCACGGGCCTCCGCCCTACACCCCGCCCGCGACGATCGCACTGCCCGCCTCGGGACTCGCGAAATTCGCCGGCCGCTATGCGACCAAGCAGAACGGCGACATCGAGTTCACGGTCGAAGGCGCGCACCTCAAGATGAAAGCCAGTTCGCTGGTGCTGGCGGTTTACCCGCTGTCGCCGACGCAATTCTTCGCCAAGGAGCGCGACCTGCGTTTCGAGTTCTCCGATCCGAAGCACGGCGCATTCGACCACGTCGACGTGCGCGAGAACGGCAATATCGTCGACGCGGCTCGGCGCAAGGCCGGAGAATAGGGCAAGACCCAAAGACGTCGTCACGGCGAACACGAAGAGAAGCGGAGAACAAGAAGAAGAGCAAAAACCCTTGAGCGGCCCGGATTGTCTTCGTGGCCTCTCTTCGTGTTCTTGGTGGTTCAGTCCTCGTTCTTTTCGGGTCCGCTCAACCAACACCGCCCGCATACGCCGCAATGCGCAACGGCAGCGGCGGCGCGATCGCATCCGCGATCGTCACTCGCAGCTTGCGCAGCGGCCTCGGCGTGAAGCGGTCCAGCTTGCACGCGCCAATCGTCGAACCCTGCGCGAGTTCCGTCCATCCGCCGTCGACGGCGGCGTGCAGCGTGTACCGCGATACGCGCTGCCCCTGGGCGACGTCTTCGCCGAGGCGCACGATGCCGATCGTCTGCATCTTGCCGAGATCGACCTCGGCGACCGCGCCGCGGTCGC
>CBJLOV010000037.1:0-27840 GCA_966424745.1 uncultured bacterium
ATCCGCAGAATGCGCTGACGCCGCCGCAGCCCTCCCCTTCAAGGGGAGGGCTGTGTGGAGATGGCGTCGCCTTGCGCATCCGCTATCTCAAACTATCCTCATGCCGGCCTTCCCCTTGAAGGGGAAGGGGAAGCGCGACCATGCCGCAGATAAACCTCATCGAAGGCATCACCATGGCGCTCGCGCACGAGATGGCGCGCGACCCTGCCGTCGTCGTCCTCGGCGAAGACGTCGGCGTCAACGGCGGCGTGTTCCGCGCGACGGTGGGATTGCAGCAGAGGTTCGGTGCCGACCGCGTCATCGACACGCCGCTCGACGAGGCGATGATCGCGGGTCTCGCGGTCGGTCTCGCCGTGCAGGGCATGAAGCCGGTCGCGGAAGCGCAGTTCGAAGGCTTCATGTATCCGATGATCGACCAGATCGCCTCGCACGCGGCGCGCATGCGCACGCGCACGCGTGGACGTCTCACCTGTCCGGCCGTATTCCGCGCGCCCTGGGGCGGCGGCATCCATGCGCCCGAGCATCATTCCGAAGCGGTCGAGGCGCTGTTCACCAATATCGCCGGCCTGCGCGTCGTACTCGCCTCCTCGCCGGGCCGCGCCTACGGCCTGCTGCTCGCCGCGATCCGCGACCCCGACCCGGTGATCTTCTTCGAGCCCAAGCGCATCTACCGCCAGTACAAGGAGGAGGTCGCCGACGACGGCGAAGCGCTGCCGCTCGATGTCTGTTTCGTGCTGCGCGACGGCACCGACGTCACGCTCGTCACCTGGGGCGCGCAGGTCAAGGAAACGCTCGAAGCGGCCGATGCGCTCGCCGCCGAGGGCATCCACGCCGAGGTGATCGACGTCGCCACGCTCAAGCCGCTCGACTTCGATACGATCCACGAGTCGGTGAAGAAGACGCATCGCTGCGTGATCGTGCATGAGGCGCCGTACACCGGCGGTTTCGGTGGCGAGATCGCCGCTCGGCTCGTCGAGCATGCGCTCTACGATCTGCACGCTCCGGTCGAACGCGTCGCCGGCTACGACGTACCGATGCCGCTGTACAAACTCGAAATGAACTATCTGCCGGGCACCGCGCGCATCGTCGCCGCGGCGAAGCGCACGTTGGAAGCCAGCTGAATCGGACCAGGGAAAACCTCCATGCCTCTCTTCGCGCAAATCCTCATCGCCTTCGTCGCGCTGCTGCATTTCTACTTCCTCGCTCTCGAGATGTTCTTCTGGGACAAACCGCTCGGCCGCCGCGTGTTCAACCTGACGCCCGAATTCGCGACGGCATCGAAGAAGTTGGCTGCCAACCAGGGGCTCTACAACGGCTTTCTCGCCGCAGGCCTGCTCTGGAGCCTGGTGCTCGGCGGCCTCGAAGGCGTTCACGTCGCGACCTTCTTCCTCGCCTGCATCGTCGTTGCCGGCATCTACGGTGCATTGACCGTCAACAAACGGATCTTTTTCTTCCAGGCGATGCCTGCGATCGTCGTCCTGATCATGCTGCACGCGCGCTGAGGTACCCGTGAGCGAAGTGAAGACATTCCGCCTGCCCGACCTCGGCGAAGGCCTGCCCGACGCAACGATCGTGGAGTGGCTGGTCAAACCCGGCGACACGGTCCGGCTCGACGCGCCGCTGATCTCGATGGAGACGGCGAAGGCCGTCGTCGAGGTGCCGTCGCCGTATTCCGGGAAATTGATAAAAGTATACGGAAGCAACGGCGATGTGATCGCGACCGGCGCACCGCTCGCCGACTTCGAGATCGACGCGGCGGCGCCGCAACGCGCGGAGGCGCATGCGACCGGACACCACGCTCCGTCCGCGCCGGCGCCGAAGCCTGCCCAGACGCCGGCCTCCGCAGAGCGGCCCGATACCGGCACCGTGGTCGGCGAGATGCAGGCCAGCGACCATGTCGTCGTCGAGAACGCCGTTGCCGTCGGCGGCGTCAAGGCCGTACCGGCCGTGCGTGCTCTGGCTAGGAAATTGGGCGTCGATCTGGCCCAAGTCAGGCCGAGCGGCGCCGGCGGCGTAGTGACAATGCAGGACGTGAAGCAGGCCGCCGCAAGCAAGCCCGCCCGGTCGCCTCTCTCTTCCGCGGCAGCGGAAAACCCCCGCACACCTTCTCATCCCGCACGCCCGGCAGCCGCGGCCGCGGCGGGTTCTTCCGCAAGCAGCGAAAGCGAATTCAACCCTCGACCCTCGGCCCTCGGCCATGCCTCCGACGCGCAGCCTCAACAGCTCAAAGGCGTCCGTCGCAATATGGCGCGCGTGATGGCCGATGCGCAGTCGAAAGTCGTGCCGACCACGCTCAACGACGATGCGGACATCCATGCCTGGCGCGCCGGCGAGGACGTCAGCGTGCGCCTGCTGCGTGCAATCACGACCGCGTGCAAGGCCGTGCCCGCGCTCAATGCCTGGTTCGACGGCGAGAATCTGACGCGCACGCTGCACGAGCGCGTCGATATCGGCGTCGCCGTCGACACGGTCGACGGCCTCTTCGTGCCGGCGTTGCGCAATGCGCATGCGCTCGACGCGAGAGGCCTGCGCGCCGCGCTCGACGATGTGATGCGACAGGTACGCGATCGCAGCATTCCGCCGTCGGAGCTGACCGGCTATACGATCTCGTTGTCGAATTTCGGCGTATTCGCCGGGCGCTATGCGACGCCGATCGTGGTGCCGCCCACCGTCGCCATCGTCGCCGCCGGCAAGCTGCGCTTCGAAGCCGTGCCGGTAATCGGCGGCATCGAGGCCCACCGCGTGATTCCGCTGTCGCTGACCTTCGATCATCGCGCCTGCACCGGCGGCGAGGCGGCACGCTTCCTCAAGGCGATGCTCGAAGATCTCGCTCTTCCGCAATAACCCGGGCGCATTGACGCCGCGCGCAACGCGGCGTATACCATTGCGCCCAGCCTGATCCGGAATGAGATGAAACGTAACGGATTGAAGCAAGTCGAGTCGCAGCGGACTCGATTGACCCCGGACGAGCGCGCGCTCGTCGCGGCCGCCAAGAAGGCCAGATTGCGCGCTCATGCGCACCAGTCGCAGTTCAAGGTCGGCGCGGCCGCACGCTACGGCAAGGAGATCGTGCTCGGCTGCAATGTCGAGTCCGACGTCTACGGACTGACCAACTGCGCCGAACGCACCGCCGTGTTCGCCGCTCATGCGAACGGCTTCGCCCGCAAGGGACTTATGGTGATCGCCGTCGTCGCCGACACGCCGGAACCGGTCGTACCCTGCGGTGCCTGCCGCCAGGTACTGTTCGAGCAAGGCGGGCCGGACCTGCGCGTGATCATGTGCAATACGCGCGGCGACGCACGCGTGGCGACGCTGGCCGAACTGCTGCCAGGCGGCTTCCGCCTCGAACCCGCACCGAAGCGCCGCGCCGCCGCCGCAGCGAAGCCGCGCAAGGCGACGAAGCGCGAGTTGCCGCGTGCACCATAGCCGCATCTCCGCCTATGTCCTCGACTGTCAAGTCGGCGATCTCAAGGACGGCGCGGAGTTCTGGAGCAAAGCCCTGGGCCGCCCCGTCGAGAGCTTCGACCAGGACGGCGACGGCAAGTACGCCGAGCTGAAGACCGACGCCGACGAACCGTTCCTGCTGCTGCAGCGGGTGGACCACGAGGCGCGCATCCATCTCGACATCGAGACCGACGACCTCGACGCGGAGGTGGCACGCCTCGAAGCGCTCGGCGCGAAACGCATCGCATTCGTCAAACGCTGGTGGGTGATGCAGGCACCGACCGGGCATCGCTTCTGCGTCGTGCGTAAACAAAGGCCGGAGTTCGGCCCGCACCTCAATACCTGGCCGGCCGATCAGCGCTGAACCCCACCCCGCCCCGAGGCGCACTCGTAACTCAATTTGCGCAGAGCGTAAATTTTTGTTATTGGTGGCTTACGGAACCGCAGGGGTTCCGCTCATTCATTTCGGGGATTGGGGAAAATCATGCACAAGACTTTGCTGCCGGCGGCAATCCGCACGGCGTTGTACAGCTCGACCGTTCTGGCAAGCCTCGTAGCACCGATGCTTGCGCAGGCCCAGGAGGGGCAAAACACGCAGGACAAGAAAGAGACGGCGACGCTCGACACCGTCGAGGTGCTCGGCTCGCGTATCAAACGGGCCACGCTTGAAACCTCCCAACCCGTCCTCGTGATCGATCGCGCCGAGCTCGAGCGCACCGGCCTGACCAACATCGGCGAAATCCTCAAGGAGCTCTCGATCAACGGGCCCTCGTTGAGTCTGAACACGAACAACGGCAACACCAGCGGCATTCAGCGTGTGAATCTGCGCGGCTGCGGCGCCCAGCGCACCCTGGTACTGGTCAACGGCAAGCGCTGGATCAGCGATGTAGGGCTGGGCGGATCGGTCGACCTGAGTTCGATCCCGACCGCGGCGATCGACCACGTCGAAGTGCTCAAGGACGGCGCTTCTGCGTTGTACGGCACCGACGCGATCTGCGGCGTCATCAACCTGACGATGAAGAGCAACTGGAACGGCGCGCAGCTCAACATGTACTACGGCCAGTTCGATCAGGATGACGGCGTGACCAAGGCCGGCGATTTGACCTTCGGCCACAAGGAAGACCGCTGGTCGGTGCTGCTCAACGCGTCGTGGAAAGACCAGGAAGGCGTCTCCGCCGGCAATCGCGATATCTCCAAGGTGCCGCTGTATGGCTTTCCGGCCAACATCTCCTCACCCGGCCGCGCCAGTCCGACCACGCCTTACGGCAACTTCAGGGTCGGCAGCACGACCTATACGCTCGATCAGAGCAAGACCGGCTGTCTGCCGAACCAGGTCTGCACCTCGAAGGGCGACTTCAAGCCATATGATTTCCTCACCGACGGCTACAACTTCGCACCGGTCAACTATCTGACTCAGCCGCAGACCACGCGTGCCCTGTTCGCGGAAGGCACCTACAAGATCGCCGACAATCTGCGCCTGCGCGTCAACGGCTTCCTCGACAAGCGCACCGGCGAGGCACAGCTCGCCGCACAGCCGTTGAGTTCGGGCTCGGTCACGATCAACGGCGTAGTCATCCCGAAGTCCTATGCGGTGTCGAAGGACAACGTCTACAACCCGTTCGGCGTAAACATCAATAGCCCCACGTTCCGTCCGATCCTGTATCCGCGCGTGTACGGCCAGGATCAGATCACGCGCCGCTTCAGCGCCAACCTCGAAGGCGACTTCGAAGCCTTCGGCCGTCCGTTCAACTGGGACGTCGGCGGCAGCTACGGCAAGAACAAATTCAATCTCAACAAGTCCGGTTTCGAGGACTACCGCAAGTTCGTCAACGCGGTCGGACCATCGTTCATCAAGGACGGCAAGGCCGTCTGCGGTACGCCCACGGCGCCGATCGACGGCTGCGTGCCGTTCAACATGTTCGGCGGCCCCAACGGCGTGACCCCCGACATGTTCAACTACGTGTCGGCCAAGCTGCGCAACATACAGAGCTACAAGGTGGAGAACTATTGGGCCAACATCTCCGGTCCGCTCTTCGCCCTGCCTGCCGGCGATCTCGCCGTCGCGACCGGTTTCGAGTACCGCAAGGAGTCGGGCTATGACGTACCCGATCCGCTGACCGCGAGCGGCAATGCGATGAACGACGTGCCCTACCAGCCGACGCGCGGCAGCTTCAACATCAAAGAGTTCTACGCGGAGCTCGCCGTTCCTCTCCTCAAGGATGTTCCGTTTGCGCAGTCGCTCGACATCTCCCCTGCGGTGCGCTACTCCGACTACTCCTCGTTCGGCAACACGACCAATCCGAAGATCGGCCTGCAATGGCGCCCGATCGAAGACGTGCTGGTCCGCGGCAGTTGGGGCAAGGGCTTCCGTGCACCGTCGATCGGCGAATTGTATTCCGGCATTGCGACGGGCCGGCCTTCGACCAACGATCCGTGCTCGATCGACAGCCCGAGTACCGTGAGCGTACCGGGCGTCGTGGATCGTTGCCGCGCCGCCGGGGTGCCGGTCGGTTTCAAGAAGCAGAACTCGCAGTCGTTCATTTCCACGGGCGGCAACGCCAATCTGCAGCCGGAGACTTCGACGAACAAGACGCTGGGCTTCGTCTATTCTCCAAGTTTCCTCGAAGGCTTCGACACCTCGGTCGACTGGTACAACATTCAGATCAAGAACGCGATCGGCGCACGCAGCGCGCAAACCATCCTCGATGGTTGCTACATCAACGGCATCGCCGACCGCTGCAAGCTGATCACGCGCGACCTGACCGGCCAGTACTTCAACAATCCGGGCGAGATCATCAACATCGTCGGCCTCAACCAGAACTTCAAGGGCGGCCTGGAAGTCGAGGGCATCGACTTCGGGGTGCACTACAGGTTCAAGACCGACAACTACGGCGATTTCCGTTTGAGCTTCGACAACGCCTATATCACCTACTACGGCGACGTCGGCCAACCCAAGCGCGGCCAGATCAATGGCGACGGCGATATTTCCTCGGGCAATACGATCGGCCAGACGCAGCTCACCGGCTCGTCCACCGGTTCGACGCAGTTCCGCCTGCGGTCAACGCTCAATGCGGTCTGGTCGCTGAAGGACTTCTCGTTCTCCGGCACGCTCGAGCGCTACAGCAAGATCGTCGACACCTGCAATACCGCGACCAATACGGCGGCGGCACTCGCCGCACGCGGCGTCACGACGGGCTATACGAACTACTGCACCAATCCGAACTTCCTGTACAACAAGTACAGTTTCGATACGACAGGCAAAGTGGTGGCCACGCCCTCGGTCACACCGCGAAATACGTTCAGCCCCGTGGTCTACGTCGACATCCAGGCATCGTACAAGCTGCCGTGGAAGGGTCAGGTCACCGCGGGCATCCGCAACCTGTTCGACAAGGATCCGCCGTTCAGTTCGGACGCGTTCAGCAACAGCTTCGACCCGCAGTACCGCATCCCGGGCCGCTTCTTCTACGCCAGCTACAGCCAGAACTTCGACCTGTTCTGATCCGGGCTACTTGCGAAACGAAAAACGGCTCCGCAATGGAGCCGTTCTTTCGTGGGGATTCGATATATCGAACCCGGCTTTCCGCCGCATTCCGCCATGAACAAGAGCCGGGCGCAATGAATTGCGCCCCTACGCGGACGGCATCCGTTCCATCGCTTCGCGCGCCGCGGCCATCGCGGCTTTGGCGTCGGCGTATCCGCCTTGCGTCTTGAGCACGTTGCGCTTGGCATCGAGTACCTTGAACGCGAACGCGTCGGCTTCACGGAATACGACCGGCTGCATTGCCGGCTTTTCGCCGCGCGCCGCGGGCTTCGCCGCTGCCTCGGCGTTCGCGCGCAGATCGCGCAAGCCCGCCGCGTAGCGCAGCTGGCCGAGGAAAGGCCCGGCCAGCGCGCGCGCGCGCTTGGCTCCCGCCCGCAGAATATCTTCGATATCGGCGGGCTTGGCGATCAATGCGTCGTAACGCTCGCGCATCGGCGCCAGCTCCGCATCGATGCGCTCGAACAGCTTCTGCTTCGCATCGCCCCAGCCGATGCCGTCGGCATAGGCCTTGCGCATCGCAGCGGTTTCTTCGTCGCTGGCGAAAGCCTGGTAGATGCTGAAGATGTTGGAATCGTCCGGATTCTTCGCCTCGCCGGGCGCCAGCGAATTGGTGACGATGCCGAGAATCGCCTTGCGCAGCTCTTTCGCCGGCAGCCACAACGGGATCGTGTTGTTGTAGCTCTTCGACATCTTGCGTCCGTCGAGTCCCGGCAAAGTGGCCACGTTCTCTTCGATCGCGGCTTCAGGCAGCACGAAATAATCGCCGCCGTAGAGATGGTTGAAGCGCTGGCCGATGTCGCGCGCCATCTCGATGTGCTGGATCTGGTCGCGTCCGACCGGCACCTTGTGCGCATTGAAGATCAGGATGTCCGCGGCCATCAGCACCGGATACATGTACAGGCCGGCGGTGACGCCGGCGTCGGCGTCCTCGCCTTTCTCGCGGTTCGCGTCGGTCGACGCTTTATAGGCGTGCGCGCGGTTGAGCAGCCCCTTCGCCGTGACGCAGGTCAGAAGCCAGGTCAGCTCGGGAATTTCATGGATGTCGGACTGACGGTAAAAATAGACTTTTTCCGGATCGAGCCCGCAGGCCAGCCAGCTCGCGGCGATCTCCAGCGTCGAGCGCTGGATGCGCGCCGGCTCGTCGCACTTGATCAGCGCATGGTAGTCGGCGAGGAAATAAAACGACTCGGCACCGGTGTCGCGGCTCGCCGCAATCGCAGGCCGGATCGCACCGACGTAGTTGCCCAGGTGCGGGGTTCCGGTCGTGGTGATGCCGGTGAGGATGCGGGTTTTCGAACTCATTTTGTCCATGATGTTGCGCGGAGGGCGCAGTTTAAGCCATTGCCGCAGGTCCTGCGCGAAGCGGCTTAACCCCGCCGAAGGCACCGCACCGTTGCATCGTTCACCTTGCCAACGGAGATCCCGATGAAAACCCTGCTCTCGCTGTTCACCCTGGCCGCACTGTCCTGCAACCCGCCCGTCCGCGCCGGCGAACTCGTCGATCTGCACGTGATCGACCGCGACACGGGCACCACCCTCGCCACCTACGCGCGCGACGGGAAGGTCTACGTCGCCGGCATGCCCGGACACCGTTACAGCGTGCAGATCGCGAACCGCATCGGCGAGCGCGTGCTCGCGGTGCTTTCGGTCGACGGCGTCAACGCGATCACGGGCCAGACCGCCAGCCCCGAGCAGTCAGGCTATGTGCTCGACCCGTATCAGAGCACGGAAGTGACCGGCTGGCGCAAGAGCATGAGCGAAGTGGCGCAGTTCAACTTCAGCGCGCTTTCCGGCAGCTATGCCGCGCGCACCGGCAGGCCCGAGAATGTCGGCGTGATCGGCGTCGCCGTGTTCCGCGAGAAACCGCTCGATCTGCCCTGGCGCGAAGGCAAGATCGCGAGCGCGCCGCTCGCGGATCGTTATTCGCCGCCGACGGCGCCAGCACAACCCTCGTCGTCCAAGCCGGCGCCGGCTTCGGCACCGGCCGGGGCGGCCGAAGCCGATTCCGCGGCGGCCCATTCGGCAGTGCCTGCCGACGGCACGGCGCGCGCGGAATCCCCGCTCTATCGCCACAAGCTCCACAGGCTGGCTCCCGAAGAATCGCTCGGCACCGGCCACGGCGCACGCGAGGTCTCGCCCATCACCTACACGCAGTTCGCGCGCGCCGGCGCGCAGCCGAACGAGGTCGTCTCGATGTGGTACGACAGCTATCGCAACCTTGTCGCGCGCGGCGTGATTCCGCAGCCGCCGCCGCAACGCTTCGTCGAACCGCAGGCTTTTCCGGGCGGATTCGTCCCCGCCCCCAAGAGCTGAAAACCGGCCTGGTAAACGAAAAATCCTTTCGCCATGCGGCGCGGGAAGGGATAATGCATGCCCTTCCCTTTTCGCACCGCCCCATCAAGGCCGCACGGTGCATCGAATTCCCATGTCCGCATCCGCTTCGGGCGAATCGCCCGCCACCACCACGTTTCGCGATCTCGGCCTGCGCGAGGAATTGCTCAAGGTCCTCGGCGATCTCGGCTATGAGTCGCCGTCGCCGATCCAGGCCGCGACGATCCCGCACCTGCTCGAGGGCCGCGACGTGCTCGGCCAGGCGCAGACCGGCACCGGCAAGACCGCGGCGTTCGCGCTGCCGGCGCTGCAGCGGCTGGACCTGAGCAAGAGCAAGCCGCAGGCGCTGGTCCTCGCGCCGACGCGCGAACTCGCGATCCAGGTCGCCGAGGCATTTCAGCGCTACGCCCAGCACCTGCCCGGCTTCCACGTGCTGCCGATCTACGGCGGCCAGGCCTACGGTCCGCAGCTCGGCGGCCTGCGCCGCGGCGCGCACGTCGTCGTCGGCACGCCGGGACGTGTGATCGACCATCTCGAACGCGGCTCGCTCGATCTGTCCGGGCTGACCACGCTCGTGCTGGACGAAGCCGACGAGATGCTGCGCATGGGCTTCATCGACGACGTCGAGGCGGTGCTGAAGAAGACCCCGCCCACGCGCCAGATCGCGCTGTTCTCGGCGACGATGCCGGCGCCGATCAAGCGCATCGCGCAGACCTATCTGCGCGACCCGGTCGAAGTGAAGATCGCGGCAAAAACGACGACTGCGGCGAACATCCGCCAGCGCTACTGGCTGGTCAGCGGTATGCAGAAGCTCGATGCGATGACGCGCATCCTCGAGGTCGAGCCGTTCGATGCGATGATCGTGTTCTCGCGCACCAAGCAGATGACCGAAGAACTCGCCGAACGCCTGCAGGCGCGCGGCTTCGCCGCCGCGGCGATCAACGGCGACATCGCCCAGCAGCAGCGCGAGCGCACGATCGGCGCGCTCAAGGACGGCAAGATCGACATCCTCGTCGCCACCGACGGGGCCGCGCGCGGCCTCGACGTCGAACGCATCAGCCACGTCCTCAACTTCGACATTCCCTACGACACCGAATCCTACGTGCACCGTATCGGCCGCACCGGCCGTGCGGGCCGCACGGGCGATGCGATCCTGTTCGTCGCGCCGCGCGAGCGCGGCATGCTGCGCGCGATCGAACGCGCCACGCGGCAGCAAATCGAACCGATGCAGTTGCCGTCGGTCGAGACGGTCAACGAGGCACGCGTCGCGAAGTTCAAAGACCGCATCACGGCGGCGCTCGCCGCCGACGGCCTCGCCGTGTTCCGCAACTTGATCGAAGCCTACGAACGCGAACACAACGTGCCCGCGATCGAAATCGCCGCGGCGCTCGCCCGGCTCGCACAAGGCGACAAGGCGTTGCTGATTGAAAAGCCGGCGAAACCCGAACGGCGCGAGTTCGCGAACGACGAGCGTCCTGCGCGCAAGCCGTTTGCCGAGCGCGAAGCCAAACCGCGCGGAGCAGCCGGCAAGGACGACAAGCGCCGCGATCGATTCGGCGAACGCGGGGAGCACGCCACGCCGTTCGCGGCCCCGGCGAAGCGCGCAGACGCCGCCGCGGAACCCGCAAAGTTCAGCACGCGGCAGGACGGCGAAAGGCCGGCGCGCAAAATCCGCGAGGATTCCCCCCGGCGCGAGCCGCGGCTGGAGCGCGCGCCCGAATACGGCATGGAAACGTTCCGCATCGAAGTCGGCCATACGCACGGCGTGAAGCCGAACAACATCGTCGGCGCGATCGCCAACGAAGCCGGGCTCGAGTCGAAGCACATCGGCCGCATCGACATCCGCGACGACTACAGCCTGATCGACCTGCCCGAGGGCATGCCGCCGGAGCTGCTGGCGCATCTGAAGAAAGTCTGGGTCGCCGGGCAGCGGCTGCGCATAAGCCGCGATGCGAGCGGCGGCGCGCATGTGCCGAAGGACGCGCCGCACGCAAAAGGCAAGCCCGCGAAGAAGAAAAAGCGTTTTTGATTTTTCGCGGAAGCGACGGCAGGCGCCGCTTCAACTGCGCATCAACGTCGACTTGCCGAACAGGCTCTCGACCAGATCGACCGCAAGCCTGCCGGTCTGGTTGCGCTTGTCGAATGCGGGATTGAGCTCGACGATGTCGAGCGAGCCGAGCCGGCCGGTGTCGGCGATCATCTCCATGACGAGCTGGGCCTCGCGGTAGCCCGGTCCGCCGCGCACGCGCGTGCCGACGCCCGGGGCGATGGCCGGATCGAGGAAATCGACGTCGAAACTCACGTGCACGTGCGTCGACGCATCGACGCCGTCGAGGGCCTCCTCCATCGCGCGGCGCATGCCGATCTCGTCGATGTAGCGCATGTCGTAGATGTCGAGACCGACGTCGTGAACGAGCTTTCTTTCGCCCTCGTCCACCGAACGGATGCCGATCTGGCGGATCGCCTCCTTGTCGAGCATCGGCGCCGGACCGGCCAGCGTGGTCAACTCCTGCGGACCGAAGCCGCACAGGCAGGAAACCGGCATGCCATGGATATTGCCCGAGGGCGTGATGGTCGAGGTATTGAAATCGGCGTGCGCGTCGAGCCAGAGCACGCGCAATTTCCTGCCCGCTTCGCGGCAGTGCCGTGCAACCGCGCCGATCGAACCGATCGCCAGGCAGTGATCGCCGCCGAGCAGGATCGGCAGACGGCCGATGGCAAGCTCGGCGGCGACCGCCTGCATCACCGCGCGGTTCCATTCGACGACTTCGCCGAGGTGGCGATAACCGCCATGCGGCGGCTGCCACGGATTGAACGGGCCGGCGACGTTGCCGCGGTCGACGACGTCGAGGCCGCGCGCGCGCAGCGCCTCGCCGATGCCGGCGACGCGCAGCGCTTCCGGGCCCATCGATGCGCCGCGGTGTCCGGCGCCGATATCGGTCGGCGCGCCGACGAGGGAAACGGGTGTAAATTGCTGCATTGTATACCTTTTAGCAAATGCGGGATGCAGCGCGGAAGCTGCGAATGCCGCGCTGCAGGGCCGCGCCGGCAGCACGATTCTAGCCCTCCGGGCTGTAACGTTCGCCGCCGAAAACTCATGCTATGCTGCCAACGGCATCACGGCATGGCCGCGCTTCGGGCGCTACGAATCATCCACACTATTCACGGAGACGCAATCCCATGAGCGGACTCATCGACAACGTCATCGGCCAGCTCGGCGCCGGCCAGATCGACGCGATCGCCAAGCAGCTCGGCACCGATCCGCAGACCGCGCAGGCCGCGATCGAGCAAGCGCTGCCGCTGATCGTCGGCGGCATGGCGAACAAGGCGAGCACGCCCGAAGGCGCGGGCGCACTGCACACGGCTTTGCAGGACCACGCCGGCGCAGACATCTCCGAAGTGCTCAATAGCGTGCTCGGGGGAAACGCGGCAGCCGGTGGCGGCGGCTTGGGCGGCCTGCTCGGCGGACTGCTCGGCGGCGGCCAGCAGGGCGGCGGCGGTCTGGGCAGCGTGATCGGCAGCGTCCTCGGCGGCGGCGCACAGGCGCAGCAGGGCGGCTTCAATCCGGGCATCGGCGGTGCGATCCTCGGCCATATCTTCGGCAACAAGATCGACACGGCCAACCAGGGCCTCGGCCAGACCACGGGTCTGGGAGCGCAGGGTGCGGGCCAGCTCATGGCGATCCTCGCGCCGATCGTGATGAACGTGCTCGCCAATCAGTCGCGCAGCCAGGGTCTCTCGCCGGGCGGCCTCGGCAACGTTCTCGCGCAGCAGAACCAGCAGATCCAGCAGCAGGGCGGCCTCGGCGGCGGTCTGCTCAACGCCGTGCTCGACCACAACGGCGACGGCCACATCGATCTGTCCGAAATGATCCAGGCGGCCGGCGGCATCATGGGTGCGCTCGGCGGCCGCCGCAGCGTCTGAGCGATTTCAGGCTTTCGGCCGGCGGTGGGCATGGCCTGCCGCCGCCGGCAACGATTCGGCCTACGCCGCCGCCAGCTTTACCGCGGCAGGAACCGAGCGGAAGCTGACCGCCAGGCGATTGTAGGCATTCATCAAGCCGATCGCGATCGTCAGGTCGGCCAACTCCTTCTCGCCGAACTGTTTCGCCGCCGCAGCGAACTCCTCCTCCGGCACCGTCGTCTCGGCGACGTGCGTGACGGTCTCGGCCCAGCGCAACGCGGCGCGTTCGCGATCGGAAAACAGCTTCCCGCATTCGTGCCAGACCGGCACGAGCGCAACCTTGGCCGCATCCATGCCGCCCTTGACCAGATCGCGCGTGTGCGAGTCGATGCAGTACGCGCAGCCGTTGATCAGGGAGACGCGCAGATAGACCAGATCGACGAGCTCGGTTTCCAGACCGCTCTCGCCGACATAGGCGCGGACGCCGCCGAGCGCTTTCATGCCGGCGGGGGAGAGCTGGTGGTAGTTCAGGCGCGGGTTCATGGCGTTTTCCTCGTCGAGCGTGATCGGGTGCGCATAGACTGCATGGTTGTCGGGTCAGGAAAAAGCACCAAGATCGCAGCTTATCTCTGTACCATTCGGCCATGCCTGCCCCTGCCAAGAGCGGTGAACTGGAGCTGCGCCTCGACCGCGGCGCGAAGACCGGCCTGGTCGCGCAGATCCATGCCGCGATCAGCGCGGCGATCCGCGAAGGCCGTATCGCAGGCGGAGCGCGCTTGCCGTCATGGCGCGATCTTGCCGCGCAGCTCGGCGTCGCTCGCGGTACGGTGCGCGCTGCGTATGAACGACTCGCCGACGAGCAGCTCATTCTCAGTCTGGGCGCGGCGGGCACGCGCGTGGCCGAGCGCGTCGCCGCACCGGCGATGCGGCGCGCGGCCGAAGCCGCTCCGTTGCCGCAGTTCCATCACGGCTTCGAGACGGCGCCGGCGATATTCCAGATGGGTGTGCCCGCGCAGGATGCGTTCCCGTACAAAACCTGGTCGCGCATCCTGGCGCGCAGCGCACGCGCGGCCGCGGCGGCGCCGGTCGGCTATCCCGATCCGCGCGGCCATCCGCTGCTGAGGCGCGAGATCGCTGCGTATCTTGCGCTCGCGCGCGGGCTGCGCTGCGCCCCGTCGCAAGTCATCGTGACCGCGGGCTTCGCCGGTGCGCTCAACCTCGCCATACGCGGCTTGCGCCTTGAAGGCCGCGCGGCGTGGATGGAGGATCCCGGTTTTCCGCTCACGCGTATGGCGCTGGAGTGCGCGGGCATCGATCCTGTCTCCGTGCCGGTCGACGGTGAAGGCATCGACGTCGCCGCGGGAATCCGCCGCGCGCCGCGCGCCGCCGCGGCGATCGTCACGCCAGGCCAGCAGGCGCCGCTCGGCATGACGCTTTCGCTCGAACGCCGCCTTGCCCTGCTCCAGTGGGCGCAGCGAGCCGGTGCGTGGATCCTCGAAGACGACTATCTGAGCGAGCTCAAGTTGCACGGCCGCGCGGCGCCGGCGCTCGCCTCGCTCGATCGCGACGGACGCGTGCTGCACCTGGGCACTTTCAGCAAGACCATCAGCCCTGCGCTGCGCCTGGGCTTTCTCGTCGCGCCGCCGGCACTCGCCGAACAGTTCGGCGAAGTCGCCGCCCTGCTCGCGCCGTCCGCCGACGCGGCGATCCAGCGCGCCGTCGCCGACTTCATCGCCGAAGGCCACTTTCTGCGCCACCTGCGGCACATGAAACGCCTTTACGCCGCGCGCAGCGATGCCCTCGTCGAGGCCCTGCACAGGACCATCGGCAAACGCGCCGGCATCCATGCGACGGGCGGTTTTGCGGTGCGCCTGGAATTGCCGCCCCGCAGCGACGACGTCGAAATCGCGGCGCAGGCACTGGCGTTCGGCCTCGCGCCCACGCCGCTGTCGCCGTGGTACGCACGGCCGCCGCGTCGCGCGGGCCTGCTTCTCGGCGTCACCAACCTCGGCGAAAAGCACCTCGGAAAGGACTGCGCACGTCTGGCCGACTTGATCGAACGGCACGGCTGACGCCGCCCGCGCCGAAATGGCTCCATCCAAGTGGTTCTGGAACCACGCGGCGATTCTGTTAGGGTTCGAACATGAGCACCGCCGTCACCGCCGCAGAAGCCGACCTGCATGCCACGCTGTCCCGCGACGGCTTCGCCTTCGTCTCCCATTCGGCCATGCGCGAATTGCTCGAAGCCGTCGGCGGCCTCGGCGATTGGACGTCTTTCGCGGCAAGCTGGAACGATCTTGCGCTCGACACCTACCTCGCCGACTTCGGCCGCTACCGGCGCCGCCGGCACGCGGTATACCGGATCGATTTGCGCGGCGAAATCGCGCGCGAGGCGCATCAGCCGCACTACCAGAGCCGTGCCTACAATTCGCTGCAAGGCGGCATCGAGCGCTGGTTCGAACCGATCCTGCCCGAAATCGGCGCCGGCGCGACCCTGAGTACACTTCTCCACTTCTGCAGAAATACCTTCGGCGCGCTCGCCCCCGAAGTCGCCGCCTGGCGCGCCGAGGTGCACCAGTTCCGCATCGAGGCGCGGCCGAACGAGCCCGGCCAGCCGACGCCCGAGGGCGTGCACCGCGACGGCGTCGACTACGTGCTCGTGGTACTCGTCGACCGCGTCAACATCGCCAGCGGCACGACGACGATCCACGCCGCCTGCGACCGCGAACTGCTCGGCAGCTTCACCCTGACCCGGGCGCTCGACGCCGCGCTCGTCGACGACGCGCGCGTGTTCCACGGCGTCACCCCGGTCGAGGCGATCGACCCGTGGAAGCCGGCGTATCGCGACGTGCTCGTCGTGACGTTCAAGCGCCTGGCCTGATTGCCGCTGGATCGATTCCGCCGACGGCGCCGCTTCCGCGACGCGCCTTCGCTCCCATCGAAACGACCGCCGAAATTCCCCTGCTCGCGGGGATGCGTGTTCACTTTTCCAATAAATGTGATCTAATTCACAAAATTTTGGCAAACGTTGAGCCGCCTTGAGCGTCGCGGAGAAGTCTGTGCGGCTCTCGACGGCACCGATAACCGCGTTGAATCAGGGGATATCCATCGTGAATCGAGATCGCACTTTCCTTGCGTCCCGCCATCCGTCGGCTGCGGCAAAAAGCCGCTTGAGCCAATCCGCCACGGCACTCGCGACCATGTTGTTCCTGTCGGGATTGTCTGCGCAGAGAGCCGATGCAGTCGCGCCGTTTCCGATCAACGATCCGACCAACGGTACGCCGGGCGCGATCGATCCGAACTGGACGCGCATTCTGACCAACAACACGGTCGGCAATACCTACACGTCCGACGGTTGGCTGCGCCTGAACAACAACGGCGGAGGCGAGGCGACCAACCTCTTCAATCCGACGGCGTTTCCCTCGAGCACGGGTTTTCAAATCCAGTTCGATTACCGCCAGGCGGGCGGAACTCCGCTCGGCAGCAACACCGGCGACGGCATCTCCTTCTATCTCTTCGACGGCTCGGTCGGGACCTACAAAGCGGGCGGCGCGGGAGCCGGTCTCGCCTATGCCAACACCGATGCCGGCGGCGGTACTTGCGGCATCACCAAGGGATATTTCGGCCTCGGGCTGGACGTGTACGGCAACTATGCAACGGGAAACAAGGGCAACTACAGCGGCATCGGCGGTGCCGGCGGCACGACGCAGTTGACGAACGGACTGGATCTGCGCGGATCCGGTCCCGGGGATTGCGTCACCGGCGGCACGACGGCGCAGTATCCCTGGGTTGCGGGCACGCAGAATCCCGGCGGCAGCCCCGTTTGGACCGGCATCAACGCAGACACGCGCGACCCCGCGACCTATGCGTCCAGCTACCGCAGCGTGCGCGTCGTCGTCGTGCCGAGCGGCGGCAACGTCCAGGTGACCGTCTACATGACGCCGCCGCAGATCAAGACGGCGCCGATGGGCACCTTCAGCCAGGTCTTCTCGTCCAACCTGTCCTCCGTCGCCGGCGGCGGACAGGCGGCGCTGCCCGGTATGCTCAAGCTCGGCTTCGGCGCATCTTCGGGCGGAGCCACGGACTACAAGGACGTGCGCAATGTCAGCGTCGTCGCCTTGTCCGACCTTTCGGTCACCAAGACGTTGTCCGCATCCACGCCGGGCACGCAGGGCCCGGGACAATTCGTTGCCGGCGACACCGTCAGCTTCATGATCGTCGCGACGAACAATGGACCGACCGCGATCGGCACCGCGCCGAGCGGCGTCGCCCGGGTGTACGACAACCTCGGCAACCTTCCGCTGAGCGGGGTGACCTGGACTTGCACGGCGGCCGGCGGCGCGGTGTGCCTGACCGGCAACGGCAGCGGCAGCGTCGTTTCGGAGAACTGGACCGCGCCGTCCGGCGGATCGATCACGCTCACGGTGAGCGGCACGATCAGCGCGACGGCTGCAGCGACCACCTACGTCAACACCGCGGTGATCCCGACCAACTTCACGGCCAACACGGTCGATCCGACTTCCAACCTCGTCCAACTCGACGGCGGCTTGGCCGACACCGATCTGGCCAACAACACCGCATCGGCGACCTTCCTCGTCGTGCCGACGACCGTACCGGCACCGTGCAGCGCGATCTGGGGCGTCGTGCCCGGCTCGACGACGACCACGCCGCCGGGCAATGTGCTGGTCACGATCGATCCGGTCACGGGAATCGTGACGACGTATCCCAAACTCGGCCCCGTCGCATTGAGCAGCGGCTCGGGCGGCAACGTGTCGAGCCTGGCGATCGATCCGCGCAGCGGGCGCATGTTCGCGATCGACAATTTCAGCGGCAATCTGGAAACCCTCGCTCCCGGCTCGACCACGTGGGCCGACACCGGCATCACCCTGCCCGCCGGCACGGGCGCCAACCAGTATGCCCGCGCCGCGATGGACGGCGGCGGCAACCTCTACGTCGGCGCCAACAGCAACACCTCCAACACGACGATCTACCGCTACGCGGTGACACCGGCCGGCACCGTTGCCGGCCCGACCATGGTGACGATCGCCTATTCGGGCGGCGCGAGCAGCGGCAGCGGCGGGGACTTCGCAATCAGCCCCAACGGTACGCTGTACATCTTCCTCGACACCGGCGCCGGCCAGCCGATGAACATCTACTCGGTGAGTTCGAGCGTCGCCACCGGCACCTCCGCGACGGCGACCTTCGTCGGCACGGCGACCGGTACCAACGCGGGCGATGTCGGCGGAACGGCATTCTTCAACGGCAACTTCTACTGGACCTCGACGTCGACGACGTCGGAAGTACTGCAAGGCAGTTCGGCCTCCGGACCGTACACCGTGCTGAACGCGACCAATGTTCCGGCCATCGGCGACCTGGCGACCTGCGTCGGCGCGGCGACGGTGCAACTCGCCAAGATCAGCAACGCCGGCAGCGGCGCGTTTGCCTACACCGGCGTGACCAATCTGACCGACGCCAGCGGAACGGCGATCACGAGCGATGCGATCACGACGACGAGCGCGGGCACGCAAACCGCATCCAGCCGGATCGGCACCGTGACCACACTCGGCACGGCGGTCGGCGCGGCCGAAACCGTGCCGCCGGGCTGGCAGCTCGCCGCGAATGCGACCTGCACCGACACGGGCAGTTCCGTCAGCGGCAATCCGGCCAGCTTCACCGTGCCGCTCAGTGGTTCCACGCTGACCATTCCGGCAGCGAACGTCAAAGCCGGCGCCCGACTCACCTGTACGTTCACCAATACCGCGACGGCGAATGTCGCGATCACGAAGACCGATCTGAGCAGCAGCTACTCGCCCGGCGGCAGTGCCACCTACGCGATCGCGGTGACGAATTCGACGCCCGCCGTCGCCACGGTCAACGGAGCGACGGTATCCGACCTGCTCCCCGCGGGGTTGACCATCGCCGCCCCGGGCATCGCCTGCACGGGAAGCGGCGGCGCCGCATGCGCAGGCAGCGGCAGTCCGGTGGGCACCGCGGGCACGGGCGCGCTCAACATCCTCGCCGGACTCAGCCTGACCCTGCCGCCGGGCGGCAGGATCACGATCACCGTACCGGTCACTTTCGGCAGTACGCCCTCCGGCTACTAGGGCCTGCTCACAATAACCCGGACGGTCGCGACGCCGGCCCTCTGCGTGCAGCCGACGACTGCGGCTCCTTCGTCGCGGAGAGCGCGCCGCTGGGCAGCGAGCGCGGGCCGGAAGACGCATTCCTGAAACGAACGCGCCGCTACAGTCGCAACATTCATCGCATGCAAGGCACGTCGGCGCGAATCGCCGTGCAAGACGTACAAGGGACGGTACCGCCCCTATGCTATAGTCGAAAAAAACACAACGACGCGCTGCGCAAGGCATCGCACCGGGAAGAGCATGTCCAAAGCGAACGATCTGAAGCAATCCGCCCTCGACTACCACCGCGCCTTGCCGCACGGGAAGATCAAAGTCACGCCGACCAAGCCGGTCGTCACCCAACGCGACCTGTCGCTGGCGTATTCGCCCGGTGTCGCCGCGGCGTGCGAGGCGATCGTCGAAGATCCCGCGGAAGCATCCAGAGTCACCGCGCGCGGCAATCTCGTCGCCGTGATCACGAACGGCACCGCCGTGCTCGGCCTGGGCCCGATCGGACCGCTCGCGGCCAAGCCGGTGATGGAAGGCAAGGGCGTGCTGTTCCAGAAGTTCGCCGGCATCGACGTATTCGACATCGAGGTCAACGAACGCGACCCGGACAAGCTCGTCGACATCATCGCCGCGCTCGAACCGACGTTCGGCGGCATCAACCTCGAAGACATCAAGGCGCCGGAGTGCTTCGAGGTCGAGCGCAAGCTGCGCGAACGCGTGAAGATTCCGGTGTTCCACGACGATCAGCACGGCACCGCGATCATCGTCGGCGTCGCCGTGATCAATGCGCTGCACGTCATCGGCAAGAAGATCGGCGAAGTGAAGCTCGCCGCCTCCGGCGCCGGCGCGGCGGGCATCGCCTGCCTCGACATGCTCGTGCGCCTCGGCGTGAAGCCGGAGAACATCCTCGTCAACGACAAGGACGGCGTGCTCTATCGGGGCCGCCCGGGCCTTTCCGGAGAACTCGAGCGCTACGCGCGCGATACCTCTGCGCGCAAGCTGGCCGATATCGTCGTCGGCGCCGACATCTTCCTCGGCGTCTCCGCCGGCGGCGTGCTGACCCAGGAAATGGTCAAGACGATGGCCGACAGGCCGGTCATTCTCGCCCTCGCCAACCCGACGCCGGAGATCCTGCCCGAGCTGGCCAGGGAAGTGCGTCCCGATGCGATCATCGCGACGGGGCGCTCGGACTATCCGAACCAGGTCAACAATGCGCTGTGCTTCCCGTACATCTTCCGCGGCGCACTCGACGTCGGCGCGACGACGATCAACGCGCAGATGGAAGTGGCCTGCGTGCACGCGATCGCCGAACTCGCGCGGCGCGAGACTTCCGACGTCGCCGAACGCGCCTACAGCCTCGGCGACAACCACCTGACCTTCGGCCCCGAATACCTGATCCCGCAGCCGTTCGATCCGCGCCTGCTCGTCTCGGTCGCGCCCGCGGTCGCGCGCGCGGCGATGGAATCGGGCGTGGCGACCCAGCCGATCACCGACCTGCGCGGCTACGCCGAAAAACTCTCGCAGTTCGTGTTCCGCACCACGGCATTGATGAAGCCGCTGTTCGATCGCGCCAAGGCCGACGTCAAACGCATCGCCTTCGCCGAAGGCGAAGAGGACACCGTGTTGCGTGCGGTGCAGGTGATCGTCGACGAGGGTCTTGCCAAACCGATCCTGATCGGCCGGCCCGCGGTGATCGAAAAACGCATCCAGCGCCTCGGCCTGCGCATCCGCGCCGGCGAGCACTTCGAGCTGACCAACGTCGAAGACGACCCGCGCTACAACGAATACTGGACCTACTACCACAAGCTCAACGCGCGCCGCGGCACCACGCCGACGCTCGCGAAGGCGATGATCCGCACGCGCGTCACCCTGATCGCCGCGATCATGGTCGCGCGCGGCGAGGCCGACGGCATGATCACCGGTCTCGTCGGCACCTATCAGTCCAAACTCAATTACATCCGCAGCGTGCTGCCGCTGGATCCCGACGTCTGCGCGCCGTCGGCGATGACCTGCGTGCAGAACGACCGCGGCGCGTTCTTCTTCATCGACACGCACGTGCAGCCCGACCCGACCGCCGAACAGCTCGCCGAGGCGACGCTGCAGGGCGTGATGCGGCTGAAGATGTGGGGCATCAGGCCGAGGGTGGCCCTGCTCTCGCACTCGAATTTCGGCAGCCACGCGACGCCGAGCTCGCAGAAGATGCGGCGCGTGCTCGAACTCGTGCGCGCCGCCGACCCGGCGCTGGAGATCGACGGCGAGATGCAGGCCGACACCGCGCTCAACGACGCGGTTCGTGCGCGCATCTTCCCCGATTCGACGCTGACCGGCCCGGCCAACGTCTTCGTCTGCCCGAACATGGACGCGGCGAACATCGCCTACAACTTGGTGCGGCAATTGACCGAGGGTGTCGCGATCGGACCGATCCTGATGGGCGTTTCCAAGCCCGCGCACATCCTCACACCGGTGTCGACCGTGCGCCGCGTCGTCAATATGACGGCCGTGGCGTGCGTGGAGGCACAGATCCGCGCGCAGCTCGAGAACCCACAGTTCGGCAAACCGGCGTAACCGGAGTTTCCGGGCAGCTTTCCGTTCCCACAGGAGAAAGACGCCATGAACTGCAAGCACCTGATCGCAACGACCGCCGCTGCGGTCGCGCTCGCCTGTATCGCATCGGCGCCGCACGCGCAGGAAACGCCGAAAATCCAGCGCCAGATCCTGCTCAAGGACGACATGAGCATTGCCGGCCATGAAGGCGTGATGGCACGTGTCGAATTCCCTCCCGGCGCGGCCGAGGGTTATCACACCCACCCGGCCGACGCGTATGCGTTCGTGCTCGAAGGCGAGGTCGTGCAGGAAATCGCAGGCAAGCCGACCGTCACGCTCAAGGCGGGAGACGTGTTCCACGTACCGGCGAACGTCGTACACCAGGCAACCAACAAAGGCAGCGTGCCGGCGAAAATCGCCGTCGTGTTTGCCGCCGAAAAAGGCAAGCCGCTGACCGTGCCCGCCAAGTAGGATCGGTCTGCCGCCATCGACGCGGACGCAACGGAAGCTCGTTGCTCGCCTCGCTCAGCGCTTTTCGGCAATGGCGATGTAGCCGCCGATCGGCGAGTCCGCTTCGAGGCGCAGCACGATGTCCTCGAACCTGCAGTCGGCGAACCCCGCCTGGCGGCACAGGCTTGTCGTCGATGCGCGCGAATGCGCATAACGTCCGCTCGTGCGCAGACGCATCGGGCCTTCGGCGGCCTGTGCCTCCTCGCAGGAAAAGATCAGCGCGCCGCCGGACCGCAAGGCGCGGAAAGCGGCCGGGATGAGCTCGGACAAATCGCCGACGTAGATGAACACATCGCAGGCCGCGATGCAGTCGTAGCGCTCGGCCGCCGTGTCACGCAATTCCGCCAGCGCATCGCCTTGGCGCAGTCTTCCGTAGACGCCCAGCGGCGCCGCTTGATCGAGCATGCGCGCCGAAAGATCGACGCCGACCAGATCACCGTCGAGGCGGCCCAAGCACATCCCGAGCAAACCGGTGCCGCAGCCGAGGTCGAGCAGGTCCAGTCTGCGTTCCGGATGCCGATCGAGCACGATGTCGGCGACGCGATGGGGCACACGATATTGCAACCGTCCGACCAGATGCTTCTCGAAACGCTCGGCAAGGCCGTCGAACAGCTCCGCCACGAGGACGGCAGGCTGCGTGGGCGGCGTCTCGCCGCGAGCCACGGCCTCGCGAAATTGCCGAACGGCCTCATCGGGGTGGTCGGATTGCCCTGCCATGCGGCGGCGAATGTAACACGCCGCCTTGCCTGCCGAGCGCAAATCCCGGCGAAGGGCCGCTTTCCGATGGATGCGAGCGGCGCCCTGAACGAAATCGTCAGGATCGCCGCGCGGTTCAGGTCTTGTCGGCGACCGCGATGAACCCGGGAATCGGCACGCCTTCTTCCATACGCAGATCCAGATGCTCGAACCCGACGCTGTCGAAACCGGCCGCGCGGCACAGACGTTCAATGTAGGCACGCGAATGCGCGTAGCGCTTGCTCGGGCGAATGACGAAATCGCCTTCGTCGTCCGCCGCGGTCTCGCAGGAAAAGATCAGCGCGCCGCCGCAACGCAAGACCGGGTACGTTGCCGCAATCACGTCGTCGATGTCGCCGACGTAAATGAACACGTCGTTGGCGATGACGCAGTCATACGAGTTCGCCGGCGATGCGCGCAATTCGTGGCGCAGATCGTTTTGCCGCAGCTCGGTATATAGCCCGAGGCGCCGCGCGCGCTCCAGCATTTTTTCGGACAGGTCCACGCCGACCATGACTCCGCCGACTTTGCCCAGATTTGCGCCCGTCAATCCGGTGCCGCAGCCCAGGTCGAGCACATCGATATCGCGTTGCGGGCGGCGCTCACGGACGATGTCGGCGACGCGCTCGGGCACGCGGTACTTGAGCGAGCCGGCCAGATGCTTGTCGAAGCGGTTGGCGTAGTCGTCGAACAGCATTCGCGTCAATTCGTTGGGCTGGGTGCGCGGGACCTGTCCGCGCGCAATCTCAAGGCGGAATTCGATCATCGAATCGCCGGGCGACAGCTCCAACGCGTGCTCGAAGCTGCGAATTGCTTCTTCCGTCTTTCCGATCTCCGCCAAGCACGCGCCGAGGCTGACGAGCGCGCGAGGACTGTCGGGAAGCGCTGCGGACACGATACGGTAGAAAGGCTCTGCCTCGGCGTAGCGTTTCTGGTTGAACAAGCACAGAGCCAGCGGCCGAACGATTGCCACATCGCCCGGCCGCAGCTTCAGCGCGGTGCGCAGATGGCGCTCGGCAACGGCATACGCGCCGGCCACGTTCGCGACCGCGACGGCGACTTCGAGCACGGCGAGATCGTCAGGCGCCGCAGCGACCATTCTCTCCGCCGCCGGCAATGCTTCATCGTAGTTCTCGGCGCGCGCGAGCGCTTTGCACAACGCGATATGCGCGACCGGCCAGCGCGGCGCCAGCGCGATCGCGCGCTTCAACACGGCGATTTCCTTCACCACGTCGTTTTCGGCGCGCGCCAGCGCGGCTTCCACGAGGCAGACGCGCACATCGCCGGGCGCTGCCGCGCGGGCGCGGTCGAGCTCAGCGGCGGCGGCGGCAAGCTCGCCGGTACGAATTTGCGCCTCGATCGCGACAAGCCGGTCGCGGACGGGATCGTGGGTGGATGCGTTCATCGCATTCGTCCGCACGCCGCACCACGGTCGTGCCCGCTACTCCAAAAGATTCCGACCATGCCTCGAAACATAGCGCGTGCACGGACGCTACGCAAAACCCGCGCTTTCACTGCGTGCCACGGCGAGCACGGTCGGTTAGACTTGGCGGCGCAGTCATATCGATCAAATCACGCGCCCGTGTGGGACATTTGCGGAGGGAGTAAGACCATGAACAAGCTCGACGACATTCTCAGCCAGGATATCGATCCCATCGAAACGCGCGAATGGACCGAATCGCTCGACGCGGTGATCGGCGCGGACGGCCCGGAACGCGCGCACTTCCTGCTCGAGAAAATGGTCGACGCCACCCGCCGGGCGGGCGGCCACCTGCCGTTCCAGCCGACGACCGAGTACATCAATACCATCCCGCCGCACCTGGAAGCGAAGAGCCCGGGCGACTCGGAAATGGAATGGAAGATCCGCTGCCTGATCCGCTGGAACGCGATGGCGATGGTCGTGCGCGCGAACCGCAAGCCGGGCGATCTCGGCGGTCACATCGCCAGCTTCGCCTCGAGCGCGACCCTCTACGACGTCGGCTTCAATCACTTCTGGCGTGCGCCGAGCGAGAATCACCCGGGCGATCTGGTGTTCCATCAGGGCCATTCGAGCCCCGGCGTGTACGCGCGCTCGTTCCTCGAAGGCCGCATCGGCGAGGACCAGCTCGACCTGTTCCGCATGGAAGTCGTCGGCAAGGGCCGCGGCCTGTCCTCGTACCCGCATCCCTGGCTGATGCCGGACTACTGGCAGGTGCCGACCGTGTCGATGGGCCTGGGCCCTCTGCAGGCGATCTACCAGGCGCACGTGATGCGCTACCTGGAAAACCGCGGGCTGATCCCGAAGAGCGATCGCAAGGTCTGGTGCTTCATCGGCGACGGCGAATCGGACGAGCCGGAAACGCTCGGCGCGATCTCGCTCGCCGGCCGCGAGAAGCTCGACAACCTGATCTTCGTGCTGAACTGCAACCTGCAGCGCCTCGACGGCCCGGTGCGCGGCAACGGCAAGATCATCCAGGAGCTCGAAGGCGTGTTCCGCGGCGCCGGCTGGAACGTCATCAAGCTGATCTGGGGCAGCTATTGGGATCCGCTCCTCGCGCGCGACACCAAGGGCGTGCTGCGCAAGCTGATGATGGAAACGGTCGACGGCGAATACCAAGCCTGCAAGGCCTTCGGCGGCGCGTACACGCGCGAGCATTTCTTCGGCAAGTATCCGGAGACGCTGGAGATGGTGCGCAACCTCTCCGACGACGACATCTGGCGCCTCAACCGCGGCGGCCACGATCCGCACAAGGTCTATGCGGCCTACCACGAAGCGGTCAATACTGAAGGCATGCCGACCGTGATCCTGGCCAAGACCGTCAAGGGCTACGGCATGGGCGCGTCGGGCGAATCGCTCAATCCGACGCACCAGCAGAAGAAGCTCGACAACGAGGCGGTGCGTGCGTTCCGCGACCGCTTCCGTATCCCGATTCCGGACGACAAGGTCGACCAGGTGCCGTACTACCACCCCGGCAAGGATTCGCCGGAGGTGAAGTACATGCTCGAGCGCCGCGCCGCGCTCGGCGGCTTCCTGCCGCAGCGGCGACGCAAGAGCGAATCGTTCCAGGCGCCCGATCTCTCGGCGTTCGAGCAGATCACCAAGGGCACGGGCGACCGCGAGATTTCGACGACGATGGCGTTCGTGCGCGGCATCAACCTGCTGCTGCGCGACAAGGCCATCGGCCAGCGCATCGTGCCGATCGTCGCCGACGAGGCGCGCACGTTCGGCATGGAAGGCATGTTCCGCCAGATCGGCATCTATGCGCCGTTCGGGCAGAAGTACCGGCCGCAGGATGCCGATCAGCTGATGTACTACCGCGAGGACATCAAGGGCCAGGTGCTGCAGGAAGGCATCACCGAACCGGGCGCGATGAGCGCATGGATCGCCGCGGCGACGAGTTATTCGGTCAACAACGTGCCGATGCTGCCGTTCTACATCTACTACTCGATGTTCGGCTTCCAGCGCATCGGCGATCTGGCCTGGGCGGCGGGCGATATGCGCGCCCGTGGCTTCCTCGTGGGCGGCACCTCGGGCCGCACCACGCTCAACGGCGAGGGCCTGCAGCACGAAGACGGCCACAGCCACCTGTTCGCCGGCAACGTGCCGAACTGCAAGGCCTACGATCCGACGTTCTCGTACGAGGTCGCCGTCATCATGCAGGACGGCACGCGGCGGATGATGCAGGAGCAGGAAGACGTCTATTACTACGTCACCGTGATGAACGAGAACTACCCGCATCCGGATCTTCCGAAGGGTGTGGAGGCCGACATCATCAAGGGCATGTACCTGTTCAAGGATGCCGGCAAACCGAAGAAGAACGAGCCGCGCGTACAACTGCTCGGCAGCGGCACGATTCTGCGCGAGGCGATCGCCGCGGCCGAACTGCTCGAAAAGGAATTCGGCGTCAGCGCCGACATCTGGAGCTGTCCGTCGTTCAGCGAGCTGCGCAAGGACGGCTTCGACGCCGAACGCTGGAATCGTCTGCACCCGGAAGACAAGCCGCGCATTCCGCACGTGACCGCATGCCTCGCCGACCGCGCCGGTCCCGCCGTCGCCGCAACGGACTACGTGCGCGAATATGCCGACCAGATCCGCGCCTTCATGCCCGACGGCAAGAAGTACACCGTGCTCGGCTGCGACGGGTACGGACGCAGCGATTCGCGTGACAATCTGCGCCGCTTCTTCGAAGTCGACCGCTACTACATCGCCCACGCCGCGATCGCCGCGCTCGCGGCCGAAGGCAAGATGAGCGCCAAGGACGTCGCCCGCGCGATCAAGACTTGGAAGATCGATGCGGACAAACCCAATCCGTTGACGGTGTGATCCAACGCGACTAGGAGGCAGTCAGCTGCCGGCTGCGCGCCCTTCTCGACAAAGCTCGAGACGGCGCGCAGCAGTCCACAAATCCCAACCCGAGCGCTGCGTGAGCTTCGTGCTCGCCACGGTGCCTTGCTGCCCGAACAGCCGGATGGAACGCGGGGGCGTTCGCATGCGCGTCGTCGCCCATGCCGAATCCACAAGTGTGAACATCGGTAAAGTTTAGTAAATGCACATTTCGTTAAACCGAGGATGGTCTAACATGTCAGCGTAATCGGAGATCGCGCGTTGAGTTGCTTCTTGGGGAAGAAGCGATTCGTCGGGAGCGCACGTGAAGTACGGCAGCTACGGGGTCAGAGGGTGAACAACAAGCAACACGCGGGAAAAATCCTGCATCTGCACAT
>CBJLOV010000038.1:0-27577 GCA_966424745.1 uncultured bacterium
CGGCGCAGCGGGGGAAGTCTGCTGCGCGACCGGCGCAGCGGCGGGCGTGGCGGGAGCGTTCTGCGCCGCTTCCTGCTGGTCGAGCCAGGCCTTGAATTCCTCGGGCGGGACCGCTTTCACGACGATCGGCATGAAGCCGTGGTCCTGGCCGCACAGCTCGGCGCACTGGCCGCGGTAGATGCCGGGCTCGGCGATGTTCGTCCAGGTGTCGTTGATGATTCCGGGGATGGCGTCGGACTTCCAGCCGAGCGCCGGCACCCACCAGGAATGGATCACGTCGTCGCCGGTGATGACGAAGCGCACCTTGGTCTTGGTCGGCAGCACGAGCGGCTTGTCGACGTCGAGCAGGTAGGTGTTCTCGCCCTGCGCGTTCTTCACGTCCTTCGGATCGAGGCCCGAGTGCAGCTGGCGCGTGCGGTCGCTGGCGCCGTCGAGCTTGGAGACGAAGCGCACGTGGTAGGGCTTGTCGCCCCAATTGACGTAGTCGTAGCCCCACTTCCACTGATAGCCGGTGATCTTCACCGTCATCTGCGATTCGTTGGTGTAGGCCTCGTTGATCAGCACCTTGGTCGCCGGATAGGCCATGACGATCAGGAGCAGGATCGGCACGATCGTCCAGATCGTTTCGGCGACGGTGTTGTGCGACCAGGTCGCGGCGACGGCGCCCTTGGATTTGCGGAACTTGAACATCGCGTAGAACATCGCGCCGAACACGATGATGCCGATGGCCACGCAGATGCCCAGCGCGAGCATGTGCAGCTCGTAGGCTTCATGCGAACTCTGGGTCACGCCCGGGTGCATGTTGAGCTGCCAAGGCGCACGCTCGGCCGCCGCCATGGCCCACGACCAGCCTGCCGCCAGCACGGCGCCCAATCCCCACTTGCCCACAACTCGCATCATTCGTCACCTGTATTTGAGCGTTCGTCCCTGACCGCGAAAGTCAAGAAGCAGCCATCCGGGGCTGCACTTCTCAATAAAAATCCGCCTCGTCCGCTACCGCTTTTCAATCCCACCGTCTGCGCTTACCGCATTCCGCGCCTGCGCCAGCAGTCCGTCCAACTGCCGCGCCAGCACCGCGCGTTCGGCCTCGTTCAAGAACCGGCCGATCTCCGTTTCACGCCCGTGCGAGCGCAGCAAGAGCCGGTTCGGCCAGCCGAATCGGCGGCCCGGCTCCAGCTCCAGGCGCACCCAGTACGGATGGAAGCGCATCGGCTCCATGCCGCCGTCCGTGCGCGCCACTTCCACCACCGACGCGCTCAACGTAATCACTTCGCCGGCGGCGCTCTTGCGCCAGACACGGCTTAAGGCATACGCCACCACGCCCAGTTCCAGCACGGCGAAGAACGGCGCGAACACGTTGCCGCGCCACGCCGCCAAGCCGGAGAAACCCCCTGCAGCCATACTCTGCAGAGCGAGAAACAGCCAAAGGCCCGCGCGCGTCAGGGAACGATGCGGCAGGATCAGTAGCCTTGCCGGCAGCGTCGACCCCGCTTTCAGCGTCTCGTCCATCGCGCGCCAAGCCATTACAGCCCATAAATGATAGTGAGCGCGCCGAGACCGGGCAAGAGACGATAAGGTTTCTCCGCTTTCCGCGCGCCGGATTTTCGATGCCGGCGCCCATCCTTGCACGCCGATGCTGCGACATTTTGACTCGCCCCGTCGCCGCCGGCAGCCGGCCGATCCGCCCGAGACCGCACCGAATACGTATGCAGGTTTCTTCGCACGCGCATGCCGCGCGCTAAGCTTCCGGGCCAAGAACAAGGCCGCGTGCGCCCTGCGCAACGCCGCCGCGGGGAGAGGTTTGCAATGGCCGATTCAATCAGCATCGAAGCGCCGTGGTGGCGCGGTTGCGTCATCTATCAGATTTACCCGCGCAGTTTCCTCGACACCGACGGCAACGGCGTCGGCGACCTGCCCGGCATCATCGAAAAGCTCGACTACGTCGCCAGCCTCGGCGTCGACGCGATCTGGATCAGCCCGTTTTTCAAGTCGCCGATGGCCGATTTCGGCTACGACATCGCCGACTACCGCGAGGTCGATCCGCTGTTCGGCACGATGGCCGACTTCGACCGCCTGCTGGCCAAGGCGCACTCGCTCGGCCTGAAAGTGATGATCGACCAGGTGCTCAGCCACACTTCGATCCAGCACGCCTGGTTTCGCGAAAGCCGCGAGGACCGCACCAATCCGAAGGCGGACTGGTACGTCTGGGCCGAACCGCGCGAGGACGGCACCCCGCCGAACAACTGGATGAGCCTGTTCGGCGGCGTCGCCTGGCGCTGGGAGCCGCGCCGCGCGCAGTATTACCTGCACAACTTCCTCGCCGCTCAGCCGGATCTGAATTTCCACCATCCCGAGGTGCGCGCGGCCACGCTGGCCAACCTGCGCTTCTGGCTGGACAAGGGCGTGGACGCATTCCGCCTCGACGCGATCAATTTCTGCTTCCACGACGCACAACTGCGCGACAACCCGGCGAAGCCGGCCGACAAGCGCGTCGGGCGCGGCTTCTCGCCGGACAATCCTTACGCGTTCCAGTATCACTACTACAACAACACGCGGCCGGAGAACCTGGGCTTTCTCGAGGACCTGCGCCGCCTCACCGACGAATACCCCGGGGTGACCACGCTCGGCGAGATCTCCTCCGAGGACTCCCTCGCGACGACGGCCGAGTACACGCGCGCCGGCCGTCTGCACATGGGCTACAGCTTCGAGCTGCTCGTCGACGACTTCTCCGCCGGCTATATCCGACGCACGGTGGAGACGCTGGAAACCAAGGTCGACGAAGGCTGGCCGTGCTGGGCCGTGTCCAACCACGACGTCATGCGCGCGACGAGCCGCTGGGGCGGCCGTGCGCCTTCGCTCGATTTCGTCAAGCTGCTCGCCGCCCTGGTCGGCTCGCTGCGCGGCTCGGTCTGCATCTACCAGGGCGAGGAACTCGGCCTGCCCGAAGCCGACGTGCCGTTCGAGGCGCTGCAGGATCCGTACGGCATCGCGTTCTGGCCCAACTTCAAGGGCCGCGACGGCTGCCGCACGCCGATGCCCTGGCTCGACGACGACGGCGCCGGCTTCAGCGACGGCAAGCCCTGGCTGCCGGTACCGGCCGCACATCGCGAACGCGCGGTGGCGCGGCAGGAAGCGGACGCGGGTTCCCCGCTCAACGCGTTCCGTCATTTCCTGCGTTGGCGCAAAACACAGCCGGCGCTGGTGCTCGGCGACATCCGTTTCCTCGACGCCGACGAACCGCTGCTGATGTTCACCCGCACGCACCGGGACGAAACCCTCCTCGTCGCGCTCAATCTGGGCCACGCGGAAGTGTCCGCGCCCGTGCCGCAGGGCCTGCGGCTGCAGCAGCTCGACTGTCCGGGCCCGCGCAACGGCCGCATCGATGCGGCGCGGATGCTGCTCGGGGCGCATGCGGTGATCTATGCTCGCGTCTCCCACTGAATAGTCGAGACGCGACCTCATGAGATTCGCTCCCGTTTTCTTCGCCGCTGCGCTGATTCCGGGTCTTCTCGCAGCGGCCGGCGACGATTGGCAGACGTCGCTTGCGTTCGCCGACCGCACGGCGACGGCCAAGGCGGAGAAGAACGGCTACCGCCTCGACGCGAACGGCAGCGCGCGCACGATCGCAATCCAACCGCTGCGCAGCGAAACCGCAAGCCCGCTCGTCGACGCCCTGTTTGCGCTCGCCCAGGCCGAAGCGGCCGAGGCGCGCACCGAACAGCTCGTCGACGGCGCCTACAACCACGGCAAGCCGATTCCGTGCGACTGCTTCGTCACCGGCGTGAAATGGCCCTTCGTGTGGACGCGCGACTCGGCCTACTCGATCGACCTCGCGCTCGGCTGGCTCGACCCGGCGCGGGCACGGCGCACGCTCGAATTCAAGCTCTCCGACGTGCGCGAACCGTCCGCGACGCAGGGACTCTACGTCGTCCAGGACACCGGTTCGGGCGGCAGCTGGCCGATCTCGACCGACCGCGTCGTCTGGTTTCTCGGCGCGCGCCGTCTGCTCGGCGACCAGGCCTTCGCCGAGAAGACCTACAAGGCGCTGAAGGACACCCTTGCCCAGGACCGGCAATACGTCTTCGACGCGCAGGCCGGCCTGTACCGCGGCGAAACCTCGTTCCTCGACTGGCGCGAACAGACTTATCCGGTCTGGACCGAAAAGAACGTGCGCTTCATCGCCGAGTCGTATGCGCTGTCGACCAACGTGCTGCACTACGAAGCACTCGTCCTTGCGGCGAAGATGGCCAAGGCGCGCAGCGACGAGGCCGCCGCCGCGCAGTACCGCGGCGATGCCGACGCCCTGCGCAGCGCGATCGACCGGCATTTCTGGCGCGAGGATCGCGGCCTCTATATGAGCTACGTCGGTCCGGCGGAAGCGCCGCAGACGATCGAAGCCTACGACCTGCTCGGCACCGCGCTTGCCATCCTCGCCGACATTCCTACGCCGGAGCGCGCGCGCAAGGCGCTGGCGAACTATCCGACCTGGCCGGCCGGCAGCCCGGTGGTCTGGCCCGAGCACCGCGACGCGGCGATCTACCACAACCGCGCGATCTGGCCGTTCGTCTCCGCCTACGCGCTGCGCGCCGCGCGCAAGCTCGACGACGCGAACCGCATCGCACATGAGCTGCGCTCGATCCTGCAGGGCGCGGCGCTGGCCGGCTCGAACTACGAGAACTACGAACTGGTCAGCGGCGCCGTGCACGTCGAGGACGGCAAGTGGAGCGGCCCCGTGGTCAACTCGCCGCGCCAGCTCTGGTCGGTCGCGGCGATGCTCGATGCGATCGTCGAAGGCGTGTTCGGCGTCGACGGCGACCGGGTCGAGCCGAAGATCCCGGCCGAGCTCGTGCCGATGCTGTTCGGCGAGCGCAGCGAAATCCGCCTGCGCCTGTCGGATCGCGAGATCGTGCTGACCCGGCCGGCACACCTCGGCAAAGACGACGGCCTGCTTGTGGCCGGCGATACCCAGCGCGACGGCAAGAACGTGCACGTCACCCTGCGCGGCATCCACGCCGCGCCCACGCCGTTGAAGCTCAACGCGGCGCAATTCGCGCCCGACACGCCGGAAATCGTCCCGACCGCGCCGAAGGTCACCGACGGCAGCCACGCGCCGGTGCGCTTCTGGCTCGACGGCAAGCTTGCCCAGACCTGGCAACCCGGCGGCGGCCGGCCGCTGAAGAGCATCGAGATCGCCGACACGGCGGTACTGCAGAGCCTATGGACCACGCGCGTCGATCCGTCGACCTTGCTCGAATCGCTGCCCGGCCCGATCGTCCACCTCGGCCAGTTCGACGAGATCGGCGGCGCCTGGCCGCGCACGTGGACGGCAAAGCGCGACGGACGTTATCAACTGCGCCTCGCCTATGAAAACGAACACGGCCCGATCAATACCGGCGTCACTGCGGCGGTAAAGCAGCTTGCGATCGATTGCGCGGGTCGGCCGAAACAGAACGCGCCGATCGTGATGCCGCACAGTGCGGCAAAGGATCTGTCCACTGCCGTCGTGTTCGAGGCGAAGGCCGGGAAGGAATGCCGCTTCGCGCTCGAACAGGGCTTCAACATGAGCTTCCTGTCGCGCAACAAGCTCTACACCGGCGAACAGGGCGGCGAAGGCGGCCCGGTCAACGAAGCGGACTATGGCGAACTGCGCATCGTGCCGCTGCCGTGACGAGGGCGCGCTTTTTCTCCTTCCCCTCCAAGGGGAAGACCGGGATGGGGATGTGTTTGCACTGCGGCGGCCGACACCACGACCATCCCCACCCAACCCTCCCCTTGAAGGGGAGGGCTTAACGCATCAAGCCGAAATTCATGACCACCAAACCCACCCTGTCCTTCTGGCAGATCTGGAACATGTGTTTCGGATTTCTCGGCCTGCAGTTCGGCCTCGCCTTGCAGACCGCGAACGCGAGCCGCATCTTCTCCACGCTCGGCGCGAGCATGGATGCGATTCCCTCGCTGTGGATCGCCGCACCGCTGACCGGCCTGCTCGTCCAGCCGATCATCGGCTACTGCTCCGACCGCACCTGGAATGCGCTCGGCCGGCGCCGGCCGTATTTCCTCGCCGGCGCGATCTTCGCCTCGCTTGCCCTGCTGGCGATGCCGAACTCGCCGCTGCTGTGGATCGCCGCTTCCATCCTTTGGATTCTCGACGCGTCGATCAACGTCTCGATGGAACCGTTCCGCGCTTTCGTCGGCGACCAGCTGCCCACCGCGCAGCGGCCCGCCGGCTACGCGATGCAGAGCTTCTTCATCGGCGCCGGCTCGATCATCGCCAGCGCCCTGCCGTGGCTGTTCGCCCAGATCGGCGTCGCCAACACGGCCGCCGCCGGCATCGTTCCCGACACGGTGAAGTACTCGTTTTATGCCGGCGCGGCCGTGTTGTTCGCCGCGATCGGCTGGACGGTGCTGTCGACGCGGGAATATCCGCCCGACGTGCTCGGCGGATTCGCCGATTCGACGCCGGTGCGAGACCATCCGCAGAGTCCGGCGCGGCTGCGCAGAGCCGGAACGATCTGGACCGCATGCGGCATCGCCGCCGTCGCCGTCGTTTACTTCAGCCACGTCGACGAGCAGCTCTATCTGCTCGCCGGCATGATCCTCGCCTACGGCCTGATCCAGCTCGTCGTCAGCGCGCTCGACTCGCGCAACCTGTTCAGCGAGATCGTCACCGATCTGCACACGATGCCGCCGACGATGCGCCAGCTCGCCGTCGTGCAGTTTTTCTCGTGGTTCGCGCTGTTCGCGATGTGGATCTTCACGACCGGCGCGGTGACCGAAGTCCACTTCGGCGCGAAGGACACCGCCGGCGCCGCCTACAACGAGGGCGCAAACTGGGTCGGCGTGCTGTTCGCAGCGTACAACGGCTTCGCCGCGCTCGCCGCGATCCTGATCCCGCCAATGACGCAGCGGTTCGGCCTGCGCGTCTCGCATCTCGTCAATCTCTGCCTCGGCGGCACGGGACTGCTGTCCTTTCTCGTCATCCGCGACCCGCACTGGCTGATCGCCTCGATGGTCGGCGTCGGCTGCGCCTGGGCGTCGATCCTGTCGATTCCCTACGCCCTGCTTTCGGACAGTGTGCCGGCGCGGAAGATGGGCGTGTACATGGGCATCTTCAATTTCTTCATCGTCATTCCGCAGTTGCTCGCGGCGAGCCTGCTCGGCTTCCTGCTCAAGACGTTCTTCGCGGGCGCGCCGATCGGGGCGCTGGCGATCGGCGGAGTCAGTCTGATTTTGGCCGGGTTGTGCACGCTGCGCGTGCAGGAGCCCGCGTAGGGCGGGAGAAGCGAAGCGCATCCCGCCTTCTTGACGGATACGGCAGCGGCGGGATGCGCCGCTGCGCGGCTTCTCCCGCCCTACGTGCTGCGCGTGAAAGAACCGGCATAACGCCGACGCGCTTGCTCCTGGCTGGAACCCTCCCTTTGAAGGGGGAGGCGGAAGAAGCGGCCTCGCGGTCAACGAGCGAACGAAATTTCCTTGACGTTCTCGTTCGGCAGCGCAACGCGCAGGCGCTTGCTCGCCGCGTCGAATGCGGCATCGCGCACGGCCTTGCCGTCGATCGCGATCATGGACGGCGCCGCATCGAGGCCGAGCAGTTCGACCGCGGTAACGCGTTGGTAAGCCGCCGACTTCGGAATCTCCAGCCGCACCTTGTCCGCACTCGCGACGACCTTGATCGTGCGCGACGCCCCCTTGCGGTAGGCGTAACCGTCGCCCGCGTCCTGGTAGACCTCGCTCGATCCGGCGGCGCCCGTGGCGATCGCGATCGTCAGCGGCACGTTTTTCATTTCGCCGGTGTGCTGGATCACGGGCTGGGTCGGAATGGCCGCACCCGCGCGGACGAACAGCGGCAGGCGGTCGAGCGGGGCATCGATCATGGCCGACTTGCCGCCTTCGTGGCGCGCACCGCTCCACCAGTCGATCCAGGCGTCGCCCTGCGGGAAGTACACCTTGCGCGCGCGCTGGTTCTGGATGACGACGGGCGCGACGAGCAGGTCGCGGCCGACGAGGTATTCGTCGGCGATCAGCGCCGCGTCGACGTCCTGCGGGTAATGGAACCAGAGCGGGCGCAGCGGCGGCAGACCGCTCGTCTCGTTCTGCGCGAACAGGGTGTAGAGGTACGGGAGCAGGCGATAGCGCAGTTCGATCGACGCGCGGTTGATGCGCTCGTAGTCGCCGCCGTAAGTCCACGGCTCGCGCTGCTCGGTGTCGTTGGCCGAATGAGTGCGGAAGAACGGGGTCAGCGCGGCGGCCTGCAGCCAGCGCGTATACAACTCGGGCGTCGTCGTCGCGGCGAAGCCGCCGACGTCGGCGCCGACGAAGCTCACGCCCGAGATCGACAGATTGGTCAGCAGCGGAATCGTCAGGGCGAGATGGTCCCAGGTCGCATCGTTGTCGCCGCTCCACACCGCGGAATAGCGTTGCACGCCCGCATAGCCCGCGCGCGTGATCGCAAACGGACGCTTGTCGGGGGCGAGTTCGTGCAGGCCCTCGAACGTGGCGCGCACCATCTGCATGCCGAACACGTTGTGGTAGCGCGCGTGCGTACCGGGATCGCCGTCGCCGGCGTGCTTCACGTCGAGCGCGAAGGTTTTCTGCGGTCCCTGCGCCAGCGCCGGCTGCCGGAAATCGTCGGCGGAGAATACGGCCGGCTCGTCCATGTCGTTCCAGAAGCCGTCGACGCCTTCCTCGAGGGGTTTCCGGTACAGCCCGCCCCACCAGGCGCGCGCCTTCGGATCGGTGAAATCGGGAAACGCGCAGATGCCTGGCCAGACTTTCTCGTGCAGTTCCTCGCCCGCGGCATCGCGCACATAGACGCCCGCCTCGCGGCCGCTGCGGTACACAGCGTAGTTGTCGTCGAACTTGACCCCGGGATCGACGATCGTCACCGCATGGAAACCGTCGCGATGCAGGCCGGCCAACATTTTCTTCGGCTCCGGGAACGTCTGCGGATTCCAGGTGAAGACGCGGTAGCCGTCCATATGGTCGATGTCGAGATGGATCACGTCGGCCGGGATCTTCTTTTCGCGGAACGTGCGCGCGATCTCTTCGACCTTGGCCTGCGACATATACGAGTAACGCGACTGCTGGTAGCCGAGCGCCCATAGCGGCGGCAGCGGCGTGCGCCCGGTCAGCCGGGTGTAGTCGCGCAGCACGTTCGCGGGCGAACGCTCCGCGCCGCCGGTGAAGACGTAGTAGTTCAGCTCGCCGCCGTCGGCGCCGAAGCGGTAGCGGCGCGGATCGGTCTTGCCCATGTCGAAGGTGCTGCGCCAGGTGTTGTCGAAGAACACGCCGTAGCTGCGGCCGTCGCGCACGGCAATGAAGAACGGAATCGTCTGGTAGAGCGGATTGGTGCCGACCGCGTACTTGTACGAATCGGTGTTCCAAT
This sequence comes from uncultured bacterium, assembly GCA_966424745.1. GTDB lineage: Bacteria > Pseudomonadota > Gammaproteobacteria > Xanthomonadales > Rhodanobacteraceae > Rudaea. The sequence continues at coordinate 9,386 of CBJLOV010000038.1, forward strand.
TGACCAGGTACTGCTGCTCGCGCGAGATCGGCAGCGCTTGCTCGCCGAAGCCGTAATAGAGCTCGTAGGCGCCGCGCTGCTTCGACGTCTCGACCGCCCCGGTCGCGGCGTCGAAGGAAAGCGGCCGGGCCGGATCATCGGCGGCGACGACGTGGTTCTGCGCGTCGTAGACCGTGATCGACAACACCGGGCTCTTCTGCACGACGACGCGCGCGCCACCGCCCGCTGCCGCGCGCAATTCGGCACGCTCGGCGCCGTCTTCGAACTCGAGCTTCGCCATGGACGGCGCCGCGCCGGCGAGCGCATAGGAAAAATCGCGGCCGAACTGGCCGCCCGGGCTCATGCGCACGCGCACCACGTCGGGGCCGAGGAAACCGACCGCGACCTGTGCGCCGCTGGCCGTCGCGAAATTCACCTGGTCGCCCGACTGCGTCGTCGCGGTGACGGCGCCGACCGCCTGCCAGGCCGCGTGTCCCTGCAGGCTCGCGCCGCAGGCGAACAGCGCGGCGAACGAGCGCCTTGTAATCGATTGCATCCCTTGTCTCTCCCCGGGTTTTCGTCGGCCCGATGATGGCCGATCGGCCACACCGAATCTGCCGCATACGAATGCGGGAGTTCAATGAATACGTATGCAAGAAATTGTAAGCGCGCGGCGGCGCGACTAGGCTAGATGCAGGTTAAAACCGCGTGAAATCCGGCTCGGAGAGCCGGTCGTTTCGCAGACTAAAAAACGCCAGAAAAACTGGCAGGGCGGGCAGCGAAGCCCACACCCATCGATCACCATTCGGGGAGGACACATGACACTCAAGCGTAATTTGCTGGCGCTCGCCGTGGCGTCGGTACTGGTCGGCTACGTACATCCGCTGCGCGCGGCGGACGCTCCCGCCCCGGCGGCTGCCACGCCCGGCGCGGACGAAACCAAGAAGAACGAAGACAACACGGCCGAACTCGGCGAAATCAAGGTGACCGGCGTGCGCGCCGCCATCGAGCGCGCGATTTCGGTCAAGCAGAATTCGAACGAGATCGTCGAGGCGATTTCCGCCGAGGACATCGGCAAGCTGCCGGACAACTCGATCGCCGAATCGCTTGCGCGCCTGCCGGGCCTCGCCGCCCAGCGCGTCGCCGGCCGCGCTTCGACGGTGAGCCTGCGCGGCTTCGCAGGCGACTTCTCCGGCACCCTGCTCAACGGCCGCGAACAGGTGTCGACCGGCGACAATCGCGCGATCGAGTTCGACCAGTACCCGTCCGAACTGCTCAGCGGCGTGGTCGTCTACAAGACCCCCGAAGCCTCGCTCGTCGGTCAGGGCATCGCCGGTACGATCGCGATGCAGTCGGTGCGCCCGCTCGACTACAACAAACAGACTATTCAGGTCGGCCTGCGCGGCGAAGCGCTGTCGAACAGCAGCGTCAACGCGAACACCGATTCCAAGGGCTATCGCTTCAACGCTTCGTACATCGACCAGTACCTCGACCGCACCCTCGGCGTCGCCATCGGCTATGCGCGACTGCAGTCGCCGACCCAGGATACGCGTTGGGAATCGTGGGGGTATACGGGCGTCACGGTCCCTCCGGGCACGCCGGGCATGTCCGCCGGCGGCACGGTACAGGCGCTGGGCGGCAACAAGGTCTACGCCGACTCGACCGAAGGCACGCGCGATGCGCTGATGACCACGGTCGAATGGCGGCCGAACGAACAGTTCACGAGCACCCTCGATCTGTACTACTCGAAGTTCAACCAGAAGCTCGTCTACGGCGGCTTCGAGGCCGGCCTGCCCTGGGGCAGCGGCACGGTGTTGTCGAATCCCATCGTTTCCAACGGCGAGCTGGTCGGCGGCACCTGGGCCAACGTGAAACCCGTGCTGCGCGAGGAAGTGGACCATCACAACGACAAGATCCGCTCGATCGGCTGGAACAACAAGCTGCGCTTCGGCGACGGCTGGGAAGCGTCGGCCGACCTGAGCTACGGCAAGGCCACGACCAAGCAGTCGCTCATGGAAGAGTACGCCGGCACGCCGAAAGGCACTGGCGCGACCGACACCTGGAATTTCAGCATCGATCAGAACACCGGCCTGCCGCACTTCGGCGTCGGCCTCAACTATGCCGATCCGAACCTGATCAAGCTGACCGACTCGGGCGGCTGGGGCCAGGACGGTTATCTCAAGTTCCCGAACACGAGCGACGAGCTGAAGGCCGCGCGCGTCGATCTGAGCAAGGACATCAACAGCCCGATCAGCAAAGCCTCGGTCGGCCTCAACTACAACGAGCGCACGAAGACCCGTCACTCCGACGAGTACTTCATGAACCTGCCGGGCGACACCCAGGGCCACACCGGCGCGTTCGTCAGCGTGCCGTCGAGCTGCGTGGCTTCGTCGACCTTCCTCGGCTACGTCGGCTTCCCCAGCATCGTCAGCTGGGACCCCGACTGCGCCTATCGCCAGACCTACACGCTGCAGCAGTTCACCCACAAGGACATCTACAACAAAGACTGGACGGTGAACGAGAAGGTCGGCACCGCCTACGTCAAGCTCGACATCGACACCGAGGTGGCGAACATGCCGCTGCGCGGCAACGTCGGCGCCCAGTACGTCCACGTCAACCAGCATGCGGACGCCGTCGCCACGACCGAGGCCTCGGGCTCGGTCGTCGCCAACCCGGTGCATGCCGGCACGAGCTACAGCAATTTCCTGCCGAGCCTCAATCTCGTCCTGACCATGCCGCAGGAGAACTTCCTCCGCTTCGGAGCCGGCCGTGAAATCGCCCGCCCGCGCATGGACTACATGCGCGCCAACTTCGACTACGGCATCAACAACACGCCCGGATCGGGCGTCGCCACCACGATGTGCGCGGATTCGAACAATCCGACGGCGCCGAAAAAGATCTGCCGCATCGAAGGCAGCGGCGGCAACCCGATGCTGAAGCCGTTCCTGGCCAACGCCTACGACCTGTCCTACGAGAAGTACTGGGAAACCAAGGCCTACGTCTCGGCGACGTATTTCTACAAGTCGCTGAAGACCTACGTCTACAACCAGACCGTGCCGTTCAACTATGCCGGCCTGCCGACGAGTTCGTTCAACGGCCTGGTGCCGGATTCGTACATCGGCCTGGCGACCGTGCCGCAGAACGGCACCGGCGGCTACATGCGCGGCTACGAACTCACCGCGTCGATGCCGCTCGACATTCTCTGGGAACCGCTCGACGGCTTCGGCGTCCTGGCCAGCTACGCGAACACGCACAGCTCGATCAATCCGAACGGCCCGGGCACGCCCGCATCGTCGTTCCCGGGCTTGTCGAAGTACGTGTCGCAGGCGACGATCTACTACGAAAAGGCCGGCTTCTCGGTACGCATGGCCGCCACCCACCGCTCGGGCTACCTCGGCGAAGTGCAGGCGTTCGGCGCCGATCTGGAACAGCATTTGATCCACAAGGAAACGGTCGCCGACTTCCAGCTCGGTTACACGATCCAGACCGGCAAATACGAGGGGCTCAACTTCCTGCTGCAGGTGCAGAACCTGTTCAACGAGCCGTATCGCGAAACCGATGCCGCCACCGGCCTGCCGCGCCAGTACACGCTGTACGGCCGCCGCGTCCTGCTCGGCGTCAACTACAAGTTCTAAACGGCGTTACCCCTGACGCCCTCCAACGACCCCGTCCGGCTGACGCCGGACGGGGCTTTTTTTGAGCGGCGAAAACGCCGCGTCCGCGGATTGTGCGCAAGCATCGAGTTGAATGACACTTCGCCCGGGGATTGGCGGAACCTTTCAAGCGGGGGAGCAATGCACGCGACGATCAGCACGACCGAAATCTTTCTCATCGCGATGGGGATCATCCTCACCGTGCCGTATTTGATCTGGCGCGTCGGCCGCACCGACTACTACGCGCCGCTCGTCGTCGTCCAGATCATCGCCGGCATCCTGCTCGGCCCCGGCATCCTCGGCAAGGTTTTCCCCGACTACTACGCCTTCGTTTTCAGCCCCGCCGTGATCGCGCCGCTCAACGGCATCGCCTGGTGGGCGGTGATGCTGTTCGTCTGCATCGCCGGCATCGAACTCGACCTGAAACGGGTCTGGCAATATCGCGTCGAATCGGGCGTCACCGCCGGGCTTGCGCTCGGCACGCCGCTCGCGTTCGGCAGCGTCGTGGCCGTGGGCATGCTGATGTTTCCGGGCTGGATCGGGCCTGCCGCGCTCGACTGGCAGTTCGTGCTCGGCGTCGGCATGGCCTGCGCGGTCACCGCGCTGCCGATCCTGATCCTGCTCATGGAGAAGCTCGACATCCTGCGCCAGCCGATCGGCCAGCGCATCCTGCGCTATGCCAGCCTCGACGACGTGGCGATCTGGGGCGTGCTCGCCGTGATCCTCATGGACTGGGCGCGCGTCGGCAGGCAGGCCGGATTCCTCGTCGTGTTCGCCCTCGTCACGATCGTCTTCCGCCGGCTCATGCGCGCACTGGCCGAACGCGACCGCTGGTACGCCGCCCTGATCTGGCTCGTCGCCTGCGCCTGGGGGGCGGACTGGTCGGGCCTGCACTACATGGTCGGCGCCTTCCTCGCCGGTGCGGTCATGGACGCCGACTGGTTCGATCAGGACAGCATGGACCAGTTCCGACGCTATGTGCTGCTCGCGTTCATGCCGGTGTTCTTCCTTTCGACCGGGCTGCGCACGAACTGGGACGTCGGCGGCGCGGCGGTCTTCCTCGCCGCGGCGGTGCTGCTCGCCGCCTCGGTCGGCGGCAAGCTGCTCGGCATTCATCTCGCCGGGAAAGTGCTCGGCTGGCCGCGCGCGGAAGCCTCGATCATCGGCTGGCTGCTGCAGACCAAGGCGCTGATCATGATCATCTTCGTCAATGTCCTCCTCGACAAACGGATGATCACGAACGAGACCTTCACCGCCCTGCTGCTGATGGCCGTGGCGAGTACGATGCTGACCGTGCCGATGGTGGCGCCGCGGTTGGCGCGGGCGCGCGAACTGGTCTTCAAGTCGGCCTAGCGGACGGAGTGGAGTGCGATGTCCCGAGTTGTCGGAAGAGACGAGGGGCATGCCGAACCCCGCTCTTCGTCGGGAGCCAATCCACGCGCCGGCTAGCCGACGCGAATTTCCAGGTTATGGCCGTCGGGGTCGTGGAAATAGAGCGCGTCCGCCATGCCCTCGGCGCCGAGCGTCCTGCCGATCGCACCGTCGCGGTCGAATGGTCCGCCGCCGAACGCGATGTCGCGGTCGACCAGGCGCCGGTGTATCGCCGCGAATTCGTCGTGGTCGAGACGGAATGCGAGATGCATCGAATCGCGCGCTTCGCCCTCCAGAAGATCGAGCACGAAGCCGCCGTTCACGCGCATGACTTCGAACGGCCCGCGGCGGCCTTCGCGTCCGAAACCGAGCACGCTCGCGTAGAACTCGGCCGACAGCGCAGCGCGGCGCACGCGCACGATCAAATGGTCCAGCGCGATCACACCGGCTTCCTCAAACGATGGCCGTTGCGTAGCGGAATACCGCCATGGCGAGCACGGCGACGCCGACCAGCGCGGCGGCGAGGCGTGCGCCCGTGATCTGACGGCGGCGCAGCGTTTCGATCCGCCGCAGCGTCTCCGGCGGCGGCGGACCTTCCGCGGCGGCCTGCTGCAGGCGTCCGAGCTCGATTCCCGCCGGCCGCGCGAAGAAAAAGCCGACGGCGATCGACAGCAGCGCCGCGATGGCACCGGTCTTCAGCACGAGCGCGCCGCTCGACGCATCCTGCGCGTGCAGCGCGGCGAAGAGGTAGATGCCGGAAAGCACGGTCAGCAGCGCTGCGATCATGGAGGACAAGCCCGAGCGGCGCGCGACCAGTCCCATCCAGCGGCCGGCCCCTTCGGCACCGTGGCGCACGGCGATCGGCATGACGACCGAAGCGAGCATGAAAGTGGCGCCGGCCCAGGCCACGCCGGCGATGACATGGATGGCGCGAGCCAGCACAATGAGATCGATATGGAACATGACGGTTCCTCGTTGGCAATTTCGATATACATGCTGTACATCTAAATTATGAATGTCAAGCGCCGCAAGGCCGGCAACCAGGCCGCACCCGCCGCAACCCGCCGCCCATACCGCAGCAAGCTGCGCGCGGAAGCGGCCGACGCCACGCGCGCGCGCATCGTCGAAGCGGCACGCACCCTGCTCGGCGGCGGCGCGGATCTGCCGCCGTTCTCCGTCGACGGCGTCGCGCGCCAGGCCGGCGTCACGCGCCTGACCGTGTACAACCAGTTCGAATCCAAGCTCGGCCTGCTCGAAGCCGTGTTCGACGACGTCGCCGAGCGCGGCGGCCTGTTCGCCGACCTGCCGAGCATCTTCACCGAGCGCGATCCGCAGACGGCGCTGCATCGCTTCGTCACCGTGTTCTGCCGCTTCTGGTCGCGGCACCGATCGATGATGCCGACCTTCCACGCGATGATAAAAATGGACGAGGACATCGCGGCGAGCCTGCACCGGCGCACCGAGCGCCGGCGCAACGCGCTGACCGTCCTCGTCGAACGGCTGGCGCCGGACGCAGGCAAGACCGGCACCGATCTCGTCGATGTGCTGTTCGCACTGACCAGCTTCGAGATGTTCGAAGCGCTGTCGGTGCGCAACCGCAGCGCGAAGGCGGTGGAAGCGCTGATGCACTCCCTGGTCGATCAGACCGTTCGCGCGCTGCGCGATCCTGCCGGACCGGCTTGAGCTCCATCGGGAATCGCCGAATCCGAGACAACCGATTCGTTGCCCGTGAGCAGCCCGCCGCCGCGTGCAAACGCCCGCCGAGTCGATTGCGGTCTGCGCCGCGGGATCACGCCATGACTGAAACCACGGGCCTCCTCGGCGAATACGGCAGCGTGGGACCGTAGCCGAACCGCATCACGAGGTCGGGCCGCCGGGTTTCGCCCGCGATGGCCGCAAGATCGGCGCGTAGGCGCGCCACTTCGACGGGCTGGTTGACGAAGGCGACCTTGAGGCCCGATCGCGTCGCGGCCAGCGCGAAGCGCTGGCAGGCCTGGCCGACCTTGATCCAGTGATCGGGGTCGGGGCGATCGGCGAAGAAGATCGCGACTCCGCTCGAGGAGTCGATCTGGCGCGCGTATTTCCGGTTTTCCGTGGCGGCGTCGAACAGCCGATGGAAGGCGAACCTTCCCAGGCGCGTCGGCAGCGTCGGATTGCCGCTTGCCGCCGAGAAAAGCCCGTCGCCGCTCGCCGCGGCGCTGCGCGGATTGAAGCGCAACCACTGCGTGAGCTCGCTGACGAAAGCGGGATCGCCCATCTGATCCCGGTTGCCGGCGAGAACGAGGTCGCGCACCCGGTCCATCCGCGGCCTGTCGGTGATCAGCGCGAGGCCGACGCCCGGTATCGCTGCCGCGCGCTCGAGTTCGGCGAGGTCCGCGGCGGCCACTGCGCGTCCGTCGTATTCGGCGCGGGTGGACTGGCGCCTCGGGATCGCGGCGGCGAGCGGGTCCATCCTGGGTTCACCGGGGAGATAGTCGTAACGAACCCCGCCGTTGACGGCGAAAGACAACTCGCCCAACCGGCCGGTCGCCGCCGCGGCAAGCGCAAGGTTGGCCGCAGCGCAGCCGAGGCTGACGAAGAGATGGTGGTCGTCCGGATCGACGACGGGCGTGCGCCGCCGGATATCCGGTCGGATTTCGATGGCGCGGTCCTCGACATGGAACAACCAAGGCTGCGTATTGTGGCCGTTGGCCGCAAGCGTGGCGTAGCGAACGACGTCCTGCAAATCCGGCGTCAAGCCGCGGCGGAGCCGCGCGGTATAGGAGCCGTACTCGGCCATTGATCCGACCGCCGTTCGCCAACCGGCCGCACCGCCTGCGAGCGCGAAGAGCGCGCCGCCGGCCCCGATGAGCATCGTTCGCCTGTTCATGACGCATCCGAGAAAAGCCTTTGTCGAGGATGTCGCCGACCGAAGCGTCGCGGTTTGATCTCGCTCAACATCCACCGTCGAACCGCTCGATATTCTGCAAACGAAAATCCGCGGCGCGGCTGCTTCCGAGGCGGCGCCGGACGAATGGAGCGGGTGAAAATGAATTTATCCCTTCTCGATATGCGATGGCGATACGAGCCTCGCCCCGCCGGCCGGCTCGATCCGCCATGACCGTTGCGGACGACGACGCCCGCGTCGCCGCAGCGCTTCGGGCGCCGCGGTCCGATCGACGTCCATGGCGGCCCCTCCGGGCGGCCGCGGCTTATTCGGCGATCGTGTTCCTATTCGGTTTTGCCTTGGGTGCGATGCGCGTATTGGTCGTCGCCCCGCATATCGGCGAAACCGCTGCCGTCCTGCTGGAAGTGCCCATCATCCTCGGCGCCAGCTGGGTCGTTTGCACTCGATGCGTGAACCGCTTTCGGATCAGCGAAGCTGCGACTTCCCGGATCCTCATGGGGGCGGCAGCTTTTGTGTTGCTGATGGCGGTCGAACTGGGCATGTCCCTGACGCTCTTCCACCATTCCCTGTCCGAACACTTTGCAAGCTATCGAAGCCTGCCCGGCGCCATCGGCCTGGCTGCGCAGTTTGCCTTTGCCTGGTTTCCGTTGTTGCAGTCGCGCCCCTTGGCGGCGATACGCGCAATTCACACGGTCATCTACGCCGTGATGACCGCCGCCACGGTCTGCGTCCTCTACGCCGGCCTGGCCGGCTCCCGCGGCAGCTGGCTTTGGATTTCGCTGGGTCTGCTGGCCGTGGAAAGCGTGGTTTTCGTGGGCAACGGCTGCAAATGCCCCTTGAGCGCCGTAGCGGTCCGATATGGTGCGGTCGACGGCCCGTTGTTCGACACGTTCCTGCCCGAGCGACTCACGCGCCATACCTTTCGTATCTTTGCACCGCTGATTTTTGCTGGCGTTGTTCTGCTCGGCATTCGCTGGTCGATGTTCGGCGAATGCTCTCGCTGGATTTGGCGGTGCTGAATCTCGCGACGGAAGTCCTCGCGGTGGACGGCAGTCGGTGTCCTTTCCGACCAGTTCCATCCCATCTCGACGTTGCCACCGGTCGAGCCGGGGAGCATTCTCGGCGATGTCAGTCCGACTAGAGCATCTCTGATTCACCGGCTTACGACGGCATCAACATTCGAATCGAAAATGCGCGAAGCGCTGCCCTTGATCGCATCGAACGCGATGACGTTACGCGGCTCGTCGCTGTTGTGCGGTTCGAAAGCGCTCTTTTGGCCACGGATTGCACGGATCGAGCAAAAGCAAAGCCGTATTTTTCTTTATCCGTGCGATCCGTGTAATCCGCGGCCGAAGCTCTTGGAGCATCTTTGACCTACCGGCTTACAACAGCGTCGACATTCGAATCGAAAATGCGCGAAGCGCTGCCCTTGATCGCATCGAACGCGATGACGTTACGCGGCTCGTCGCTGTTGTGCGGTTCGAAAGCGCTCTTTTGGCCACGGATTGCACGGATCGAGCAAAAGCAAAGCCGTATTTTTCTTTATCCGTGCGATCCGTGTAATCCGCGGCCGAAGCTCTTGGAGCATCTTTGACCTACCGGCTTACAACAGCGTCGACATTCGAATCGAAAATGCGCTAGACCGCGTTGCGCCGGCTGGTGAAGAAGCCGTTCAACGTGAGGCGGCCGCTCTGCGGATCGGCGCTGAGTTTCTCCGGCGCAAAGACGTCGCCGGAATGCAGCATGCTGCCGTCGTAGAAGATCATCCGGTTCCACTTCGGCGCGACCCGGCCGACATGGCGGAACCAGCCGTTCGAGCCGTTGATATAGCCTTGCCCGATACCGTATTTCTCGCTGAACGCCTGCGCCGGCAGCGATTGCGAATCGCGGAACAGCTCGGCCGTCTCCTGCGGCGAACGCACGGGCTCGTAGAAACTCGTGCCGCCGAGGCTCTCGTCCTTGAACAGATACAGCACCGACGCCTGGATGCTGTGCCCCGGTTCGATGTGCTGCCCGTCCGCGTGGCAGATCGACTGGAACGGCCGCAGCGCCTGCGGCGGCAGGGTCACCATCGACAGGCGGCAGCGCACGCGCACGGTGCGCCGCGCATCGAACTTGCGGCGCAGGTGCTGGGCGAAGAAATCATCGAGCAGCGCGGTGAACGGCGCCGGCATCGGCAGGTAGTGGCCCGGATAGGCGCTGAAATCGACCGGATTGAACGCGGCGCGGTTCGCCGCGGCGAACTGCACGAGCGCGTCCGGGTCGACCAGGGCATCGTCGATCACGTAGCAGAATCGGTCCTCGGGCAGGCGCAGTCGTTCGATCCGCGGCCGCGGATTGAACACCGCGACCCTTTCCACGCTCTGCATAAGGCACTGCCCGTCGTTCGAAGCGAACTATCCGTTGCGACCGAACAACCATAACACCGCACGGGCGAACTGCGCACGCCAGGCCGACTCGTGGTGCCGCGCCTCGGCATCGACGACCACGTCGAGCCGGTTCTGCGGATGCCCCTGCGCACGCAGCAGTTCGATCATGCGCTGCATGTCCGGCAGCATCGAGTCGCCTTCCTTGCCGCCCGCATAGAAATACAGCCTGGCGTCCTTGCGCGGCGGCTGCGCCTTGGCGAAATCGAACACGGCGGGCTCCGCGAGCCAGTACGCCGGCGAGAAGATGCCGGCTTTGGAGAACACGCCCGGATACTGCTCGATCGCGTACTGCGAAATCAGCCCGCCCATCGACGAGCCCATCACCGCCGTGTCGCCGCGGCCGGGCTTCGTGCGGTAGTGCTTGTCGACGTACGGTTTGACCGTGCCGACGACGAAGTCCATGTACTGCCGCCCCTCGCCCTTGCCGAACTTCGCGTTGTCCCAGGCGTTGAGTTCGTGGATGCGGTCGGCGCCGCCGTTGTCGACGCCGACGACGATCAGTTCGAGGCCTTTCGTCTTCGCCAGTTCGTTGAGCGTCTCGTCGACGCCCCACTCGCCGGAGTACGACGTCGCCGCGTCGAACAGGTTCTGCCCGTCGTGCATGTACAGCACCGGATAGCGCTTGTTCGACTTCTCGTAACCGGGAGGCAGATACACGCGCACCGTGCGCTCGCGATCGAGGCCCGGCATCTTCAGTTTTTGCGGCAGCACGTGCACGTTCGGCTGCGCCGTGCCGTGCGCGATCAGCACGCTGCCGTACATCGCCGGCACGGTGAGTTCGAGCGTGCCGTCCGCCGCCGCGGCCAGGGTCTTGCCGGTCAGCGCATCGGTGAAGGTCGTCGCCGCGATCGGTCCGGGCAGATGCAGTTTGACCGGGCGCGGCGCGCCGTCGTTGTTGGTCGCGACGAGCGCCCACTCGCCCTCATCGCGGCGGTACACGACGACGACGTGGTCGTCGATATGGCCCGGCGCGTCGAGCGAGCCGTGGCGCAGCACCGGATGATCGCGGCGCAGCCGGGTCAGCTTCTTGTATTCGGCGAGCAGGTCATGGTCGGGCTTGCCGCCGAGATCGGGCCACGGGTACGTTCCGCGATCGAACGGATCGTCGCCGCCGGTCACGCCGACCTCGTCGCCGTAGTAGATCGCGGGCGCGCCCGGATAGGTCATCTGGAAGAACGCGGCGAGACGCAGGCGCCGCTTGGCGAGCGCGACGGTTTCCGCCGAGTCCTTTGCTTCGTCGCGCCAGCCGAAATCGTAGAGCGCGCGCGCGGAGTCGTGCGAGTCGATCAGGTTCATCAGCGCCGAGAACGCCTGCGGCGGATAGTTCTCGCGCATCAGCTCGATGTTGCGATACACGTCCGACGCCCTGGCGCCGTTCGCGTAGGCGACGACGGTGCTGCGGAAGATGTAGTTCATCGTCGAGTCGAACTCGTCGCCGAGGAAGAACTTCGACGAATCGAAGAACGATTCCGCGACCGTCACCGCATCGGGCTTCGCCGCCTTGACCGCCGCGCGCCATTCGCGCCAGAAATCGTCGGGAATCCACGGCGCCACGTCCATGCGCCAGCCCGACAGACCGCGTGCGAGCCACTGCTGCATCACGCCGTCTCTACCGTAGAAGTAGTCGCGCAGCGCACGCTGCGACTTGTCGAGCTCGGGCAGATCGGGAATGCCGGCCCAGCCCTGGTATTGCAGATCGGGATTCTTCTCGCTCGGGAAGAACGTGAACCAACGCGCATACTTCGATTCGGGATGGATGCGGCCGCGATCGAAGGCGCCGAGCCCGGGGTAGTTGCCGTAGCGGTTGAAGTAGAGCGAGTCGCGGCCGACGTGGTTGAGCGAGGTGTCGAGGACGACGCGGATGCCGCGTTTGCCCGCCTCGCGGTTGAGGTTTTCGAATTCGGCGGTGGTGCCGAAGTGCGGATCGATCTTGCCGTAGTCCGCCGTGTCGTACTTGTGATTGCTCGACGCCTCGAAGATCGGATTGATGTAGAGCGTGTTCGCGCCGAGTTCCTTGACGTAGTCGAGCTTGTCGGTGATGCCCTTCAGGTCGCCGCCGAAGAAATCGTTGCTGTACTGATCGTCGGAGCCGTCGCCGGACTTCGGCACCCAGGGCTTGTCGAGCCAGTTCTTGTGGAATTCGACCGTGCCCTCGTGGAACTTGTCGACGCCGGGCTTAGGATCGTTCGACGGATCGCCGTTGCGGAAGCGGTCGGGGAAGATGTAGTAGTACACCGCGTCGCGCGCCCATTCCGGCACTTTGTAGTCGGCGCGATAGACGGTCTGGCGGAAACGGCGGATGCGTTCGCGCGGCGGCGGATTGACCACGGCGCCGAGCCCGTTCGAACCGACTTCGCGCGTGAACGGAATCGGGTCGGTGTTGTTCGTATAAAGGTAGGTGCGTCCACCGATTTCGAACTCGAAGTAGTAGCCGTAGACGCCGATCTGGTCGAATTTGTAGCTGCCCTGCCAGCGTTCGTTCGCGTCCTGCGCGCTGCGCGCGAGCGGCACGCGCGCGACCTCGCTGTAGTCGAGCACTTCCTGCCAGCCCTCGAGACGGCGCTTCTCGATCACCAGGGTCATCTTGCTGATGCCCGGACGCGCGGACACGCCGACCTCGACTTCGCTGCCCGCGGTGACCGCGCCGAACGGTATCTTGTAGGCGAAATCGCGCGAGTTGAATTTCACGCTGAGCGCAACCGCATCGTCGATCGGCTTTTCGTCGATGTCGACGAAGCTCTTCGGGCCGATCGTGATCGTCGGCTTGGCCGCCGCGCCCTTGGCGCCGAAATCGAGCTTGACCGTGGCCGGGCCGTCGAACGCGTATTGCAGCTCGCCGCCGCCGGAGCGCGGGCCGCCCTTCAATGCGAACGCTTCGCCCGCATGCAGCACGTTCGTCTCCGCCGGGCCGCCGAAAGCGACGCCGCCGCCGAGCTTGGAGTCGATGACGCGGAATTTCTGCTCGCCGCGCAGATCGACGTTGAGGAAGTAGGCATTGCAGCGCCACTGGAACGCGTAGTCCTCGCGCGGGGTGCCGTCGTTCATCCTGCCGCGCAGGAACAGCGTTTCCGCGAACGGCGGCGGCGGGCAATTTGCCGCGGCCGTCCCGGACTTCGCATTGTCGTGCTGCGGCGTCGCGCAGCCCGCCATGGCCGCGCCGGCGATCAGGATGGAAAGCGATCGACGGGCGAACGATATCTTCTTGTTCTCGCGCATAAGAGCCTCTCCCCGGGGACTCTCAAGCGTAGTGATGCGCAAACGCACAAACCAGTCGATGCATACGAATTCATCGGCGCGCAAGTGGTGGACAAAAACCCGCCTTTGCCCGTCATTCCCGCAAAGGCCGGAACGACGGGCGAAAATTCAACGCGCCGTCGATTTGCGCAACATCAGCGACACCGGAATCACCTGGTTCTCCACCGGCTCGTCGCGGATCAGCTTGAGCAGGGTGTCGACGAGGACGACGCCGGCGCGCTTGGTGTCCTGCTGCGCCGTGGTCAGGCTCGGGTCGACGAAGCCGGCGAGCGGAATATCGTCGAAGCCGGCGACGAGGACGTCGTCGGGGACATGCAAACCGTGCTCGCGCAGCGCCTTCACCGCGCCGATCGCGATCAGATCGCTTGCGGCGAAGATCGCGTCGAATTTCGCCTTGCGCGCGAACAGCGCCTGTGCGGCTTCGTGGCCGGACTGCTCGGACGAGAATGCGCTGGCCTGCAGCTTGGCATCGACCTTGCCGCCGCTTTCTTCGACCGCCGCGCAGTAGCCGCGATAACGATCGAGGAACTCCGGCGAGGACGCCGTCGCGTCGCCGAGAAACGCGACCTGCCGGCCGCCACGTTCGATCAGATGCCGGGTGATGTCGCGACCGCCCTGGAAATTGTCGCAGCCGACCGAGACCTCGGCCTGATCGGGCGCGACCGCGCCCCAGCGCACGAAATGGGTGCCGCGCTCGACCATGAATTTCAGGCGCTCGCGGTAATCCAGGTAGTCGCCGTAGCCGAGCAGGATGATGCCGTCGGCCTTCTTCGATTCTTCGAAACTGGCCTGCCAGTCGTGGTTGTTCGGCTGCTGGAACGAGATCAGCAGGTCGTAGCCGCGCTGCGCGCAGGCGCGCGTGATCGAGGCGAGCATCGAGACGAAGAACGGATTGATCAGCGAATCGTCCGGCGCCGGGTCTTCGAAGATCAGCAGCGCCAGCGTGCCGCTCTGCTGGCTGCGCAGGCTGGAAGCATGCTTGTCGACCTTGTAGTTGAGCTCGTTGGCGATCTTGAGGATGCGCCGCCGGGTCGTCTCGTTGACCATCGGACTGCCGCGCAGTGCGCGCGACACGGTCGGCTGCGACACGCCGGCCAGATGCGCGATCACGAGCGAAGTCGCTTTTTGCTTGCTACGAATGGCGACGCCCTCCGCATCGAAACTCGTTCCGAATATAGGCAGGCCCGTTCGGCACGGGCAAGGTAGGGCGCACAATCCATCGGTGGCCCGAGCAGAGGCGAAGTGGTACCCGACGCGGCTTCCCACGCCCCGAGGCGCTGCTAGAATGTGCGGCCTTGCACCTCTCTTGCGAAGCTTCCGTGAGCGAAATCCTCAGTCCCGAACTTCCCCCGGCGCCGGATGCGGCGCACGCGCTGATGACGGCCGCGTACTGCCGCGACGAAACCGAAGCGATGAACGAACTGCTCGGCCAGGCCGCGCTGCCGGCGGCCGAGCGCGATCTCGTCCTCGCGCGCGCGACCGAACTCGTCGCCCGCGTGCGCGCCAAGGCGCAGGACGCCTCGGCGGTCGAGGCGTTCATGCGCCAATACGATCTGTCCTCCGAGGAAGGCGTGCTGCTGATGTGCGTCGCCGAGGCGCTGCTGCGCATCCCGGACAAGGACACCGCCGACAAGCTCATCTCCGACAAGCTCGGCGAGGCCAACTGGGAAGCCCACCTGGGCAAGAGCGATTCGCTGTTCGTCAACGCCGGCACCTGGGGCCTGATGCTGACCGGCAAGTTCATTTCGCTCGCCGAAGAAACGCAGCGCAACTTCTCCGGCGCGCTCAAGCGCCTCGTCGGCCGCGCGGGCGAGCCGGTGATCCGCCTCGCGGTGCGCCAGGCGATGCGCATCATGGGCCACCAGTTCGTCATGGGGCGCACGATCAAGGAAGGCCTCGACCGCGCCCAGGAGAAGGAAAACCGCGCCTACCGCTACTCCTACGACATGCTCGGCGAAGGCGCGTTGACCACGCCGGACGGCGAGCGTTACTACCAAGCCTACGTCGATGCGATCAAGGCGCTCGGCGCGCGCGGACCGTTCAAGGAGATCCTCGACGCGCCGTCGATCTCGATCAAGCTCTCGGCGCTGCATCCGCGCTATGAAGTCGGCAAGCGTGCGCGCGTGCATGCCGAGCTGGCGCCGAAGCTGCTCGCCCTCGCCCAGCTCGCCAAGGCGCAGGGCATCTGCCTGACCGTCGATGCCGAAGAAGCCGACCGTCTCGAACTTTCGCTCGACCTGATCGCCGCGGTGCACGCCGATCCGTCGCTCGACGGCTATCAGGGCTTCGGCCTCGCCGTGCAGGCCTACCAGAAGCGCGCGCCGTTCGTGATCGACTGGCTCGCCGAGCAGGCGAAAAAGACCGGCCGCCGCTTCTGCGTGCGCCTGGTCAAGGGCGCCTACTGGGATTCGGAAATCAAGCGCGCGCAGGAAGGCGGCCATGCCGGCTATCCGGTATACACGCGCAAGCCGAACACCGACGTGTCCTACCTCGCCTGCGCCAGGCGCCTGTTCGAGCACGGTCCGGCCGCTTTCTATCCGGCCTTCGCCACGCACAACGCGCACACGATCGCCACCATCCATCACATCGCGCAGGGTCGTCCGTTCGAGTTCCAGCGCCTGCACGGCATGGGCGCCGACCTGTATGACGAGGTCATCGGCGCGAACAACCTCAACGTGCCGTGCCGCGTCTACGCGCCGGTCGGCTCGCACGAGGACCTTTTGCCTTACCTCGTGCGCCGCCTGCTCGAAAACGGCGCCAACACTTCGTTCGTGAACCGCATCGTCGACGAGTCGACGCCGATCAAGGACCTGGTCGCCGATCCGGTCGACGTCGTGCGCGGCTTCGCGAGCAAACCGCATCCTCGTATCCCGCAGCCGATCGGTCTTTTCGGCGAACAACGGAAGAATTCCATGGGCGTGAACTTCGGCAACGACAATGAATTGAAGGCGCTGGCCGACGCGGTCGGCGCAGTGAAGGCGGACTGGAACGCGACACCGCTCGTGCCGGGCGCGAAGTCCGCCGAGCCGCCGCAGGACGTGACCAATCCGGCCGACCGGCGCCAGAAGGTCGGCACGATGCAGCATGCCGACGCGGCCACGATCGACCGCTCGCTGGTCAATGCCGTCGCCGCGCAGCCCGCATGGGACGCGCTCCCGGCCGCCTCGCGCGCGAAGATCCTCGAACACGCCGCCGACCTGCTCGAACAGCGCAGCGCGCAGTTCGTCGCCCTGCTCGTGCGCGAAGCCGGCAAGACCCTGCCGGCGGCGATCTCCGAAGTGCGCGAAGCCGCGGACATGTGCCGCTACTACGCGGCGATCGCGCGCAAGCTGTTCCAGCCCGAGAACCTGCCCGGCCCGACCGGCGAATCGAACCAGCTCTCGCTGCACGGCCGCGGCGTGTTCGTCTGCATCAGCCCGTGGAACTTCCCGCTGGCGATCTTCACCGGCCAGGTCGCCGCCGCGCTGGCCGCGGGCAACGCGGTCATCGCCAAGCCGGCCGACCAGACCGTGCTGATCGGCCACGCCGCGGTGAAACTGCTGCACGAAGCGGGCGTGCCCGAAGGCGTGCTGCAGTTCCTGCCCGGCAAGGGTTCGATGATCGGCAACGCGCTGCTGACCAAGCCCGACGTCGCCGGCGTGTGCATGACCGGCTCGACCGAAACCGCGTGGACGATCAACCGCACGCTCGCCGCGCGCAACGCGCAGATCGCCGCGCTGATCGCCGAGACCGGCGGCCAGAATGCGCTGATCGCCGACTCCTCGGCGCTCCCCGAGCAGCTGGTCAAGGACGTGGTCGCCTCGGCTTTCGACTCGGCAGGGCAGCGCTGTTCGGCCGCGCGCGTGCTGTTCGTGCAGGACGATATCGCCGACAAGGTGATTCATATGCTCGCCGGCGCGATGGACGAACTGAAAGTGGGCGACCCCGGCCTGCTCTCGACCGACGTGGGTCCCGTGATCGACGAGCCTTCGCGCAAGAACCTCGCCGACCACGCCGCGCGGATGGACAAGGAAGCCAAGCTGATCAAGCAGGTCACGCTCGGCGCGGAGACCGGGAACGGTACCTTCCTCGCGCCGCGCGCGTACGAGCTGAAATCGCTGTCGCAGCTGACCCGCGAAGTGTTCGGCCCGATCCTGCACGTCATCCGCTGGAAGTCCGACGAACTCGACCAGGTCATCGATGCGATCAATGCGACCGGCTTCGGCCTCACCCTCGGCATCCACAGCCGCATCGACTCGACGATCGCCCACATCGCCCAGCGTGCCAAGGTCGGCAACTGCTACGTCAACCGCAACCAGATCGGCGCGGTCGTCGGCGTGCAGCCGTTCGGCGGCGAAGGCCTCTCCGGTACCGGCCCGAAGGCCGGCGGCCCGCACTACCTGCTGCGCTTCGTCACCGAGCGCACCTTGACGATCAACACCACGGCGGCGGGTGGCAACGCCTCGCTGCTTACGCTCGGCGAGTAATTGATACCGCAGCGGCCGACCTTTGGTCGGCCGACGTAGGGCGGGAGCAGCGCAGCGTATCCCGCCTTCCTGGCCACGCACGGCAACGGCGGGATACGCCGCTGCGCGGCTTCTCCCGCCCTACACGGGTTCGGTTCCGCGGTCATTCCCGA
>CBJLOV010000039.1:0-27170 GCA_966424745.1 uncultured bacterium
CGGCGCCGATATTTACGATGAGCACCACGCCGCCCGCGATCGCCGCCGATTTTCCCGATTCCATTCGCGCGCGCGAGGCGGCGGCAAGGGTGCGGCCGGCACTCCAACGCGATCTGTCTGTCCGCCATTTGCGCTTCGGCGCACCGGTCTATCTGCGCATCTTCAAGCGCGACGCGCGGCTCGAACTGTGGTTGCGCGGAGGCAACGGGAGATATGCGTTGTTCCGCGAATATCCCGTATGCAAATTCTCCGGCGATTTGGGGCCCAAGCTGCGCGAAGGCGACAACCAGGCGCCCGAAGGCTTCTATGCGGTGGCGCCGAAGCAGCTCAATCCAATGAGCAACTACCACCTTGCGTTCAATCTCGGCTACCCGAACGACTACGACCGCGCCAACGGGCGTACTGGCAGTGCGCTGATGGTGCACGGCAATTGCGTATCGATCGGCTGTTATGCCATGGGCGATGCCGGCATCGAGGAGATCTATACGTTGGCGGCGGCGGCCCTGCGTGCCGGCCAAGGCGCTTTCGCCGTACATATCTTCCCGTTTCGCCCGACCGCGGAAGCGTTGGCCGCGGCCGAGGATTTGCCCTGGTTCGGGTTTTGGAGCCAGCTCAAACCGGCCTATGATTTCTTCGAGCGTGAACGCGTTCCGCCGACGATCGTAGTCGAGCACGGCCGCTATCGCGTGGAACCGATCAGATAGCCGATCCGGGAGCGGCGCCGGACTGCGGGCGCTTTCCCATGTCCAGCCGTGCTACATCTTGCGGTCATAGTAGGTGTCGTCTTCGGTGATGCGATCGTTCCCGATCGTATAGACGGACATCAGGCGCACCGAGATCGGCTTGTCCTGCGCGCCGCCGACGTGGCCGGTCATGACGAACTGCGCATAGACGTGATTTCCGACGCGCTCGAGCGACGTAAGATCGTCGCGGGCGTCCGGAATCATGGCGAAGATTTTGCGATAGGTGTCGGCGATGGGCTTGTTGCCGCTCAGGTTGGGGTAGTCCGGCGAGTGCAGCGCTGCATCGGCGGCGTAGAGGCGCTCGATGGCATCGGCATCGTGCTGATTGAATGCGGCGAATTTTTGCCGCACCGTCGTCAGTGCGCCATGATCGAGCGCCTGTACCGGCAGCGGCAGGCATGCGATCAGGCAGAGCAAGCCGATCGACGCGAAGGTCTGATCTTTTTTCATTTGCGCCTTCAACCTCGGTTCCGAGTGGATAGTGGAAGTACGATCATCCCATTGGGATTTCCGCCATGATTGGAAAAAGCCGACACCGCGAAAACGACCTGACGTCCGCCCCGGCGACGGATACGCGGGATGTCGTCGGTCAAGGCTGCGGGGTGCTGCGTCACTCGCCTCCGCCAGGCACGTATGAGCATTTGCGATATGCGCCGCCGCGGGATCTCGCGCCCTGGGTCGAACATTTCTGGATAGAGCGCTGGAGCTTCGCGAACGCGGCCCCGCAAACGAGAGAGCTCTTGCCGCATCCGGCGGTGCATCTGGTTTTCGCCCCCGGCCGCTCGCGCATCTACGGCGTGCAGCTGAACCGATTCGTCCGCGAATTGAAGGGTTCCGGGCGCATCCTCGGGGTGAAATTCCATCCCGGTGCCTTCTTTTCGTTCTTCGGCCGTCCCGTCCGCGTCATCGCCAACACCTCGATTGCCGCGGCCGAAGTCTTCGCCCGCGTGCCGGGCGCCGAGGCGGAGGTGTTGGCAGCGCGCGGAGATCGCGCCATGGTCCGGGCGGCCGGCCTCTTCCTGCGTGAAAACATTCCGGCGCGGGACTTCAAGGTGGAGCTCGCGCGGAACGCCGTAAGGCAGGTCGTCGAGGATCCGACGATGACTCGCGTCGGCGACCTGGCACGGCGCATGCCTATGACCGAACGGGCTTTGCAGCGCCTTTTCTTCACCTACGTCGGTGCGAGTCCGCGCTGGGTCATCAAGCGCTATCGGACCTTCGAGGCGCTGGAACGCCTTGCCGACGTGCGCGGCGTGGCCTTGAGCGATCTTGCGCAGGATCTCGGCTACTTCGATCAGGCCCACTTCATCAACGACTTCAAGAAGCTGACCGGCCGTTCGCCCGCGCGGTATGCCGGCACCGGAACCGGGGAGACAGCCGCACGCGATGCGGGCCGAGCGTCGCGGCGTTGACGAGGCTGCATCGACTGGCAGGCTGTCGCCGGCAGATCGGCCGCAGCGTCGGAAAGTCGACGCAGGTCGGATTCCTCATCCTCGCGCGGTCTTGCGGCGCGCGGTGTGCAAACGTCATCCGGCGGGCGTAGGCTGACGATCCCCGTCGGACGGAGCCATGCCATGAAAGTCGAGCAAATCGCCAAGCGTCTCGTCGAACTCTGCCGCGAGGGCAAGTTCGAGCAAGTTCATACCGAGTTGTATGCGGACAACGCCGTCAGCATCGAACCGGAAAATCTGCCGCCGGGTGCGCTCGGCAACGTACAGGGACTTGCGGCGATCCAGGAAAAGGGCGTCAAGTTCCAGGCCATGATCGAAGCGTTCCACGGCATGCAGGTCAGCGAACCGCTCATCGCGGGCAACTGGTTTTCGGTGACGATGGTGCTCGACGTGACGATGAAGCAGTTCGGTCGGCAGGTGATGAGCGAGGTCTGCGTCTATCACGTGCACGACGGCAAGATCGACCGCGAGCAGTTCTTCTACGACACCGGCGGTTGAGAGCGATCCGACGGGTACCCGGGTCCGCTCCACTGGCTCAACGATTCAGTGCTACGCCGGGGTCTGCTCGGCGACGAGTCAACGGCTTGCCTGCAAACATCGCCGAATTCCACGGGGCATTCGGCGGGAAGCCGGATCGGGCGGTGTGCCGCGCCGAGGCCGACGAGTGCGCATGGATGATCGCGCCGGCCGCGGGGGAGGCCTACAAAGCGAGGCTGACGCGGACGACGCCGGGGTTGTTGAGCGACATGCTGCGCGCGAAGCCGAGCCGCACGCAGAGTTCGAGCATCGCATGGTTCTCGAACAACACGTCGCTCCACAATTCGATTGCGCCCAGCTTGCGCGCCGAGGCGATCGTGCGCTGCATGAGGAGGGTGCCGAGACCCTGGCGGGCGAAGCGCCCTTCGACGACGATCGCGAATTCCGCGTGGTCGAGCACCGGATCGAGATGCGCGCGCGCGACGGCATGAATCTCGATCGGCAGGTCGGGGTAGTCGGTATCGTCTGGCTCGGCCAGCACCCAGGCGAAAGCGATCGCGGGATCGAGGTCGCAGAGCTGGCGCGCGAATGCGTCGGGCAGTTCGTTGAGCGGATGCAGAAAGCGCAGGCGAACTTCCTCGGGCGTGAGGCGGCCGAAGAAGCGTTTCAGGGCAGCGACGTCGTCGTTGCGGATCGGGCGCAGAACCAGCGGCGTTCCGTCGCGCGCGATCAGCGGTTCGCCGGTCGCGCCGCGCCGCGGCGGGGGCAGGCTGCCGCGCCGCGGCGGCGGCCGCATGCCGTGCCCGTGGCCCGGCGGCGGCCAGCGCTCGGCGAGTTTGCGCGGATTTGTTAAAGTGTTCATGGGGTCACATCTTGGGCGTTCGGTTTGGAGCAGCCCACCTAAATTCCGCCAAATTTGTTCAGCAAGATGACCCGCCGTTCACATCGCGGCGCGGGGATCTTCGAATCGCGCATTTCGATAGTCATCGCCATGGACGAAACGGAACTCAAAATACTCAGCAGGGGCTGGCCCGGCGTGGCCAGTTCGGTGAAATGGGACAACGATCTGGTCTTCGCCGTCGCCGGCAAGACGTTCGCCGTATATTGCCTGCACGGCCCGCATCGCGGGCGGATTTCGTTCAAGGTCGATGCGGAACGCTTCCTCGAGCTGACCGATCAGCCGGGCATCGCTCCGGCTGCCTACATGGCACGCGCGTTCTGGGTGTCGATCGCCGACCCCGATCGCTTCGCGCGCAGGAAAATAGGCGAATTCGTGCGCCGCTCCTACGAACTCGTGCGCGCCGGCCTGAGCAAGCGCCAGCAGGCCGCGCTGGACGCGCTGGACCTCCCGGTTGGCAAGGATTGAACACAGGAACTTCCGGATGTCGGGCAAGGCCGATTCGCTGAAGACGATCTTCTACGCCCTGGGCGCGAATTTCGCGATCTTTCTTTCCAAAGCCGCTGCGGCCTTCGTCACCGGCTCCGGCGCGATGACGGCCGAGGCCGTGCACTCGCTGGCCGATTGCGGCAATCAATTGCTGCTGCTGTTGGGCCTGAAGCAGGCCAAGGCGCTGGCCTCGGCGGATTATCCGCTCGGCCGCGGCAAGGAAATCTATTTCTGGTCCTTCCTCGTCGCCCTGCTGCTGTTCAGCGTCGGCGGCGCGTTCTCGATCTACGAGGGCGTGCACAAGCTGCAGGAACCCGAACCGCTGAAGTGGCCGTGGCTGGCGATCGCCGTGCTCGCGTTCGGCATCGTCGCCGAAAGTTTCTCGATGCACGGCTGCCTGCGCGAAGTGAACAAGGCGCGCGGCGCGCGCTCGCTGTGGCGCTGGTTTCGCGAAAGCCGGCAGAGCGAGCTCATCGTCATTTTCGGCGAGGACCTGGCGGCGCTGCTCGGGCTCAGCTTGGCGCTGCTCGCGGTGTCGCTTACGCTGCTGACCGGCAATCCGGTCTTCGACGCGGCCGGCACCTTGGCGATCGGCGTGCTTCTCGTCGTCGTCGCCGTGTTCGTCGCGATCGAAGTCAAGGCGCTGTTGATCGGGCAGAGCGTCGATGCCGAGCTCAAGGCGGCGATCCTCGAATTTCTGCATGGACGCGCCGAGATTGCGCGCGTGTTCAATCTCATCACCCTGCAGCTCGGCAGCGAGATCATGGTTGCGGTGAAGGCGCAGATGAGCGGCGAGCTGTCGGGACAGGGCATGATCGAAGCGATCAATGCGGTCGAGAAGGATATGCGCGCGCGCTTTCCGGAAATCCGCTGGAGCTTTTTCGAGCCCGACGTGGCGGATTGATCTGTGGGAAGAGAAATCTAGATCAAGAACGCTGCCACGAAGACACGAAGAAAAGCTGAGTAGATGGATTTGTCGGACTCTTTTTTCCTTTCTCTATCGCTCTTCATCGTGATCTTCGTGTCTTCGTGGCAGCTCTTTTGATTTTGAGGGCCTTTCAATCGATCAGCGCGCCGACGTGCGCCGCCGTCGATTGGCGCAGCGCGGTCAGGCTGTAGCCGCCTTCCAGGCTGGAGACGACGCGGCCGCCGGCGTGCCTGTGCGCGATGTCGACGAGTTCGCGCGTGATCCATTCGTAGTCGGGCGCGCCGAGGTTGAGATTGGCGAGCGGATCGAGATAGTGCGCGTCGAAGCCCGCGGAAATCATCACCAGCTGCGGACGGAATTTTTCGACCGAGGGCAGAACGATTTCGCGGCAGACCTCGCGAAAGGCGAACGAGCTCGACGCGGGAGGCAGTGGCGCGTTGACGATATTGCCGGTGCCGGTCTCGTCTTCCGCGCCGCTGCCCGGGTAGAGCGGCATCTGGTGGGTGGAGGCGTAGAGCACGCGCGGATCGCCCCAGAAAATATCCTGCGTGCCGTTGCCGTGGTGCACGTCGAAATCGACGATCGCGACACGCTCTAGCCCGTGCGCGAGCGCGTGCGCGGCGCCCACGGCGACGTTGTTGAACAGACAGAATCCCATCGCGGTGTCGCGCGTGGCGTGGTGGCCCGGCGGACGCACCGCGCAGAACGCGCGCGCGGCGGTGCCCTGCAATACGGCGTCGACGGCCGCGCAGACCGCGCCCGCGGCGCGCAGGGCCGCTTCCAGCGATTCGGGCGACATGACGGTGTCGCCGTCGAGCTGGGCGTAGCCCTCGGCCGGCGCCGCGGCGTGGACCAGATCGATCAGGGCGGCGTCGTGCACGCGTTCGAGCTGCGCACGCGATGCCCGCGGCGCTTCGATGCGGTCGAGCGCGGCGAAACGATCCTGATCGAGCGCTTCGAGCACGGCGCGCAGGCGTTCAGGCGATTCCGGATGACCGGGACCGGCCGAATGCAGCAGGCAGACCGGGTGGGTATAGAGCTGAGGGTGCATGTGTCGTGCGGCAAAGGGGTACCTGGACAGAATAAGGGCATCGCCGCCCCGGCAAAAGCCGAGGCGGCGCCGGGCCTCGGCTTTTTTTGCGGTTACTTGCGCAGCGAAAAGGCTTCCCTACTGCGCGGTGCGGGGCGCGCGAGCCCATGCGCAAGTCAGGCGAGCAGGGTGAATCCGGCCCCGAGCGTTGCCGCCGCAATCCAGCCGCCGTACTGCCAGGCGCTGCCGGCGAGCGCGGACCCGACCGCGCCGCCGATGAAGTAGACAGTCATGAAGAACGCGTTGATGCGGCTGCGCGCGGCGGCGTCGAGCGCGTAGATGCGGGTTTGATTGGCGATCAGCGACGCCTGGATGCCGAGGTCGAGCACCACGGTGCCGAGCGCAAGAAGCACGAGGCTGCGGCCGCCGAAGGCGAAGATGGCGAAGGAAACCAGCACGGCGACGATCGACGCATTCAGCACCCAGTGCGAACCGAAACGGTCCGCATAGCGGCCGGCGACGGGCGCGATCACGGCGCCGACCGCGCCGATCAAGCCGAACAGGCCGGCGAATTCACCGCCCAGGCCGAACGCGGGGCTTGCGAGCCAGGGTGTCAACGTCACCCAGAACACGCTGAACGCGGCGAACAGCAGCGCGCCGACCAGCGCGGCTTCGCGCAGGGTCGGATGACGGCGTGCGACGCCGAATACCGAGGCGATCAAGCGCGGGTAACTGCTGCGGTGCTCGCTCGGCATATGCGGCAGGGCGAGACGCAAGGCTGCGACGAGAGCGAGCACCACGGCGGCTTCGGCAAGGAAGACCGCGCGCCAGCCCCAGTGCGCGGCGATCGCGCCGGCGAAGAATCGGCCGCAGAGGATTCCGAGCAGGAGACCGCTCATCACGGTGCCGACCGCGCGCCCGCGCTGCTCGGGGGCGGCGAGGTGCGCGGCGATCGGAATCAATTGCTGGGTGACGGTCGCAAACATGCCCAGCGCGAGCGACGCGGCGATCAACGTCGGCAGGGTGTGCGCGGCGGTGACGGCGATCAGAGCGAGGGCCAGCAGCGGGCCCATCGCCATGATCAATGCGCGCCGTTCGTAGCGGTCGCCGAGCGGAACGAAGAGCAGCAGGCCGAGTGCATAGCCGATCTGCGTCGCCGCCGCCACCGTCGCGACGCCCTGCATCGTCGTGTGGAAGTCGCGCGCGAAGTCGGAGAGCAGAGGCTGGTTGAAGTAGATGCCGGAGACGAAAACACCGCAGGCGGCCGCCATGAGCCAGGTCAGGCCGCGGGTCAGGCGAAGGGAGGGCGTCGTGGTGTTCATTGTGCGTCTGGCGTTCCGATGGGGCGAATTGCGGGGTAGTCTATGCTTTGCCTCGTGTGGCGATAATGGTGCAAATATGCCAATCTCCTTTGCGTCGAACGCAAAGCTTATGCCGTCCGGCTTTGCCGATCGCCTCGCGCTGTTTCTCGACGTCGCGGCGACGGGAAGTTTCTCCGCGGCGGGCCGCAACCTGGGCCTCGCACCTTCCTCCGTTGCGCGTCAGATCGCGGAGCTGGAGAAGCAGACGGGCGCCCCCTTGCTCCACCGCTCGACCCGTTCGCTGACCCTGACCGAAACCGGCGAGCTGTTGCGCGAGCGCGCGGGCCATCTGCTGCGCGAACTGGCCGAACTGCGTGAAACGGTGGCCGCGACCGAGGGCGCGCCGCGCGGCCTGCTGCGCCTGACCGCCCCGGTCGCGTTCGGTCATCTGCATCTCGCGCCGATCGTGCGCGGTTTTCTCGCGCGTTATCCCGAGATGAGCATGGAGCTGCACCTGGACGACACCCTCGTCGATCTCACGCGCACGCGCTTCGACCTGGCGGTGCGCGCCGGCAATATCGCGACCGATCTGCGCCTGATCAACACGATCGTCGCGCCGATGCACAGGGTGCTTTGCGCGACGCCTTCCTATCTCGAACGCCATGGCACGCCGCTTCGGCCGGAAGATCTGCGCGCGCACGATTGCCTGTCGGTGCCCGGCACCGCGCCGACAGGCTGGTGGCAGTTCGGCGGCGAGCGCAGGACTCAGCGCATCGACATTTCCGGGCGGCTGTCCTGCAACAGCAGCCAGTTCCTGCTGCAGGCGGCGCTCGAGGGGCTCGGTATCGTCCATCTGACGAGCTGGGTGGTCGGCGACGCGATACGCGCGCGCCGCCTTGTGCGGCTGTTCCCGGACCTGCCGCCGCGCGACGAGGCGCAGGCGGTGCAGGTGCTGCGAGTGCCCGGCCCGATCGCACCGAAAGCGCGCGCTTTCATCGAGTATCTGCGCAGCGAAATCGGCTCGCCGCCGTATTGGGATCGCGGCTTGAATTGAGCGCAGCGAATCGCCCGCGGGTTATTTCTTGCGCCGCTCGTGTTGCCAGAGGATTTCGCCGTGGCCCGAGGCACGCGCCAGCACTCGGGCGACGACGAACAGCAGATCGGACAGCCGGTTGAGATAGCGGATCGCCTCGGCGCGCACCGTCTCCGTTCGGGCCAGGGCCACGACCTCGCGCTCGGCGCGCCGGCACACGGTGCGCGCGACGTGGCAATGCGCCGCCGCCGCGCCGCCGCCGGGCAGGATGAAATCCTTGAGGGCGGGCAGGTCGGCGTTGAAACCGTCGAGCGTGGTTTCAAGCCGCTCGATGTCGGCCGCATGCATCATCGCCATGCCGGGAATGCACAGCTCGCCGCCGAGGTCGAACAGATCGTGCTGCACCTGGGTCAGGGTTTCGCGCACGGTCGCGGGAATCTCCAGGGCGAGAATGACGCCGATCACGCTGTTCAATTCGTCGACGGTGCCGTAGCTCGCGACGCGCGCGGAATCCTTGGCCACGCGCGTACCGTCGCCGAGGCCGGTGGTGCCGTCGTCGCCGGTGCGCGTATAGATTTTGGATAGACGATTACCCACGATTCGAACCCGGCTTCGGCTTCGCCCCGCCACGGACAGGGTCGAATGAAGTCATGAGCCGGCGCATGCAAGGACGGCGATCGCCGCCGCCCGGCCGGCGGATCAGGCGTGAACCGGCTGCAGGGTCGGCCAGCGGCGGCGCATCAGTTCGAAACCGCCGAACAGCGCCGCGCTCCAGAACAGCGTGCCGACGAGAGTGCCCTTGAAGAACGGCAGGCCGGCGACGTAGCACGGGATCAGGCCGGCAGAGCAGGCGCTGCCGTCGCGGCTGGCGAACAGCCAGACGCCGAAGTTGCTGACGAGGAAGAACAGCACCGCGCTGGCGAAACTGTAGCCGGCAACGCGCGTCGCGGTGACGCGGCTGCGCAGGTTGAGCCCGCCGAACACGGTCAGGGCGATGCAGGCATAGGTGAACGGTACCGCTTCGTACCAGAAGTACAGCTGGTCGCGCGGCAGGGCCAGGGCGATGAGGACGTCGGACAGCAGCATCGCCGCGAGCGGAACGAAGAAGGCGAGGCGGCGATCGAGGAAATAAGCACCGCCGAACAGTGCGATCGCTTCGACCGGGGTGAAGTTGTACGGCAGCACGCCGGGCAGAAAGAAGATGACCAGTCGTTCGGCGACCGCGAACAGGATCATGGCGATCAGCACGACGCTGCGCGGCGAAAAAGAAGAAGAACGGGTGTCGAGCTGCATGGCGGGTCTCCGTGGTCACCATCGGCCGCGGGCACAGAAAAACGAGGCCGGAATTCGGTCCGTATCATATCATTCGCGTCATGAATGACGAATCCCGCGGCAAGGAATCCTTCGACTTCGACGTATTGATCGTCGGCGGCGGCCTGGTCGGCTCCAGCCTCGCCATCGCGCTCGACGGCAGCGGCTTGCGCGTCGCCCAGGTCGAGGCGGCGGCGCCGCAGATCAATCCGCACGCGAACCCGGACGAGCGCAGCCTCGCGCTGGCGCAGGCGAGCGTGAACGCGCTGAGCGCACTCGGCGTATGGCCGCTAATCGCGGCGAAAGCGACGCCGATCCGACGAGTGCACGTCAGCCGCCGCGGAGAATTCGGCAGTGCGCGGCTCGATGCGTCCGAGCAGGGACTCGACGCATTCGGCGCCACCTGCCCGGCGCGCGAGTTGGGCAACGGACTGCTCGCGCGGATCGGACGCTGCGCCGATCTCGTGCGCTATGCGCCGGCAAAGCTGACCGCGCTGGAAAACGGCAAAGACGCGGTGGTCGCCACGCTCGCCGTCGGCGACGGCGAGAAGCGCCTGCGTACGCGTCTGCTCGTCGGCGTCGACGGCACCGCGTCGTTCGTGCGCGGCGCGCTCGGCATAGCGACGGACGACGTGGACTATCGGCAGACCGCCTTCGTCGCCACCGTCCAACCCGAGCGGACGATGGACGGATGCGCGTACGAACGCTTCACCGCAACCGGGCCCGTGGCCTTGCTGCCGCTCTCCGACCGTCGCGCCGGCGTCGTGCTGACTGTGCCGAGCGCGGAAGCGGCGCGCGTCGCCGCGCTCGACGATGCCGGTTTCATCGCCGAATTGCACGCACGCTTCGGTTATCGCCTCGGCAGGTTCACGCGTTTGGGGCGGCGCATATCGCACCCATTGCTGCGGACAGTCGCGCAGCGCCAGGTCGCGCCGCGCGCCGTTCTCGTCGGCAACGCCGCGCAGACGATTCATCCGATCGGCGCACAGGGTTTCAATCTCGGCCTGCGCGACGCGCTGACCCTGGCGGAGTTGCTGACCGCGCAGGCGCGTTTGTACGGCGATGCCGGCGATCCGGCGATGCTGCGCCGCTATGTCGAACTGCGTCGGGAAGACCGCGACGGCACCGCGGCGATGAGCGACAGTCTGGCGCGCTGGACCTCCGGCGAGTCCCTGCCCCTGAAACTGGCGCGGTCGCTTGGTTTGATCGCGATCGACCGCGTCGGGCCGTTGAAGCGGGCGCTGGTCGCGCGCGGCATGGGCTTTCGCGGTCATGCGCCCGAGCTGGCGTTGAGGAGCGGCGTATGAGTGCAAGGAAGATGGCCGACGTGGCCGTCGTCGGCGCCGGCATGGTCGGCACGGCGCTTGCGCTCGATCTCGCGCGGCGCGGTTTCGAGGTGGTGCTGATCGAATCGCGCGCGCCCGCGCCATGGCGCGCGGAGGACGATGTCGACCTGCGCGTTGTCGCGCTCGCCGCATCGTCGATCGCCCTGTTGCGGCGTTTGGATGTATGGACACCCATCGCCTCGTCGCGCGCGAGCGCGTATCGGCGCATGCACGTCTGGGATGCGCTCGCTCCCGGTTCGCTGAGTTTCGACGCGACCGATGAAGGCGCATCCGCGCTCGGCTACATAGTCGAAAACCGTTTGATCCAGTCGGTGCTGTGGCAGGCCGCCGAGACCTGCAGCGGCATCGTGCTGCGTTGTCCCGCGCGGGTCGCGGCAAGCGAACTCGATGCCCACGGCAGCGCGCGCACGTTGACCTTCGACGACGGTTCGCAGATCAAAGCCCGTCTCGTCGTCGCCGCGGACGGCGCCGATTCCGCGCTGCGCAGCCTGCTCGGCATCGCGACGCGGGACCGGGACTATGTCCAGCGCGGCATCGTCGCGCACGTCGCCCACGAGCGCGCGCACGAGGCGACGGCATGGCAGCGCTTCCTCGCCGGCGCGACGCTTGCCTTCCTGCCGCTCGAAGACGGACGCAGCTCGATCGTCTGGTCGGTACCCGACGAGGAAGCCGCGCGCCTGCTCGCGCTCGACGAAGAGGCATTCCGCGCCGAACTCGGTGCCGCCTTCGACTTCCGCCTCGGCGCGATCACGGCGACGACCCAACGCGCCGCCTTTCCGCTGCGCCTGCGCCTGGCCGAGCGCTATATCGTGCCGCGCTTCGCCCTGATCGGCGATGCCGCGCACGTCGTGCATCCGCTGGCGGGGCAGGGCGTCAATCTCGGATTTCGCGACGTCGTCGAACTGGCTGCCGTGCTTGGCGAAGCGAACGACCGCAAAGTGGATTTCGCGACGGAGCACACTTTGCGTCGCTACGAACGGCGCCGGCGCAGCGACAATGCGATTTCCGCGCACGCTTTCGACGCGATCCAGCGCGGCTTCGGCAGCGACGTCGCGGCTGCTGCCGCCGTGCGCGGCGCAGGTCTTGCCCTGGTCGACCGGATCGCGCCGCTCAAGCAATTCTTCGCTCGCCGTGCCGCGGGCGGATAAGCCGTCGCGCCCGGATCGGATGTCCGCTCAGTCGGGGTCTTTGTCGTAAGCGGCGATGCCGGGCGGAAGCTGCACCCAGGCATGTTTGCGGTGGCTGTAGACCGAATCCTGCGGCGGTGGAAAGCTCGGATCGGCGAACGCACCGACCGCCACGCTCACCGACGATTGTTCGTAGCCTTCCTCCGTGTGGAACACGGTGCTTCCGCAGATCGGGCAGAAACGAAACCGGAACCGGCTGCCGTGGTCGCCGGTGCGGACGAATTCGGTCGCGGTGCCGAAGACTTTGTACGGGGCGGCAAAGCCCGCCAGTGCGGCGAACACGCTGCCGGTGCGCTGCTGGCAGGCGAGGCAATGGCAGATGCCGACGCCGCGGGGCTCTCCCTGGACTTCGATGCGCAATTGGCCGCAGTAGCAGGAAGCGGTTCGGGTAGTCATGGATCACCTTGTCGTACGGATAGGGGCCGACGTGAAGAAGCGCCTCGCTGGAGGGCATGAGTCATCCATTGGACGAGCGAGCGAGACCCTTCCTATCGGATTCGGCTGTCGCGCTTTCATCGATAAAAATAATAGACCGCCGTATAAGGCACGCGCGCCGATTGATGAATGTTGGCGGCGGTGCAGGCATCGGCAGGAGCAAGACCGCCCGTCGTGGACAGGCGCTGGATACTTTTGGCGCCGCCGAACACGCCCGCGCCGCCGTTCGTCTTGGCCGCGAGCAGCAGCCAGGGAATGGCCGAGGCCGTGGGGCCGGGGTCTTTCGCTTTGATCTCGCCGACGACCGTGCTGCCGTCCGTCGACTCCCACGTCGGCCCGGCGTAGTGCTTGCCGATGGGCTGTCCGGAGCGCGAGGCGAGCGAGGCTTCCGGCGCCTTGAACGTCCATTCGTAGGCGGAATCGCCCTTCTGCGAGCACTCGTAGATTTGCACGCCCGAAGCGAAGGCTTCGAGATAAACCGCCTGGCCGGCGGGAGGGCGCAACGCGGCCGGAACGTCGGGAACGACAATGGAAGGCGCCGCCGAACAGGCGCCGAGCACGAGCGGAACCGCGGTGACGAAGAAAGTCGAGATGGAACGCATCGGACGTTGCCCTCCGCAAGTTGGACGGTGTGGATCGATGATACGGATTCAGCGCGTTCCCCGGACGGCTTTGTGCAAGGCGGCGCGTGCGAGCAGGCGAGTGGAATCCAGCGTCGGAATCGGCGAGTTCGCGTCGTCGATGATCAGAGGGATCTCGGTGCAGCCGAGGATGACGGCATCGCAGCCGCGTTCCTGCAGGCCGCGAATGACCTCCTGGAAATAGACGACGGTCTCCTGCCGGAAAATCCCGCGGACGAGTTCGTCCATGATCAGGCGGCCCAGCTCGTCGCGTTCGGCGGCCTCGGGGCGGATGTACTCCAGTCCGCGGGCGCGCAGCTTTTCGGGGTAGACCTCGCTGGCGACCAACCAGCTCGTGCCGGTGAGGCCCAGCCGGCGATAACCGCGTTCCGCAGCGACTTCCGCAACGACGTCGGCGATGTGCAGCCATGGAAGCGGCGATGCGGATTCGACCAGCGGGAAGGCCTGGTGGATCGTATTGTCGGGGCAGACGAGGAAGTCCGCTCCCGCGGCGGCGAGTTTGCGCGCGGACGCGAGCATCAACTCGGCGACGCCTTGCAGATCGCCGTTGTCCAGGCAGCGCACGTAGTCGGCGAGCGAGGCGCCGTGCAGGGAGACCGGCGGATGCGCATGAGGGCCGAGGAGTGCTGCGCCCTCGGCGCAGAAGGTGCGATAGCAGAGCGCGGCGCCTTCCGCCGAACAGGCGACGATTCCGACGTGGAGCGGAGCGGGCATGGACTGCGACAAGGCCGGTTTGAGCGCCGTTTCGAACTGAATCGTTCCTACTTCTCGATACGATAGTTGATTCCCGCACGACTCGACAGCGTGCCGTTCTGCATTTCGAAGTTGAACAGGCGGGTGAGTTTGTAGCGCAGGGTGACGACCTGGCCGGGGCTGAACAGGCCGACGCCGTAGCTCATGTAGAGGCGCGGCGAGAGGTACTTGCCGACCGTCAGCGCGGCGCCGCCGACCGAAGAGTTGTCGGCGACGCCGACATCGTCGAGGCCCATCTTCGTGCCGATGCTCTTCGCGAGCAGGTCGCCGCCGGCCGTGCCGAGCGCCGAGGCGGCGCTGCCGACCGCGTTGCCTTCGCCGCCCTTCAATTGCGACAAGGGCTTGCCGGCGACGAGGTAGGAGAGCGCATCGGACTGTTCCATCGCCGGGGTCGAGAACACGGTGAGCTGCGGTGCGATCGCGGTGCCGCGCACCTGCAGGCCGACGGTGATGTTCTGATCGGGGAAGCCGCGCGTGGCGCGAATGTCCAGGCCGGGGTTTTCGACCGGCGTGCCGGCGAACAGCAGGCGGCCTTGCTCGATCGTGAGGTCCTGGCCATACGCTTTGAACGTGCCGTTCACCTGGATCTGTCCGCGCCCGATCGGGGTCTTGCCGGGCATCTGGCTGACGGTCAGCTGGCCGCCGAGATTGGCGTTGAGACCGAAGCCGATCAGGTGCACCTCGGTGCCCTGGCGCAGATCCATCGCGAGCTTCTCGCCGGCGCCGAGCTTGACCGTGACTTCGACTTCGACCGGCGCATTCGCGGCGGCGTTCGCCGGCGGTGCCTTGTCGTCGGTGACGACGATGTCGGGCGATGGCGCCACCGCCGCACCGCCGCCGGGCAGCTTGGACAGATCGACGAACATCTGCGGAATCTGCAGCGTGCCGCCGACCCTCAAGCGCTTGTCGTCGCGGTCGATCTTGAGGTCGGGCGAAATATAGAGCTTGGCGCCCGGGATGTTCGCGGCGAGGAAGCGGTCGCCCTGAATGGCGATCGCGATCGGCGCGTTCGGCGCGATGCCGGCATTGCCCTTGATCGCGAGCTTGCCTTCGTCGGAAGCGATCGTCCCGTCGATATCGAAGTTCTCGCCGTCGCGCGAGCGCACGGTGATGTTGCCGTCGCGCAGCTTGAGTCCTGCGGCGGGAACCTCGGTGGCGAAATCGGCAAGGGCGAGCTGGCCGTCCACGCCGGGCTTCTTCGTCGATCCCGACAGGGCGAACTTCGCGTCGAGCTTGCCCTTGGTGCCCGATACCTGCGTCGTCAGCAGATCGACAAATCCCAGATTGGCGAGATTGAGAGCGAGATTGCCGGACAGTGGCATCGCGCCGTCCGCAGCGGCGGCGCCGGTGACGACGCGGCCGTCGATACGGCCGCCGTCGTTGAGATCGCCGGCGATCGTGATCGTGCTCTGCGCCGGCGACAGTGCGGCGTCGACGAGGAAATTTTTGTAGCTGAGCAGACCTTTCGAAGCGGAGTCGGGGTAGGTGAGCGCGCCCTGGTCCGAGGTGATCGTCGCATTGCCGTTCATCGCGCCACTCGCCGCCACCGTGATGGCGCCGTTGCCGTTGAGCTCGCCTTCGACCTTGAGCGGCGCATCGGGGCTGGCGAGTTTGGTCAGCATCGCCAGCGGCAGATGCTCGAGCGAGAACTTCGCGCTGGTGCCGTTCTTCGCATCCTGATTCGCCGAGGCGCAGAGACCCGGCGTGCCCGCGCGCAGGCAGAGTTCATCGAGCGTGAAAGCGCCGTTGACGTAGGCGAGGGAGGTCGGTTGGACGAGCTTCCACTCGGGCAGCCCCTGTTGGTCGATCGTCAGTTCCCTGAGCGTGCCGCGCCAGTCGCTCGCGGTTTTGCTCTGCGTCACCGCTCCATCAAGGGCGAGCTTGAGCGCGAGCGGTTTGCCATTGACGTCGAGCGCGAGCTGATGGGCGGCCTGGCTGCCCTTTGCGTCGAGCCGGACCGTATCGAACGTGTAGCCCGCGGCCGACAAAGTCTTCGCGGCGAGGGTCAGGCTGCCGGTCGGCGCGGAGAGATCGCGTGCGTCGAAGTCGAGGGTGAGGCCCTGCAGGTGGGTGTCGCCGTCGACGATATTGGAGCCCGTGATTTTGCCGCTCGCGTTGAGTTTGGGATAGGCGCCGCTCACGGCGATCGCGCCGCGCAGCGAGCCGCCGGCCTTCGGCACCCAGTCGCCGAGGCTGGCGATGCCGAGATCGATCTTGATGTCGGTGGGCGCATCCTGGCTTGCGCCGCCTTTGCCGACGACGGCGACCGTGCTCTGGCCGGAGGAGACGTTCAATTTACCGTCGACGCTCAGCGGCGGAGCGAAGGCGAGGTCGCCGTTGCCGCCGAGCGGTCGTTGGCGCAGGGTGCCGCCGAGACTGACGAGCTTGAGCTTGCCGGCCGCGCCGTCTTTTTCCACGGTGCCGCTGGTCGACAGGGAGAAATCGATTGCGCCGGGCCAGTCCTTGGCGAAGGCGCCCGGATCGAACTTGTTCGCCTTCGCTTGCAGATCCCAGCCGACTTTCGGTTTGAGCACGACGTCGCCGGTTGCGTTGAGCCCGCCCTTGGGCTGTTTCAGTTCGAGCTGCGCGAGCGAAATTTTGTCGGGAGTGCCGTCGAGCTTGAAGGCGAGGTCGGCGATCCGCTTGGGCGGGCCGATCGAGAGTTCGCCCCGGGCGCTGAATTTCTCCGCGTTGCCGCCCGCATCGACGCTGCCGTGCGTGGCGATTTCCTGCCCGGCGAGATCGGCGGGCAGCACGACGTCGACCCAGTCGAGTTTGACTTCGCCGCCGACCGGTTTGGCATCGAGATGTACCTTGGCCTGTGCCGTCAGCGTGCCCTTCGCCTCGGGCGAACGCAGGCGCAGCGGTTCGAGGGTGAAGGTCTTGCCGTCGCTGGCGAACTTGAGCGGATCGAGCAGGACGCGATGGTCGTTGAGGTCGACATTGCCGGTCAGCGCGCCGGCGTTCTTGTCGCCCGCGCCGTCGAGTTTGAGCGCGAGCGTCTTGAGGGTGTCGCTGCGGGTCAGCTTTTTCGGATCGAAGCTCGGTAAGTCGAGAGCGATCGTCCACGGCAGGTTCTTGTCGTTCGGCGTCAGCGTACCCTTGGCATTGGCGATCAGCGGCTGGCTCAGCGCGAGGGTGAAATGCGCCTGCTTGCCGTCGTTGTCGAGGTCGAGCTTGGCGGCGGCGCGCATCGGCGGCGATGTCTCGTCGCCCGGAATCTTCCAATCGACATCGAGCTTGCCCGATCCGGCAACGTCGGCGTAGCGCGTGATCGCACCGACGAGATCGACCTTGCCGTCGGCTGCGCGCAATGCAAACTGCTTGAGCGTCAGCGTGGAATTCGTCCACGTGGCGGCCGCATCGAGGCTGTCGCTCGCGAAAACCGGCTTGCCGTCCTGCGTAATCGTGGTCGCGCCGACGTGCAGGCGGTCGAGCAGAATATCGAGCGGCGGAGTCAGCAGAGATTGGATCGACGGCGTGGCGGCCTGCGGCGGCTGGGGAGCCGTCGGCACCGTGGTCAGCGCGACGTCGACGCCGTCGATTTCGAGATTGCGCACGTGTGCGGTCTTGCGCAGCAGTCCCCAGAATCCGTAGTCGAGCTTGAGCGTCTTGACCTTGACGTCGAGGCCGGAGACGGGATCCTTGTAGGCGACGTCGTGCAGTTCGAGCGGACTGGTCAATGCGCCGGTGGCTTGTGCGATCGCGAGCTTGCCTGCGAGCGCCGATTTTGCCCGCTCGACCGCGAAGCGCGCACCCGATTCGGTTTCGAGCAGCCACCAGGCGAGCACGACGATCAGTCCAAGCAGGACTGCGAGCGCGATGCCGATGCGTTTGAGCCACTTTTTCATTCGCGCGTTCTCAAGAGCATTTTGGACGCGGATCAACGCGGATCAAGCAAAATGATCTTTTCGCTCTATCCGCGTTCATCCGTGTAAATCCGCGTCAATATCCTTATAAATCGGGACCGATGATCAGGTGCAACTGCACGCCGTGCCGGCCTTCGGGGTCGTTGACCGGGAAGCCGAGATCGGCGCGGACCATGCCGACCGGCGAGCGCCAGCGCAGGCCGAGGCCGGTGCCGATGTGGGTCTTGTAGTCGCCGAAAGCGCTGAACGCATCACCCGCGTCGACGAACGCGGCGGCGCCCCAATTTGGCGTGAAGTAGTACTCGTACTCCGCGCTCGCAACGGCGAGGTTCTTGCCGCCGATGATGAGGTTGTTGCAGTCGGTCGTCGTCTTGCCCGCTTTGCATCGGGCCAGGGCGATCGGCAGCAGGTCGGCCTGCAGCGGCGGGCCGATGGTCTGGTAGGCGTAGCCGCGGATCGAGCGGTCGCCGCCGGCGAAGAAGCGCAGCTCGGGCGGCAGCTTGTCGAAATTGTCGACCTGACTGGCGCCGAGCGAGCCGCGCACGATCACGCGCTGCCAATCGCCGAAGCCGCGGATCCATTTCGCGTCGGCGCGCGCCTGGACGAATTTCGTCGCGGGTCCGGGGCTGGCGCGTCCGTCGAGACTGATCGAATAGCCCTTGCGGACGAAAGCCATGTCGTCGGCGCGTTTGCGCTCGAGCGAAACTTCCGGATAGACGAGGGTGGAATTGCCGTCGATGTTCGCGACCGTGTAGGTGCCGCTCAGCGCGTTGACGCCGATCGTGCGGTTCCAGCCGCGCCAGATCCGTGTTTCGTTCGCGGTCAGGCGCAGCGTGTTGGATTGCACGGTCTGCGTTTCGATGTTGCGGTAGGCGACGCCGAAATTGTAGGCGCGGTTGTTTTCGCCGGGCAGCGGAATCGTATACGTGCCGGCGAGCATCTTCTCGCGCTGCGCGATCTCGGCTTCGATCTTCGCCTTGTGCCCGCGCATGTTGACCCAGCGACGGGTGACGCTGCCCTTGACGCCGACGCCGATGTCCGAGTCGACGAAGACACCGGCCGTGTAGATGTTGCGCGGCGCCGGCGCCAGGGTGACGTTGATCGGGATGACTCCCGCCTGCGCCTTTTCCTTGTCGGGCTGCACGTCGACGATCGCGAAGTAGTCCGCGTCGACCAGCTTCTGCTGCAGACGAAGCAGCCGGGTCTGGCTGTAGAAATCGCCCTTGCGCCAGGGGATGTAGCGATCGAGCACGCCGTCGTCGAGCTGACTGCCCTTGAAGACGACCTCGCCGAAACGGTAGCGCTCGCCGACATCCCACTTGAGCGCGATCGCGGCGCGGTTCGCGCTGCGCGAGACTTCGACCTTGTGCTCGACCTGCCTGGCGTCCAGATAGCCGACCGCAAACAGCGCGGACTGCACTGCAGCCTTGCTCTTTTCGTAGGCGGTGCTGTCGAACGGTTGGCCCGACTTGGGGGCGAACTCGGCGAGCGCCTTGGCGACTTCCTTCTCTTCGCGCGCCGGGCTCGGCACGTCGACCGAATAATCGCCCACCTTGAGGCGCTCGCCCGCCCTGACGTGAATGATCGCAGTCCAACCCTGCGGCGTTTCTTTCAGCTCGCCGTCGGTCTTGGCGTTGTAATAGCCATAGGCTTCGAGCGCCTTGGCGATCTGCTCGCCGGCGTTCGTATACAGGCGTCGCGCTTGCGCGGCGCTGACATCGCGTTTTTCATACTGTGTGATCTCGGCGGCCGCGGCGACGGCGGCTTTGAGCGGATCGTCGATGCCGTCGATCTGCGTCGTGACGACGCCGGCCCGCGCCGCCGTGGCGACGGCGAACAGGAGCAACGCGGCGCTCGCGCGGCGCATCCTCTTCTTCCTGCGTGAACCTTCCCCGGCGATCGCGTCCATGGCGGGTTTTATAACATGGCCTTTGCGGTTTCCGGGTTACGTGCAAGTAAATTCGGCGTGGAGCGGAGCGCCGACTGCAGCGCGTACTCAAGCGGAACCGCGAGTTCCGGCATGCGCAATCCCGCTCTCGCACCGATTGGCGGCCGGTTTCGTCTTCTCGGCGAAACGCCTAGCCGCTTTTTTCCCCGGAGCGCGCGGCCACCAGCGCGCCGATCAGCGCGGAGAAATACGGTACCGCCTGGGCCGCGAGGATGAAGATCCACAGCTTGCCTTCGGAGTAGTCGGTCAGATGCCGCGTGCCGGGCGGCTCCGCCGCTCCGTTGATCCAGTGGTCGAGCAGACCGGGCAGGCCGAACATGCCCGCGATCGCGAGCATAATCGCGATGAACATCAGCAGTTCCTCGCGCACCGCGGTGAACGGATTCGGCCTTTTCGACAGGCGCCGGCTCTTCGCGGTGCGCACGAACTCGCCCTTCTTCTTCCACAAGCCGAGATAGATGCCGCGCGCGATCGCGTGCGAAAGGCCCATGCTGGCGATCGACGCCATGATCGTGTCCTTCCACGAGCACGGCACGCGCACGCGGTACAGCCAGATGCCGATGACGGCCTTGAATATGAAGAAGCCGATGATCGGGTAGATGAAGAGATCCAGCGGCAGGGCGAAGTACTGCGGCAGCGCGAGCATGCCCGCCGTCCACCAGAGCGCGAGCCCGGTGAACACCATGTGCAGCGCG
Organism: uncultured bacterium; assembly: GCA_966424745.1. Taxonomy (GTDB): domain Bacteria; phylum Pseudomonadota; class Gammaproteobacteria; order Xanthomonadales; family Rhodanobacteraceae; genus Rudaea. The sequence goes on from CBJLOV010000039.1 coordinate 20,536, forward strand.
TCGGCGAACCAGGAGAACCAGCCGGTGAGGAAGTGGAAGCGCTGGCCGGCGGTGAGCGGACCCTTGCGCGTCATCCAGCCCCAACGTCCTTTCAAGATCTGCATCGCGCCGAACGCCCAGCGGTAGCGTTGCGACTTGTACGCGGTGAAGTCGGCCGGGGTCAGGCCGCGGCCCATGATTTCATCGACGTAGACCAGCTCGTAGCCGGCGTGCATCAGGCGCAGGCCGAGTTCGGCGTCCTCGCAGATCGTCCACTCCGACCACTGTCCGGTCGACTCGAGTAGACCCTTGCGCACCATCGTCATCGTGCCGTGCTGGATGATCGCGTTGCGTTCGTTGCGGTGGTGCATGCCGATGCGGAAGAAGCCGTCGTACTCCCAGTTCGTCATGCGGCGGAATTCGTTGTGCTCCCAATCGCGGTGCGCCTGCGGGCATTGCACGACGCAGACCTTCGGGTCGTTGAAATAGCCGGTCAGCGCCTTGAGCCAGTCCGCGCGCACGGCGTAGTCGGCGTCGACCACGGCGACGACTTCGGCGCGCGGGTCGGTTTCCTTGAGGCCGAAGTTCAGCGCGCCGGCCTTGAAGCCCGGCCACGGATTCAGATGGAAGAAGCGGAACTTGGGGCCGAGCTTGGCGCAGTACTCCTCGACCGGCTTCCACACTTCGTCGCGCTTGGTGTTGTTGTCGATCACGAGCACTTCGAAGTTCTCGTAGTCGAGCGCGGCGAGCGAGTCGAGCGTGAGGATCACCATCTCCGGCGGCTCGTTGCAGCAGGCCAGGTGGATCGAGACGAACGGTTGCTTGTCGCCGGGCTGCGGCGTGAGCAGGCCGAAACCGCGCTGCCAGTACCTGTGCCAGAGCACTTCGGTGAACTCGAAACCGTTGATCAGCAGGATCAGGATGATCGCCAACTGCGCGGGGAACAGGATCACCAGCATCGTCCAGTCGAACGGGCTGAGATAAAACGCGAGAGGCAAGGTCGCCGACCAGACCAGCAGCGAGGCGGAAAGCTGGATCAGCGCGCAGAAGAACAGCACGCCGATCCACTTGAAGCGCATGAAATGGCGCGCGAAGAAGAACATCGGCAGCAGCGCGAGCAGCGAAGCGATGATCGCCTTCTTCGGCCACGACGGATCCTCGACGATGCGGCCGGTGAACGAAAACTTCGGTTGGCGATCGGCGCCGTAGACGCCCCAGTACGCGCCGACGCGCCCTTCGTCCGCTTCCTTGAACGGCTGGTCGAACGCTTCCATGACGAAGTAGTCGATCCTGCGCCAAGCGGCTTCCTTGACCCATTGGCGAATGAACTGCGCCTCGTCTTCGACTGAGGGCGTCGCGACCGTCCGGCGATCGCCCGCCGACGGCCAGCCGACTTCGCCGATGAGGATCTTCTTGCCCGGAAACGCGCTCTGCATCTGCACGTAGTTGCCGAGCACGCCGATGCCGACCGCGTCCTTGCGCGGAATGTCCTTCTCCCAATACGGCAAGAGATGCACGGTGATGAAATCGACGTGGTCGGCGAGCTGCGGCCATTTCCTCCAGACCCACGGAGGCTCGGCCGTCGACACCGGCACCTTGACCTGCGCGCGCACGCGGTCGAGATAGGCGATCAATTCGTTGACGTTCATGTCGGCGCGCAGCAACGTCTCGTTGCCGACCATCACGCGGTCGATGTTGTCGTTTTCGCGCACCGACTTGATCAGCGCGGCGATCTCGTCCTCGTTGCGCTGCCAGCGCCGGTCGAGATAGGTGCCGGCCAGCACTTTGAGGCCGTATTTCTTCGCGATCGACGGAACCGCCGGATTCTCGATCGAGGAGTAGGTGCGGATGTGATCGGTGCGCGTCGCGAGCAGCTTCAGATCGCCGTCGATGTCCTCGACGCTCGGGAAAATTTCCTTGTGCGGGCTCTGGTAGCGCTGGTACGGGTTGTAGGCGAAGCCGCCGATCTTGCCGTCGAACTCCGGAACTTCCTTCGGACGGTTGAGTGTCGCCCAGAGCGCGATGTTCGCCGCGGCGATAATCACCGCGAGTACGGCGGCGCGCCAGAACGAAAGCGGGGTGGAAGGTCTCGCTGCTGAACTCAAAAACGTGGCCTTGGTGATTGTTGCGGCGTGGCGGCGCGTGGAAGCCTGGCAGGATAGCCGAAGCGTTTCGAGCCCTCAATTTCCCTGCGTTGCGGAGCTTCAGCCGGTCTTCGGCGAACGCAGTTTGTTGATCGCGATCGGCACGAGGGCCAACAGAACCAGGCCGATCATCGGCCAGAGCACCTGCGGATCGTGCAGGAGGTCGGTACTAATCGCCTTGTTCGTGCCGATGTTGCGCGCCAGGGACGCACCCAGCCAGGTCTCGATGCCGGTCATTGCGAGTCCGCCGAGCGCGGTCGCGGTGACGAACAGCCACAGCGGGCAGCGCAGCCACGCTAGCGCCACCGTGACCCCGCCGAACGGGAAGAACGGCACCAGGCGCAGGAAAAACGTGTAGCTGATCGGCTGCGCCATGTAGCCGCCGCGCAGGCGCGTGACCAGTCCGGGCGCCGAGTTGTGGCTGTGATCGCCGAATGCGTGGCGCGAGGCGGAAAACAGGATCACGGCGCCCAGGGTCACGCCGATGATGTTCAGCAGGGCACCGAGCACGACGCCGAACAGCATGCCGCCGGCCATGATCAGTACGACCATGCCGGGTAAGCCGGTGGCAATCGCGAGCGTGACGGCTCCGATGTGCGTCAACGCGGACAAGATTGGGTAGTCGGCGATCAGCCCCTGCAGATTCGCCTGCTCCGCAGCCAGGTTGTCGGGCCGGAAACGATCGAGTACGCCGGAAAAGAACAGGGCGATGCCGAGCGCGATCAGCACGATCAGCGGCGCCAGGGAACGGATTTGCTTCATGAGGCGGAAAATTCCAGTCGAAATCGGCGGCCGGAACCGGCGGCGGCCTTCGAAAAAGGTGGCAAGGATATCCGGTAATCGCGACACCTGTAAGCTTTTGTTAGCGGACATGTGCGCCTTGCGTCCGCGGGATTTCCGCCGGCGTTGGGGGAATATATTGCCGAGGCGTGATCTTTTTCCGCCGCTTTTCGCGTCTTGCATCGTTGGAAACGAGGAGGTCGTCCGCGCCATGCCGACGAAGGCAGGCAAAGGGGCAGTCCGAGTTGCTCCGCACTCGAACGAGGACATGCATGCGCAAGACGAAACGGAGATGACGACTTTCGCTGGATGGCTTGCGGCCTTTTCGACGGCAACGGCGTCGGCAGCGGCCGCGACGACATACAACTACGTGGGGACGAAGTACTCGGTCTTTTACGACAATTGCACTCCCCCCGGGAATCCGACGGCCGGTCCCTGCGTCGCCTACACCTCCGCAATGTACGCGCGCGGATCGTTTACTCTCGACACGCCGTTGCCTGCCAACTTCGGACCCGCCGACATCTCCAAGCGCAGCGATCTCAGCTGGTCGTTCTTCGATGGCGTCAACACCTATAGCAGCACCGATACCGCCCATGCGCTGGTGGAGCCAGGGTCGTTCGTGGTGCAGACCGATGCTTCCGGGGTTCCGGTCTACTCGGGGACGGTGATCGCTCTCGATCTGTGGCAGACGACGCCTGGCGTAAACAATTACGTGAATTTTCTCGACATCGGCTACCGCCCCTATTCGCCGCCGGCGGGCGACTATGCGAACACCGGGTGGAAGTGCTTCGCCGTGACAGGCGGTGTCTGCACGACCGACAATTACGGTCCGAATATCGCCAACGCGGCCAGTTCGGCGGCGGGATCTTGGTCGTCCGCCACCCCGGTTACCGCGCCTTCATTGGGAGGATGGGCGGCGGCGATGCTGCTGGGCGTCCTCGCGCTCGCAGGCGTCGGGGCGCTGCGCCGCACGCGCTGATCATGCGTGGGAGTGCTTCGAAGCGGACCCACCTTTAATTCTCACCCCGAATGCGCGAAGACCGTGATTTCCTCGCGATCGTGATAGAGCTGTTTCGCGCGCACGTCGCCGCGGGAACCGAGCGCGTCGCGCAGAATTTCCAGGCAAAGGACGGTTTCGTCGTAACGTTTTTTCATCGGCAGCTTGAGATTGAAGATCGTGAAACGGCACAGTCCTTCCGCCAGCCATCGCGCGATCAGCGAAGCCACTCGCCGCGGTTGTTCGACCATGTCGCAGACCAGCCAGTCGACCGGTTTCTGCGGTCTCCAGCGAAAACCGTCGGCGCGGACGTGGGTGACGAGGCCGGATTGGATCAGTGCCGCGTCCATCGGGCCGTTGTCGATAGCGGCGACGCGCATGGACCTGCGGACGAGCTGCCACGTCCAACCGCCCGGCGAGGCGCCGAGGTCGACCGCACTCATGCCGGCCCTGAGCCAGCGTGTGCGTTCGTCTTCGTCGAGCAGAACGAGAAAGGCCTCGTCCAGCTTCAGCGTCGAGCGACTCGGCGCTTCGCGCGGGAACTTCAGCCGTGGAATGCCTTGCGGCCAGGGCGAGCTGTGCCCGATGTCGCCTGCGCACAGATAGGCCTCGTCGCTTTTCGGAAAGAAAGCATGCAGCCGTTGCGTCGCCGCGGGGTTGATCAGACCGGCCTTTTTCATCGCTCCGGCGAGGGCGCTGCCGAAGCTGCGGCAGAACGGGGCGAGTGCTTTGCCGTCGTTGGTATCGGGCGCTTCGACGAGGACCTCGGCATAGCGCATGCCGCTTTCGCGCAGGGCTGCGAGAATCGGCGTGATGCGGTCGCGCACGGGAAGATCGCGCAGCCGCGCAAACCCGACGAGCGCCTGGCGCGCGAAGACCAGGATGCGAGGATCCGCGACTCGAACCGGATCGGCGTTCCCCGGAACCTGGGTTGCGACGAACTCCACGAACGCGCTGTCGCGCACGGCGCGGACATGGCCGAAAAAGCCGTGCCCGGCGGCACGCGCGGTGATTTCCTGGGCGCATTCGCCCTCGAATCCGGCACGGCAATACAGGATCACAAAAAGTGTCGAATCGTTAGGGTTCAAGCCGGTTGATGTGCGGGTACGATGAGGCGTAGAGTCTAGCGGGTGGGGAAGGCCTCGACCATTCGACGCGCTGCATTCCCATGCGGCAGGGGGTTCCTACTTGCTCTGGCAACAACGGAAAAGGGCCGTGCGCTGACGCCGCGGCTTTTGTCTTAAATGCGATCGGAGGAGAGCACGAGATGATTTCGAATTTTGTTCGACCCAGCCTGCTGGCCGCCTGCATTGCGGCATGTTTGGCGGCGACGGCGGCGACGCAAGCCGCCCACGCGGCGGCGGCTTCGGCGCTGGCGGCCCGCGAGCAAGCGGCCGCGAATGCGAACGGCAATACGTATATCGTGATGTTTTCCGAGCCTTCGGTTGCGCTACGCAATCGTGCGCTCAGAACCAACAACGCGAAGAGTCTCACGGCGGGTGCGGGCGGGCATGCCAACGCCAATGCACAATCGGGCGCCGCGATTCCGTTCGTAGTCAAACCCAACGGCCGTGCCGCGATGGACATGCGCAGCGACGTGGCACAGAACTATCGCGCGAGCCTCGTCGCCGCGCAGACCCAGCATCAGCGCTCGATCGAGGCCGCGCTCGGGCGTTCGGTCTCCTTCGCAAGAACGTATCAGTACGCGATCAACGGTGCGACGCTGGTGCTGAGCAACAAGGAAGCCGACCTTGTACGCGCGATTCCGGGCGTGATTTCGGTCGTACCGAGCCGGACTCTTTATCCGGACGACGACGTCAGCTCGCGGTTCGTCGGCGCGGACGTTCTCTGGCGCGGCAACAGCCGCCGCCCGCCGTCGCCGGGGTTTACCTACCCGACGCTCGACAGCCTTTTCGGCGACCTCGACCAAAACGCGGGATTCAAGGGCGACGGAGTCGTAATCGGCGTCATCGACACCGGTTACAACAGCCAGAGTCCCTCGTTTCAGGCCACCGACGGAAGCGGCTACACCGTCGCCAACCCCTTGGGGACGGGCAACTACATCGGCGATTGCGGTGTTTCCGGTATCAGTTTCGGCGGCTGCAATGACAAGGTGATCGGCGTCTACGACGAGAACAACCGCAGCCAGAACAAGGCGGCGGCGACCGTGGAAGATGTGGTCGGACACGGCAGCCACACGGCCAGCACGGCCGGCGGCAATGCGCGTTCGGGCGGTTTCCCCGGATTCACCGCGAACCTTTCCGGCATCGCGCCGCATGCCAATCTGTCGATTTTCGCCATCCAGGCTCCGGGCGCCAGCACGGCGACGGGGGCGGCCCAACTCGGTGCCATCGAGGATGCGATCAAGGACGGCGTGGTCGACGTGCTCAATATGTCGTTCGGCGGCTGCAGCGAGCCGAGCTATTGGAGCGATCCGGTTTCGCTCGGTTTTCTCGCGGCGCAGGAGGCAAACATTTTTGCCGCTCTGTCGGCCGGCAATACCCGCCCCGTGACCCAATGCGCGCGCCAGGCGGCGCAGACTCCGGGCACTCTCGGCAACGCGATGCCGTGGGTGACGACGGTGGCCGCAAGCACGCCTCCCGCGGGCCAGGCAAATTTGCAGTTGAGCATCACCGGCCCGGGGACGCCGCCTGCGTCCACGCAAGCCATTTCCTTGACCGAGGGCACCTACGACACGCAGTTGACGGCATCTTTGCCGGCGACGACGCCGATCG
>CBJLOV010000040.1:0-27005 GCA_966424745.1 uncultured bacterium
CGACCGAGCTGCCGGGGCCGCGCGCCGCGCCGTCCTGCCTGCTGCCGTAGAGCAAGAGGCCGACGCCGGTCGCATGGATCGGGTTGCTGACGACGTCGGCCAACCCAGTCACGTGCTGCGGCAGGCCCACACGCACCGGCAGGTGGAACACTTCCTCGGCCAGCTCGATGACGCCTTCCATCTTCGAACCGCCGCCGGTCAGCACGATGTCCGCGGCGACGAGTGACTCGTAGCCCGAACGGCGCAGCTCGGCCTGGACCATGCCGAACAGCTCCTCGTAGCGCGGCTGCACCCACTCGGCCAGCGTCTGCCTGGCAAGGCGGCGCGGCGGGCGGTCGCCGACGCTCGGCACCTGGATCGTTTCTTCCGCGTGCGCGAGCTGCGCCAGCGCGCAGGCGTACTTGACCTTGATCTCTTCGGCATGGGCGGTCGGCGTGCGGAAGCCCTGGGCGATATCGTTGGTCACCTGGTCGCCGCCGATCGGCAGGCTCGCCGTATGGCGGATCGCGCCCTGGGTGAAGATCGAGATATCGGTCGTGCCCGCGCCGATGTCGACGAGGCAGACGCCGAGCTCGCGCTCGTCCTGGACCAGGATCGCCTTCGACGAGGCGATCGCGCCCGGAATCAGGTCGTCGACCTGCAGGCCGCAGCGGTTCACGCACTTGGTGATGTTCTGCGCCGCGCTGACCGCCCCGGTGACGATGTGCACGTTGGCTTCCAGGCGCACGCCGCTCATGCCGATCGGGTGGCGGATGTCCTCCTGGCCATCGATCACGAACTCCTGCGGCTCCTTGTAGAGCACGCGCTGATCGGCAGGAATCGCCACGGCGCAGGCCGCGTCGAGCACGTGGTCGATGTCGCCCTGGGTCACTTCGCGTTCGCGGATCGGCGCCGTGCCGTGCGAGTTGCGCCCGAGGATATGGCTGCCGGAAATGCCCGCGTAGACGGAGCGGATCTCGCAGCCGGCCATCAGCTCGGCCTCTTCGACGGCGCGCTGGATCGACTGCACGGTCGACTCGATGTCGACGACGACGCCGCGCTTCAGCCCGTGCGAGGTGTGCGAGCCGATGCCGATCACTTCGACCGGCTCGCCCGGTGCGTACTCGCCGACGATCGCGACGACCTTGGAAGTGCCGACGTCGAGTCCGACGATCAGGGATTTTTCGGCTCTGTGCTTCATGTGGGTCTCTGGTCTGCCGGACGGGTGGACGGCTTGGCCGGCGCCGGCGCGGCGGGTTTGTCCGCGGCCGGTGCGGGTGCGACAGCCAGCCAGCGGATCGCGAATCCGTTCGCGTAGCGCAGGTCGGCACGCGCGAACGCATTCGTGCCGCGGCCCGCGGCGAGTCGTGGAAACACGTCGAGGAAGCGCTTCAGGTGTTCGTCGATGTTGCGCTGGCCGAGCAGGATTTCCGAACCATCGACAAGGCTGATCGTCCAGCTTCCGCGCGCCGACAGGCTTACGCCCGACAGGGCCAGGCCGGTACCGCTCAGCGTATTCAGCGTCTTCTGATAGAAGTCGACCACGTCGGCCAGCGCGGCATCCGGGCCGGACAACTGCGGCAGGCCCTGGATCGTCTCCGTGCCGGGGGCGTCGAACAACTGCCCGGAACGGCCGACCAGGCGCTTTCCGCCCCAGCGCGCGAACGGCTGCTGCTCGAGCACGCGCATTTCGATCGTATCCGGCCAACGCTTGCGCACTTCGACGCGCTCGACCCAGGGCAGCGCCGACACGGCCGCGCGCACATCCTCGAGCTTGATCGCGAAGAAGCCGGTGCCGAGATAGTTTTTCGTCGCCGCGCGGATCTGTTCGGCGCCGACGTGGTTGAACTCGGCCTCGACCTGGAGATTGCGGATCGGCCAGCGGTCCTGCGCGAACCAGCCGTTGAGCACGCCGACGATCGGCAGGCCGATCAGGCTCAGCGCGATCGTCCAGGCGAAAAGCTTGAGGACGGTGCGGTTCATTGCGCTCCGCCTTGCGAGCGGTGGGCAACGGGCAACGAGTGGTCGGCGCGCTCGCCGCTCAGCGCCGGCGGCTCGGCCTCGAAGCTCGTTTCGAGAATGCGCCAGCACAGCTCCTCGAACTCGATGCCGACCGCGCGCGCGGCCTTCGGCACGAGCGAATGGCTCGTCATGCCGGGGGCGGTATTCACTTCGAGCAGGTAGAACCTGCCGGCTTGGTCCCGCATCACGTCGACGCGGCCCCAGCCCGAGCAGCCGGCGGCCTCGAACGCGCGCCAGGCGAGATCGCGGATCTCGCGCTCGGCTGCTTCGTCCAGCCCCGGGCAGATGTACTGAGTGTCTTCGGCTACGTACTTGGCGTGGTAATCGTAGAACTCGCCCTTCGGTACGATGCGGATCGACGGCAACGCTTCGCCCTGCAGGATACCGACGGTGAATTCATCGCCTTCGATCAATTCTTCCACGACCAGCTCGCCGTCGTAGCGTGCGGCCAGCTCGATCGCCGCGGCCAGGTCGGCCTGCTTGCGTACGCGCGTGATGCCGACGCTCGAACCCTCGTGCGAGGGCTTCACGATGACCGGCAGGCCGATTGCCGCGATGGCCGCATCGATATCGCCGCCCTTGGTGAAGCGCACGTAGCGCGGCGTCGGCAGGCCGATCGCCTGCCAGACCTGCTTGGTGCGGATCTTGTCGAGGGTCAGCGCCGAGCCGAGCACGCCCGAGCCGGTGAACGGCACGCGCAGCGACTTGAGCGCACCCTGCAGCACGCCGTCTTCGCCGTCGCCGCCGTGGAGGATATTGAACACGCGCGCGAAGTGGCCGGCGCGCAGGGCGTCGAGCAGCGCCGGGATGCCGTCGATCGCATGCGCGTCGACGCCGCGCGCCTTGAGCGCGGCGAGCACGTTGCGGCCGGAGTCGAGCGAAACCTCGCGCTCCGCGCTGACCCCGCCCATGACGACGGCGACGCGGCCGAATTGCTTGGGGTCGGTGATGCGCGAAGGCTTGGCGCCGAGGACCGAGGGCCGAGGACTGACGGACGTCACGACGCCCTCCGTTTGGATTTGGGTGTTTTCAACTTCATCGGTTTGCTGGATGCGAGTTCATGCACCGCCGCGCCGATGTCGCCCGCGCCCATCACGAGGACGAGATCGCCGTCGCGCAGCAGGCCGGGCATCCTGTTTTTCAACTCGCACGGATGCTTGACGAGCACCGGCACGACCTTGTTGCGCGCGCGCACCGCGCGCGCGAGCGCACGGCCGTCGGCGTTGGCGATCGGTGTTTCGCCGGCCGGATAGACTTCGGTCAGCACGAGCACGTCGACCTCGCTGAGCACGTTGGCGAAGTCGTCGAGCAGATCGCGCGTGCGCGTGTAGCGATGCGGCTGGAAGGCGACGACGAGCCGGCGGTCCGGCCAGCCGCCGCGCGCCGCGGCGAACACCGCGGCGAGTTCGCGCGGGTGATGGCCGTAGTCGTCGACGAGCAGGGCCTTGCCCTTGTTGAGTGTGATCTCGCCGCGCATCTGGAAGCGCCGGCCGACGCCCTGGAAACTTTCCAGCGCCGCGGCGATCGCCTTGGCGTCGACGCCGAGCTGCCAGCCGACCGCCGCGGCGGCGAGCGCGTTCTTGACGTTGTGCAGGCCCGGCAGGTTCAGGCTCACCGTCACCGCCTTTTTCTGCTCGGGCAGATGCAGATCGAAGCGCATGCGGCGACCGTCCTGGACGATGCGGCTGGCACGCACGTCGGCGGCCTTGGCGGTGCCGTAGGTCAGCATGCGCCGCGTCGTCGTGCTCGCCAGTTCGGCGACTTCGGCATCGTCGATGCAGAGCACGGCGACGCCGTAGAACGGCAGACGATGGAGGAAATCGTCGAACGCCTTCTTCACCTGGGCGAAGTCGCCGCCGTAGTTCTCCAGGTGATCCGCGTCGATGTTGGTGACGATCGCGATCACCGGGTTGAGCATGAGGAAGGAGCCGTCGCTCTCGTCCGCTTCGGCGACGAGATAGTCGCCGGTGCCGAGCCGCGCGTGCGTGCCCGCGGCGAGCAATTGGCCGCCGATCACGAAGGTCGGATCGAGGCCGCCCTCGGCCAGCACCGAGGCGACGAGGCTGGTCGTCGTCGTTTTGCCGTGGGTGCCTGCGACGGCGATGCCGCGGCGGAAACGCATCAGTTCGCCGAGCATCTCGGCGCGCGGCATCACCGGCACGCGGCGTTCGCGCGCGGCGAGCACTTCCGGATTGTCGGCCTTGATCGCGCTCGACACGACGACGGCGTCGACCTTGTCGACATTGTCCGCCTTGTGCGTTTTGTAAATCTTGATGCCGAGCGCGGCAAGGTGCCGGGTCACCGCGGAATCGGCCTTGTCCGATCCGGTGACCTTGTAGCCGAGGTTGTGCAGCACTTCGGCGATGCCGCTCATGCCGGCACCGCCGATGCCGACGAAATGCACGCGCCGCGAGCCGTCGCGGATCCAATCGGAACCTGCCGCGCTGGTCGTCCGGCGCGTCATGCGGCCACCTGCATGCACAGATCGGCGATGCGCGCCGTCGCGTCGGGCTTGGCGAGCGAGCGGGCGGCCTCGGCCATGGCGAGCGGACGCGCGCGATCGGCCAGCAGCCGTTCGAGCTCCGTGCGGATGCGTTCGGCGCTCGCTTCGGATTCCGGCAGCAGCACCGCCGCGTTCGCCGCGACCATGCTTTCGCCGTTGTGCGTTTGATGGTCGTCGACCGCATGCGGGAACGGCACGAGCAGGCTGCCGACGCCCGCCGCGGCCAGTTCGGCCAGGGTCAGCGCGCCGGCGCGGCAGACGACGAAATCGGCCCAGGCATAGGCCTCGGCCATGTTCGCGATGAACGGCTCGACGCTGGCATCGACGCCGGCCTGCGCATAGGCCGCGCGCGCGGCTTCGGCGAGTTTGGCGCCGCATTGGTGACGCACCCGCGGCCTGTGTCCGGCCGGCATCTGGGCGAGTGCCTGCGGGACGCGCGTGTTGAGCGCCAACGCCCCCTGGCTGCCGCCGAGAACGAGCAAGCGCATCGGACCTTCGCGGCCCGCGAAACGCTGGGCCGGCGCCTGCAGGGCGGCGATGTCGGCGCGCACCGGATTGCCCACCCATTCGCCCTTGCCCAGCGAATGCGCGAATCCGCACAGCCGCGCCTTCGCGAAACGCGCGAGGATGCGATTGGTCACGCCGGCAATGCTGTTCTGCTCGTGCACGATCAGCGGCACGCCGCGCAGCCAGGCGGCGATGCCACCGGGACCGGCGACGTAACCGCCCAAGGAAAGAACGCTGCGCGGGCGCAGCGCGCCGATTATCTTCCGCGCCGCAACGACGGCACGCAGGATTCGAAACGGCGCGGCGAGCAGAGACACGATGCCCTTGCCGCGCACGCCCGAGATCGCGATGGTCTTCAGCTCGATGCCGGCCTGCGGCACCAGCCGGGTTTCGAGCCCGCCTTCGCTGCCAAGCCAAAGCACCGGCACCGCGCGCGCGGCCAACTCCTTCGCCACGGCGATGCCGGGAAAAATGTGGCCGCCCGTACCGCCGGCCATGATCAACACGGGAGCGGGGGCCATGCTCATGCCGCCGCCCCGATCAGATCGCGCGGCTCGATCATGCTCGCCTCGCGGACGCGCTCGGCGCGGCTGACCTCGTAGCTGATGCGCAGCAGGAAACCGACCATCACGCAGGTCATCATCACGCTCGAACCGCCCGAGCTGATCAGCGGCAGCGTCAGCCCCTTCGTGGGCAGCACGCCCATGTTCACGCCGACCGAGACCAGCGCCTGCAGGCCGATGCAGAGCGAGATGCCGAACGCGCAGTAGCCGGCGAAGCGCTGGCGCAGCTCGATCGCCTTCATGCCGATCATCAGCCCGCGGCCGACGAACAGCGCGAACACGGTCAGCACGAGGAAGATGCCGACAAAACCGAACTCCTCGCCGATCACGGCGAGAATGAAGTCGGTGTGCGCTTCGGGCAGGTAGTAGAGCTTCTGCACCGAACCGCCGAGGCCGACGCCGAGCCATTCGCCGCGGCCGATCGCGATCAGCGCCTGGGTCAGCTGGAAGCCGTCCTTGAACGGATCTGCCCAGGGATTGAGGAACGAGGTCAGGCGCTTGACGCGGTAATCCGACGTCGTCGCCACCCAGGCGATCACCGGCAACAGCGGAATCGAGAGATAGACGAGATTGCGCATGCGCGCGCCGCCGAGCCAGATCATGCCGACGGTAACGGCGATGATCAGCGCCGACGAGCCGAAGTCGGGTTGCGCGAGCAGCAGTACGACGAGCACGCCGGCAACGCCGAGCGGCTTGATCACGCCGAACAGCTTGGTCTGCACGGCTTCCTGGTGGCGCACCAGATAGCTCGACAGGTAGACGATGAAGAACAGCTTCACCGCCTCGACCGACTGGAAGTTCGAGACGCCCAGGGTAATCCAGCGCCGCGCGCCGTTGATGCGCTTGCCGAGGCCGGGAACGAATACGAGCAGGAGCAGCAGCACCGCGAGCAGAAGCAGAAAAAACGCATTGCGCTCGAACCATTCGAGCTCGGTGCGCATGACCACGATCGCGATGGTGACACCGAGCGCGAGAAAGACCGCGTGGCGGATCGCGAAATAGAACGGCCCGCCCGGGCTGATCGCGATCGAACTCGACGCGACCATGATCAGGCCGAACGAAGCCAGCGCGCCGGCCAGCACGATCAGGCCGACGTCGTACTTGCCGAGGGTTTCGTCGATGCGTTTCGCCTGGCTCATGCTATCGCACCTTCAACGTCGCCAGGCCGATCAGGACGAGCACGACGCTGATGATCCAGAAGCGGACGATCACGCGCGACTCGGGCCAGCCCTTGAGTTCGAAATGATGGTGGATCGGCGCCATGCGGAAGATGCGCTTGCCGGTCAGCTTGAAGCTGGCGACCTGCAGCATCACCGAAGCGGTCTCCATCACGAATACGCCGCCCATCACGAGCAGGACGACTTCCTGGCGCACGATCACGGCGAGCGTGCCGAGCGCCGCGCCGATCGCGAGCGCGCCGACGTCGCCCATGAACACCTGCGCCGGATAGGCGTTGAACCAAAGGAATCCCAACCCCGCGCCGGCAAGCGCGCCGCAGAAGATCGCCAGCTCGCCCGCGCCCGGAATCGACGGGATGCCGAGGTACTCGGAGAACACCTTGTTGCCCGCGAGGTAGGCGAACGCGCCGAGCGCGGTGACGACGAGCACGCTCGGCATGATCGCGAGTCCGTCGAGGCCGTCGGTCAGATTCACCGCGTTGGAGAAGCCAGCGATCATGAAGTAGGCGATCGCGACGAAGAACACGCCGAGCGGAATCGCGACCTGTTTGAACAGCGGCACATAGAGCGAGGTCTCCGCCGGCGTCTGCGCGGTGTTGTAGAGCGCGATCGCGACGAGCAGGGCGAATACCGACTGCCAGAAATATTTCCAGCGCGCGGCCAGGCCGGCGCTGTTTTTCAGCACGATCTTCTTGTAGTCGTCGTAGAAACCGATCGCGCCGAACGCGATCGTCACGCCGAGCACGATCCACACGTAGCGGTTGGCGAGGTCCATCCACAGCAGGGTCGAGATCGCCACCGCGAGCAGGATCAGTGCGCCGCCCATCGTCGGCGTGCCGGCTTTGGACAGATGCGTCTGCGGACCGTCGCTGCGCACCACCTGGCCGGCTTTGATCGCGGCGAGCTTGCGGATCACCGCAGGCCCGGCGAGCAGCGAGAACGCGAGCGCGGTCAGCGTCGCCATGATCGCGCGGAAGGTCAGGTACTGGAACAGATGCAGCGCGTTGAGGTTTCCGCGCAGGAGGTCGGCGAGCTCAAGCAGCATGGCGCGTCCCTCCGTTGCCGTTCTTGCCGCCGAGCAGTGCCTTGACGACGCGATCCATGGCCGATCCGCGCGAGCCCTTGACGAGCACGTTCACGCCTGCGCGCACCTGCGCGGCCAGCGCCCGAGTCAGGGATTCCTGATCGGCGAAATGCTGCGCGCCCTCGCCGAAGGCGGCGGCCGCGGCGCGGGCCAAATCGCCGACCGTGTACAGCCAGGCGATCCCGCTCTTTTTCGCCAGCGCGCCGATCTGCGCGTGCAGCTCGCGCGCCTGCGGACCGAGCTCGCGCATATCGCCAAGTACGAGCCAGGCTTCGGCCGGCTCCTCGACCAGGGTAGCGATCGCGGCGGCGGTCGATGCGGGATTGGCGTTGTAGCTGTCGTCGATCAGGGTCCAGCCGCCGGGCATCGCGTGGCGCACGAGCCGGCCCTTGACCGCCGGCGCGGCTTCCAGTCCCTGCTTGATCGTCGCCAGCGGTACGTCGAGCGCAAGCGCGATCGACGCCGCGGCGAGCGCGTTGGCGACGTTATGGCGGCCGGCCAGCGGCAGGGTGATTTCGACGCTGCCGTCCGCCGTGCGCAGCGCGAAGCGCGACTCAGCCCCGAGCTTGCGGATCTCCGCGCTCACGTCGGCGCCGCCTTTGAACGATACCTCGTCGAGACCGAATCGGATCACGCGCTCGGCGCGGTTGATGCTGGTGAACAATGTTGCAAATGTCTCGTCGTTGTTGATGACCGCCGTGCCGTAGGCGGGCAGCGCGGCATACAAGGCAGCCTTGGTCTCGGCGATGCCTTCGAGGGAACCCATGCGCTCAAGATGAGCCGGGCCGATGTTGTTGACGAGGCCGATTTCGGGACGCGCGATGGCGGCCAGATACTCGATGTCGCCCGGCTTGCCGGCGCCCATCTCGAACACGGCGTACTGCGTGTCCTCCGGCATCGCCAGCAGCGACAGCGGCAGACCGATCTCGTTGTTGAAATTGCCGGCATTGACGTGGGTCTTGCCGTGCAGCGCCAGGATCGAGGCGGCGAGCGTCTTCACTGTGGTCTTGCCGTTCGAACCGGTGATGCCGACGACGCGGGCGCGGTGTTGCGCGCGCACGTGGCTGGCGAGATCGCCGAGTGCGAGCAGCGTGTCGGGGACGACGACCTGGGGCAGATCGACGGCGACGGGACGCGCGACCAGCAAGGCGATCGCGCCCGCATTCTTCGCCGCGTCGACGAAATCGTGACCGTCGAAGTTGTCGCCCTTCAAGGCGACGAACAGCGCGCCCGGCATCGACTCGCGCGTGTCGGTGGCGACGCCGCGCACCATCAGGTCGCGCCCCTTGAGGATACCGCGCGTCCACAGCGCGATTTCGGACAAGCGCAATATCATGCGCGCGCCCTCCCCGCCGATTTGGAGAAGCGCGGCATCATGCGCGCATCTCCAGCACCTTCCGCGCGACGTCGAGGTCGTCGAAAGGGTGCTTGATCCCGGCGATCTCCTGATACGGCTCGTGCCCTTTGCCCGCGATCAGCACGACGTCGCCCGCCTTCGCCTCGCCCAGCGCAAGCGCGATCGCCCGCGCGCGGTCGCGTTGCACGACGACGGCTTCGCGACCGGCGAAGCCTGCGACGATCTGCGCCACGATCGCATCGCCGTCCTCGTTGCGCGGGTTGTCGTCGGTGACGATGACGCGGTCGGCCAGACGCTCGGCGATCGCCGCCATCTGCGGGCGCTTGCCCTGATCGCGCTCGCCGCCCGCGCCGAACACGCAGATCAGCCGTCCCGCGCAATGCGCGCGCAGATTCGCGAGTGCCTGTTCGAGCGCGTCGGGCGTATGCGCATAGTCGACGACGACGAGCGGGGCGCCGCCGCCGCCGAGGCGGTTCATGCGCCCGACCACCGGCCGCGCGGCCGCCAGCGCGTCGCGGATTTGCGCGAAACCGTAGCCGAGGGCGCCGAGGCAGCCGGCGACGGCGAGCAGATTGGCGACGTTGAAGCGCCCGAGCAGGCTTGTCGCGACCTCGTCTTCGCCCCAAGGCGTGCGCAGGCGGAAGCGCAGCCCTTCGCCGCTCGTGCGCACGTCCGCCGCGCCGATGTCGGCAGCGGCGTTGTCGACGCCGTAGCTCAGGCCGCGTACGGTTTCGGGCAGTGCCGCTGCGAGCTCGCGGCCGAACGCATCGTCGATGTTGATCACGGCGGCACGCAGATGCGGCCAGGCGAACAGCTTGGCCTTCGCCGCACCGTAGGCCTCCATCGTGCCGTGGTAGTCCAGGTGGTCGCGGGTCAGATTGGTGAACGCGGCGACGTCGAACGTCACCGCGTTCACCCGGCCCTGTGCGACCGCATGCGAGGAAACTTCCATCGCGACGTGGCTCGCGCCCGCATCGCGGAATTCGGCGAGCAGCGCCTGCACGCCGATCGCGTCGGGCGTCGTGCGCTCGCCTTCGCGGATCGCGCCGACGAGCCCCGCGCCGAGCGTGCCGATCGTCGCCGCACGCGCACCCAGGCCCTGCAAGGCCGAAGCCAGCAACTGCACGATCGAGGTCTTGCCGTTCGTGCCGGTCACGCCGATCACGCGCAGCGATTCGGACGGACGATCGAAAAAGCGCGCGGCGATTTCGCCGACCTGTTCGTGCAGGTTGTCGATCCACAGCGTCGAGGGCTGCGGGCCGAGGGCCGAGGACGCAGGCGACGCTTCGGCCAAAACGACCGCCGCACCACGTTCGATGGCGGCGGGAGCAAACTCGATGCCGTGCTGGGTGCCGCCCTGCAGCGCGAAGAACGCGTCGCCCTTGCGCACCCTGCGCGAATCGAGCGCGAGACCGCGCACGACGATGCCGCCGGACGCTGCAAGCGCATCCGCCGGCGCGATGCCGGCAAGCAAGTCGGAGAGCGGGCGCGCGATCGAGCTCATGGATCGGCCGTCTCGATTTCACCGACCACCGTCGGATCCACCGCCGGTTCCGGCGGCAGCTTCGGCAGCGCCAGCGGATCGGGGCCGGGACCGCCGACATACCAGTTCTTCACGTTGTCCGGCGGGATGTCGAGCAGGCGCAGCGCACCCTGCATCACGCCGCTGAACGCCGGCGCCGCCACGGTGCCGCCCATGTACTGCACGATGTCGGTGCCGGTCGCGCCGGAGATGACGATCGCGGCGACCAGCTTCGGGTTCGTCGCCGGCACGAAGCCGACGAAGACCGAGTTGTAGACGTTGCGGTAGCCGCCGTTGTGCGCGATGTGCGAAGTGCCGGTCTTGCCGGCCGCGAAGTAGTTCGGTACCGCGGCCTTGGGCGCCGTCGAGTCCGGCGCAATGACCGTGCGCAGCATCGCCAGGACTTCATCGGCAATTTTCTTGTCGATGATGCGCTTGCCTTCGTCACCCCCTCCCTTGACGAAAGTGGGCGTATGCAGGATGCCGCCGTTGGCGATCGCCGCGTATGCGCGAGCAAGTTGCAGCGGGGTCACCGAAAATCCGTAGCCGTAGGAAATCGTGTCTTGCTCGACGGGTCCCCAGAGTTTCGCGATCCGCAGGTTGCCAGGCGATTCGCCGGTGAAGCCCGAACCGGTCGTCTCGCCGAAACCGAAGCGATGGAACATGTCCCACATCTGATCGCGCGAAAGGGTCGCGCCGATCTTCGCCGCGCCGACGTTCGACGAGTGCGTGATCACGCCGGTCACGGTCAGCAGGCCGACGTTGCGATGGTCATGGACGACGTGGTCGTAGTGCTGCCACGTGCCGGGATTGGTGTCGACCTTCGAATCGGGCTTCCACTTGCCGCTCTCGAGCGCTGCGGAAATCGTGATCGCCTTCGCCACCGAGCCCGGCTCGACTACGTCGGTCGCCGCGCGGTTTCGCATATGATCGAGCAATTCCTTCGGCGGGATGTTCGGGTTCTGCGAATTCGGATTGAACGACGGCTGGTTGACCATCGCGAGGATTTCACCGTTGGTCACATCCATCACCACGATCGAGCCGTAGGCGGCCTTGTGGTCCTGGATCGCCTGCATCAACTCGCGATAGGCGAGGTATTGAATGTTCTTGTCGATCGACAAGGTCAGGTCGCGACCGGGCTGCGGAGGCACGTCGAGATCGACGTCGTAGCTTTCGACCGCGCGCCCGTGCAGGTCGCGGATCACGCTCTTGCTGCCCGGCTTGCCGACCAGATATTCGTTGAATGCGAGCTCGAGTCCTTCCGAACCGCGGTCGTCCACGTCGGTCTTGCCGAGGATATGCGCAGTCACTTCGCCATTCGGATAGAAGCGGCGGAACTCGGGCTGCTTCTCGACGCCCGGAATGCCGAGCTTGAGGATCGCGTCGGCCTGGTCGGGATTGAGACGGCGTACGAGATAGACGAACTGCTTGTCGGCGCGCTGGGTGATCTTCTGCGCCAGCGCGTCGGCGTCGAGATTGAGCGCCTTCGCCAGTTCGGGGATCCGGTCCATGTGATCCTTCAGCGTCGACGGATCGGCCCAGATCGAGGCGACCGGCGTCGACACCGCCAGCGGGCTGCCGTTGCGATCGAAGATCGTGCCGCGCGGCGCGTCGATCTTCAGATCGCGCACGTAGCGCTGATCGCCCTGGTCGAGATAGAAGTCCTTGCTGACCCACTGCAGATCGATCGCGCGCACGATCAGCGCCGTGCCGGCGACCGCGAGGATCATCAGGACGACATACAGACGGCGCTTGAGATTGACCGTGCTCTGGCGCGGCTTCACCCGCGCCGCGTCGGCACCGACGAACGAGTCGAATTGAATCGGGAACCAACGTTTCGCCCCGCGCGCAGGCGCACTTTTCGGCACCGCGCTCGCGCCGGCGGACTGCGCCTCGCGCTGCGCGCGCAGCATCGGCAGATCGAATTGGAACAGTTCGCGCTTGGTCATCGCTTGATCACCACGGTATTGGCCGCGTTCGGCGAAATCATGCCGATGTCGCCGCGCGCGACTTTGTCGATGCCGTTGATTTCGGCCTTGGTCGCGCGCTCGAGTTCGAGCCGGCCGAATTCGTAGTTGAGGTGGTCGCGCTCTTTGGTCAGTTCGTTGTATTCGGTGAACAGGCGGCGGCTCTCCTGGCGCGTGTAGACGACGCCGAAAGCGCAGCCGATCACGCCCGCGAGCAGGACCAGAATGATGAAATAGCCGACCATGCGCGCGGCGGCGGCCAGGCCCTTCATGCCAGCTTCTCCGCCACGCGCAGCACCGCGCTGCGCGCGCGCGGATTCGCCGCGATTTCCTCATCCGAGGGAAATTGCGCGCCGCCGACCGTCTTCAAGCGCAACGTCGTCGCCGACGGCGGCGGCGGCAGACCGCGGCGCACCGGAGGCGCCTGCGACTCGTCGCGCAGGAACTGCTTGACCGCGCGATCCTCGAGCGAATGGAAGCTGATCACCGCGAGGCGGCCGCCGGGGTTCAGCCGAGCGACCGCCGCGCGCAGACCGCGGTCGACCGCGTCGAGTTCGCCGTTCACGCGGATGCGCAGAGCCTGGAAGCTGCGCGTGGCCGGATGCTTGCCCGCTTCACGGCGGCCGAGGGTGCGCTCGATCAGTTCGGCGAGCTCGAGGGTGCGCGTGATCGGCGCGGTACGGCGGCGCTCGACGATCGCGCGCGCGATACGCCGGCTCATGCGTTCTTCGCCGTACTGCCACAACACGTCTGCAATCTCCTTCTCGTCCGCCGTCGCCAGAAAATCCGCCGCGCTGATTCCCGAACTGGTATCCATGCGCATGTCGAGCGGCGCGTCGGCGCGGAAGCTGAAGCCGCGCTCGGCCGCGTCGAGCTGCGGCGAGGACACGCCGAGATCGAGCAGCACGCCGTCGAGTCCCTGCGCGGTCGCATCCCATCCGCCGAGATCGGCGAAGTTGCCGTGGCGGATCGCCACGCGCGCGTCGTCGCCGAATTCGGCACGCGCATGCGCTACCGCAGCCGGATCGCGATCCATCAGCAGCAGCCTGCCATCGGGCCCGAGCTGCGCGAGGATGGCGCGCGCATGCCCGCCGCGGCCGAAGGTTCCGTCGAGGTACGTCCCGTTTTCGCGCACACGCAGTCCCTGCACCGCCTCGTTCAACATCACCGGCAGGTGGGCCGGCCCCGCCGCTGCGCCTTCTTTACTCATCGTCGTTCGGGCGCATGCGGTCGTTACGCTCACAGCTTCAAATCCAACATTTCGTCGCTGAGGTCGTCCTCACCGATCGTCTGGCGGATCTTGTTCAGATGCGCCTGCTCGCTCCACAACTCGAATTTCGTATTCATGCCGAGCAGGATCGCGCGCTTCTCGATGCCGGCCGCCATGCGCTGGCTCGCCGGCACGAGCAGACGCGCGCTGCCGTCGGGCTCGACCTGCGCCGCGGCGCCGACCAGCTTCAACTGCAGATCGCGATGCACGCGCTTGACGCTCGACAGCGCGTTGACCTGGTCGCGTACCTTCTCCCATTCGTTCTGCGGGAACAGCCACAGGCAGCCGTGCTCGAACGGGTTGTAGGTGAACACTAGGCGGTTCGCGCACGCGGACGCGACGAGTTCGCGATAGGCGGTAGGCAGCGCCAATCGACCCTTGTCGTCCAACGTGATGGCGGTTTCGCCTTGGAACATGATTTGCGAAATCCCACAAAAAACCACGAAATCCCACTGATCGCCACAATATCGGCGCCCCAAAGGGCTGTCAAGGAAAAATTGCTTTGCAGATCAAGGAGAAGCGCCGGGAATTGTGTCTATTTCGTGCGTTTTCTGAGGAAGCGGCAAAAGGTGATTGAATTCACGCAAGTTTTCGCCTCGATCGTGGATTCACCTTCGGGCGCTTCCGCCACGGAACGGAACCACGCGCGCGCCCTTCTCCGCGCCGATTTGCGCGGAATATAAAAATGCAAAAGGATACAAATCCAGAATTCGCTGGCGCCGTCGGGCGCAGCGCGCGACTCGCGCGGGCGGACGGAATCAGTCGGCTACGGTCAGCGTCGATTTGTTGTACAGCGCGTGATCTAGGCCCACGGCGAAGCGATCGCCCGGCCGCGCACCCGAACGGATCTCGACGTACTTGCCGGAGACCGCTCCGAACTGGA
This sequence comes from uncultured bacterium, assembly GCA_966424745.1. GTDB lineage: Bacteria > Pseudomonadota > Gammaproteobacteria > Xanthomonadales > Rhodanobacteraceae > Rudaea. The sequence goes on from CBJLOV010000040.1 coordinate 14,836, forward strand.
CGCGATGGCGGCGCAGCTCGTTGCCGCTGAGCAGATACAGATCGCGCTCCTTGAACGGCAGGATGTCTTCCGCCTTTTCCACGTAGATCGCCTCGCTGGTCGGCGCGCCCTCGATGTCGCCGGTCAGCGATTCCGCCGCGCGCACGCCGAACGGCAGCGGCTCGGCCGGCGCGACGTCGACCTGCACGGAGTCGTCGCGCACCTTCGGATCGATGCGCACCACGGTGCCGCGCACTTCCTTGCCCTGCACGTAGAGCGTCGCCGGGTTGCCGTGTGCGATCGACGGCGCCCTGCTCTGCGGGATCTTGAGCGCGGCGATCAGATCGCTGCTGCTCGACACGAGCGCAAGCTTTTCGCCGGGGGAGACGGACTGGCCGAGCTCGACGAACACGTCCTGCACGGGACCGTCGACCGAACTGCGGATCTTCAGTTCGTCAAGCTTGTCCTGCGCGAGCGTGAGATTGTCGTTCGCCTGCTTCAGCGCCTCTTCCTTGATCGCGATGCGCGAAGCGCCGAGGTCGTGCGCAAGCGCCGACCGGTCCGCCTGTTCGTCTATCTGCGAACGCAGCCCGGCGACTTTCGCATCGGCGCGCGCCATTTCCAGCTTGGAAACGATGCCGCGCTCGGTCAGCGGGCGCAGCGCGTCGCGTTCGCGCGACTCGATCGCGAGCTGCCGCTCGAGTTCCTTCTGCTTGCTCGACTGCGCCATGGCTTCGACTTTCTCGCTCAGCACGGCCTCCTTGAGATCGAGGCTCGCCTTCTCCAGCGCCACGCGCGCCGCGGAAGTCTGCTCGGCAAGACGGTTGTTGGTCAACCGGAACACGATGTCCCCTTTCTTCACCATCGTGCCGGGCGCGACGAGGATTTCCTCCACCGTGCCGGACGACGGCGAAGCGAGCAGCTTCTTTTCCTTCTCGACGAAAATGCCCGACGCCGAGATCGGTACCACCAGATCGCCCTGGCGCACCAACACGGTTTCGAGGGTGCGGCGCAGGACCAGCGCATTCTTCGGCGCCCCCTGCGACATGAACGGAGCCGCGACGGCGACCGCCAGCCCGCAAAGGCCCAAGGCGAGGAACAAGCGCGAACGGGGAGATGCGAGGCGGGGTCGTTTGTCCATTGGCTGCCATTCTCTGATCGCTTCCGCTCGGACCTGCCTCCACAGGCTCCGATTGGATCGGCGAAGCGATTCGTTTCGGTGAGGTGATATCGGCCGCCGCGCAAACACCTGCAAGCCGCGCGACGGATCGGGCCGGTTGGACGCCGCGGCGACGCGGATAGTTCCCGTATCGTTAAGATCGCGTGATCTTCGGGTGCGGCCGGCGCCTTTCCCGAAAGAAAAGCGCCGTCGATCACGGAAAGAAAAAAGGAGTCGGCCGGTAAGCCGGGTTTTGTCGTTGGACAGTCATTCCTCTAGGCTTGGCGTCGCCGCCAAGCTCAAGCAACCTACCCGGGAGCGACGCGGGCCACGCCATGCTCCCCTATTCGGTCTTGCTCCGAGTGGAGTTTACCGTGCCGCGCGACGTTGTCCCCGCGCGCGGTGCGCTCTTACCGCACCGTTTCACCCTTACCACGCGTCCCGCCACCCCACTGTCGCCCTGCATCCTTTTGGATTCGGACTTGGCCGTCGCGCTTCGCGCAACGGCAAGTCCGGCCTGCCGTATCTCACGGCGACAGTGGGGTGACGGGACCGTTCGGCGGTCTGCTCTCTGTTGCACTGGTCGTCGGCTCACGCCGCCCAGGTGTTACCTGGCACTCTGCCCTGTGGAGCCCGGACTTTCCTCGAAACGCTCATCGCGCCTCGCGACTGTCTGGCCGACTCCGATGCGCATTCTACCGCGGACCTGCGCCCGGCGCTCGACCGCCTTCGTGCGGCGAAGGCTCGCGTCTGCCTCTGCATTCGGCATATGGAATCAATCAGGCCGCCTCGCGAAGCGCAACCTCCCAATGCGCACGCAGTTCGCGGTTGAAGTCCTGCCAACGTTCCTCGGGGAAGAAGATACGCGCACCTTCGTACTCCACACGCTTTCGCGTTCCCGGAATCGTCTCAGCCAGCCAGCGCGACCAGCCCAGGTCGAAGTAGATATCGTCCGTACCCCAGACGATCAGGGTCGGCGCAGTCAGCCGCTTCAGCCTTTCTTCGATCGCCCGCGTATGCTCGTTGTCGAACGCGGCGAGGAAGCGCTCGAAGTCGTGCAGACGCTGCGGACTGCGCAGGAACGGACGCAGGTAGATCTCGATGTCCGCGTCGCTCAGGCGCTCGGGATGCTCGTATGCCGGCCCGAGCGCATCGGCGGAACGATAGACGCTCTTGTCGGCGAGCATCGCCTCGAGCGCGCCGCGCAAACCGCCCGCCGCCGCCATGGCGAGAAACGGCTTGAACGCTTCGGGCGGCCAATTGTCGTGCGTATCGCAATCCGTTAGGGTCAAGCTGCGCACGCGTTGCGGATGCAGCGCCGCGAAGATCTGCGCGATGCCGCCGCCGCTGTCGTTGCCGACGAGATCGACCTGGGCGATGCCGAGCGCATCGAGAAACTGCGCGAGCATGTTCGCGTTGGCCGTCACCGACACGTCCTGCCCGGGCGCGATTTCGGTGTCACCGTGCGCGAGGAGGTCGACTGCGATGCAGCGGCGTACGTCGGATAAGTGCGCAAGCTGATGCCGCCAGAGATGGCCGTTGAGCAGCACGCCGTGCACGAACAGGGCAACCGGGCCGCTGCCCTGTTCGACATAGCTGATCGTGCCGGAGGCGGTGCGCACGCTGCGCCGGACCGGGGAGGTTGCCTGTCCGTTCATGGCTTCAGCCCTGCTCCGTCGCCGAGGCATGCGCCTCTTTCAGTTTTTGCGCGCATTCCTCGCAGCAGACCTCGACGGTCTTTCCGCCGACCGTGACCTTGATCGGATTGGCATCGAGCTCGCAATCGCAAGCCGCACAAGTCTTGGTAGTCATAACGCTCTCTCTTCGTGGACGCCCGACGTCCGGGCAGGCGCATTAGGCCAGCAAAGAGAAGAGGGCCGCTGTCAAAATCTTTAGCGAATCGGGATCAGGCGGACTTGCGCAGCGCCGCCTGCCTGAACTCGGTCGGCGAGCGGCCGTAGGTCTGCTGGAATGCCGCGCTGAAGTGACTGTGGCTGGAGAAGCCGAGCTCGAGGCCCAATGCGGTCAGGTCCTCGTACTGCGCAATCAGGTCGAGCGAGCGCGCCAGGCGCAGGCGCAGTTGATAGCGATACAGCGGCATGCCCTCGACCTGCTGGAAACTCTGGGTGAGATACACCGGCGAGACGCCGACCTCGGCGGCGATCTCGGCCAGGGTCCAGCGGCGCGCGAGGTCGCTCGTCAGCACGAGCTTGGCACGGTCGACCAGACGCTGGCGCCCGGCGCTGGACGCCGCCGCATGCGTCGTGCGCGGACCGAGCGCGCGCTGCGCCAGCGTCAAAGCAAGGCCCTCGGCTTCGAGCGGCTCCGCGATGCCTTCGCGCAAGCTGTGCCGCAGCAGAGCCACGAGCGCTTGCGCGCGCGCATCGATACGCAGGCGCTGGCGGCGGAATCGCAGCGGCACGCCGTCGTGCAGCAACGCAGGCGGCGTCAGCTCGCGCAGCATGTCCTCGTCGACGTCGAGCACCAGGCTCGCATCGCCGCCCTTGACCGGGTGGCTGACGTTGTAGCCTTCCCGGGCGTTGAACAGAAGCACCTGACTGGCGTCGGCCACCGCCTCGTCGTGCCCGACGTGGCGCACGTAGACGCCGCGGTACGGGAACACGAGGTGGGTGGCTTTCGCGCATTCCTCGGGACTCTTGTGCCGGCAGTGACCGCGGCAATACACGTCGCGCACCGTGACGAGCGGCGTTTTCAACAACGATTGGACGGTGAGCTCGGACATGCCGGTTGCGCTCGCTGGAAAACGCGTGCTGCCTGTGCGTGAGCGGAATCTCGAATCGTTCGACGATGCCCGCTACGATCCGGAGGCATCATACAACGCCTTGCGCGAGGCGCCGGTGATTTCGGCCGCCAATTTCGCCGCCCGGCTCGGCGGCAGCTCGCGGCTCAGAATCGCGTAGACGCGCCGGCCTTCGGCCAGCGCGGCCGCGGCATCGTCTTCGTCGGCGCCTTTGACCAGCACGACGAATTCGCCGCGCTGCTGATCCGCGTCGGCGGCCACGCGCGCGGCGAGCTCGCCGAGGCTGCCGTCGAGCACGGTCTCGAACTGTTTGGTCAGCTCGCGCGCGACGACCGCCTCGCGCCGGCCGCCGAATTCATCGGCCAGATCGGCCAGCGCCTCGACGATGCGATGGCTGGATTCGTAGAAAATCAGCGTGCGCGATTCGCCGCGCAGGCTCTGCAGCCGCGCGCGGCGCGCAGCCGACTTGGCCGGCAGGAATCCCTCGAAGACGAAGCGGTCCGACGGCAGGCCGGCTGCGGAAAGTGCGGCGATCGCCGCGCAGGCGCCGGGGATCGGCGAAACGGCGACGCCCGCTTCGCGCGCCGCGCGCACGAGGCGATAGCCCGGATCGCTCACCAGCGGCGTGCCCGCATCGCTGATCAGGGCGATGTTCTTCCCCGCCCGCATTTGCCGCACGAGCTCGGCGCTCGCTTCGCGCTCGTTGTGCTCGTGCAGGGCGACGCAGCGCGTGGCGATGCCATGATGGCGCAGCAGGGCGGCGCTGTGGCGCGTGTCCTCGGCTGCGATCAGGTCGGCCTGCGCGAGCGTCGCGCGCGCGCGGGGGGTGAGATCGTCGAGATTGCCGATCGGCGTGGCGACGACGAAAAGCTTGCCGCCGGCCGCAGCCGATCCATCGTCCTGCCTGCTCATGCTGGCGCCTGAATGGTGTCGGCCCATAGTTTAGCCGTACGTCTGCATCCGCCGTGCTTCCGCTATGATGCGCGCAATCCTACGACGGACTTTTTCATGCGCACGACGAGCCGCGCCTTGCGTCATTTCCTTGCCGCCATCGGCCTTGCTTTGCTCCTGGCCGGCTGTGCCGAGCTCGGCACGATGGGCGATCACGAGAACGCCCCGGCGGCGACCGATGCGGAGCAATGGTTCAAGAACGGCGAATTCGACCGCGCCGGCCAGGCTTTCATGGACATCGCCGACAGCGACCGCGAATACCGCGACCATTACCGCCTGCGCGCGGCGGAAGCGTTCCGCGAAGAAGGCAATCTGAATGCCGTGGCCTGGGCGCTCGACGGCATCAAGGCGCGGCGCCTGCCCGAAGCCGAGCAGCCGCGTCTGGATCTGCTCGAAGCCGAGGTCGCACTGTCGAAAAAAGACGCTCAACGCGCGCTGACCCTGCTCACCCTCGACGACAGCAAGCTGACGCGCCCGCTGCGCCTGCGCGCATTCGAGCTGCGCGCGCGTGCGCAGGTGCTGGCCGGCGACCTATTCGGCAGCGCGCGCACGCGCGCAGTGCTCAACCCCTCGCTGCAGGGCCGCGACCGCGAGCAGAACGAAATCGAGATCGTCGACACGCTCGCCCGCGTCGACGCCGAGACGCTCAGGCAGCAAGGCGCTTCACTGCTGCCGGGCGACGCCTTGCGTCCGTACATCGACCAAGCGCTGCGCAAGGCCGGGCAGGCATTGCCGCAGACCATCGCCGAGCCCGGCCAGCCCGTCGGCACGATCGGCGCAGGGCAGAACCCGGTGAACGGCGAGGGCTATCGCCCCGCGCGCGTGATCGCGCTGCTGCTGCCGATCGAAGGCCAACTCAAGGCCGTCGCGCAGCCCGTCCGCGACGGCGTATTCGCCGCCTATTTCTCCGACCCCCACGCTCCGCGCCCGGAACTGCGCCTCTACGACGCCGGCAACAGCGCGTCCGACGCGGTCGCCGCGTACCAGCGCGCGGTCGCCGAAGGTGCCGACCGCGTGATCGGACCGCTCCGCCGCGATGCCGTTTCCGCCGTGTTCGCACAGAGTTCGCTGCCGGCACCGGTACTCGCCCTCAACCTGCCCGAGCGCGGCGAGGCGCCGCCGCCCGGCAGCGCCGCGTTCGGGCTCAATCCGGACACCGAAGGCGCGCAGGCCGCGCAACACATGCTCGACCGCGGCATTACGCACGCTGCGATCCTCGCCGCCGACACCGACTGGGCCGAACGCGCCGCCGCAGCGTTTCGCGCCCAGTTCGAGGCCGGCCACGGCAACATCGTCGGCGAGTCGCGGCTGAAAGCCGGCGAATTGAACTTCGCCGCGAACATCCGCAGTGCGCTCACCGGACTGCCGGCGCAGAGCGCAACCGCGGCGCCCGCTTCGCCGGCATCGCCCGACACCTCCGGCGCCGGCGTCTTCATCAGCATGCTGCCGCAGCAGGCACGCCTGCTCGTGCCGCAGATCAAGCTCGCCGGCTACACGAACCTGCCGATCTTCGCCACCTCGCACATCTTCGGCGGCCTGAGCAACCCGGGCATGGACCGCGACCTCGACGGTGTCGAGTTCTGCGATGCGCCGTGGCTGTTCGACGCCGTCGTCGGCCTGCCCCGCCACAGCGACGTGACCAACTCGCTGGAATCCGCCCGCGGCGCCGGTGCGCGCCTGTTCGCGATGGGCATGGACGCCTACGCGCTGGTGCCTTATCTGGATTGGACGAGCCAGCACCGCGACGCCTATCTGCCCGGCGCAACCGGCCAGCTGAGCAACGACGGCGCGGGCCGCATCCAGCGCCTGCTCAGCTGGGCGCGTTTCGCCGACGGCGTCGCCGCGCAGGCCAGCGGGAGCCTGCAGATCAGCAATCCGCCGCCGACGCCCTGAGCGGCCGGGGCCGTCGATGACCGCGCGCGCGACGGGCGAGATCTGGGAAAGCGCCGCGCTCGCTTATCTGCGCAAAGCCGGCCTGGTGCCCGTTGCGCGCAATTTCCATTGTCGCCACGGCGAGATCGACCTGATCCTGCGCGACGGCGACGTGTTCGTCTTCGCCGAGGTGCGCTATCGGCACGGTTCCGCGCACGGCGACGGCACGGTCTCGGTAGGCGCGGCGAAGCGGCGCAGGCTCGTGCAGGCTGCGCAGATCTTCTTGCAGACGCATCCGCAGTACGCCTCCCTGCCCTGCCGTTTCGACGTGATCGGCTGCGCGGGCACGCCGCAGCATCCCTCCTTCGAATGGACGCGCAACGCTTTCGACGCCTGGTAGCGGCGCGCATTCAGCCTCGGGTCACCGCCCGCGCGCAACCGTAACCCACCTTTCCCCTCATAGCCGCCCATGAATCGCGCGTTGTATAGAACTGTATTTTTCCTCCTGGTCACCGTTCCGTTCCTGCAAGGTTGTCTGCTCGCCGTCGCGGGCGCGGGCGTGGCCACCGGCGTCGGCGTGGCGCACGATCGCCGCGACGCCGGCACCGTGTTCGACGACCGTCGCATCGCGCTGCGCTCGAGCGATGCGATCAACCGCGACAAGGCCTTCGTCGGCAACGGCAATTTCGTGCACAGCGTCGTCTACAACGGCAGCCTGCTGCTTTGCGGCCAGGTCACCGACGCAGAGCTGAAACGGCGCGCGCAGGCTCTCGTCGAACATCTCGACGGCGTCAAACGCGTGGTCAACGAGATCGAGGTCACCGACGATCCGATCGGCTTCTGGCGCCGCCGCGCCGACAACACGATGACCGCGCGCGTGAAAACCGCCCTGCTCGACATCACCAGCCTCAAGGATTTCGACCCGAGTCGCGTCAACGTGACCACGGTGAACAGCGTCGTCTATCTGATGGGCCTGGTAAATCAAGAGGAGGCCGAAGCCGTCGTCGACGTCGCGCGCAATGTCGCGGGCGTCGCCAAGGTGGTGAAAGTATTCGAGTACACCGAATCGTAGCGCGCGCGTTTCTTTCGATCGCCATCCCCGCGACGGCGGGAATCCGTTTCCGTCCTTGGTTCTTCGCTCGTCGATCCCGCCCGCGCTTGGCCACGATGACGAGCGCAAAGCGCGGGCGAAGCTATGAAGAACTAAGCCTCGTCGCGCGACGACTTCGCCTGCGTGTCGGCATGCACTTCGAACCACATCGCATTGAGGATCGCGAAGCTGCAGGCGAGTCCGATGCCGAGTATCCAGCTGAAGTACCACATGGCGGCTCCTCAATAACCCAGGTGGGCGCGGATGTGCTCGAAGGTCACGCGGCCGCGCAGGACGCGGTAGACCCAGCTCGTATAGGCAAGCACGATCGGCAGGAAGATGATCACGACGGCGAGCATGATGCCGAGGGTTTTTTCGCTCGACGAAGCGTCCCATATCGTCAGGCTGCTGTTCGGATCGAGGCTCGACGGCATCAGGAACGGGAACAGGGCGAAGCCGGCGGAGAGGATCGTGCCGGTGCAGACGAGCGCGCTGGCGAGGAACGCGGAGAAGTAGCGTTTGCCGGCGAGCAGCACCACGTTGGCGATCGCCGCCGCGACCGCAAGCACTGGCGCGATCCAGAACGCGGGATGCGCGGCGTAGCCGGCGAACCAGTGACCCTGCACGGCGACCTGCTTGAGCAGCGGATTCGACGGCCCGCCGCCGTTCGGCGGCGAAACGATCGCATAGCCCGGCAGGCCGAACGCCAGCCATGCGCCCGCGAGCAGGTAAAGCACGGCATAACCCAGCGTGGCGATGCGCGCGACCTTGCCGGCACGCTCGGCGAGCGATTCGTCGGCCTTGAACGCGGCATAGCTCGCGCCGTGTGCCAGCAGCATCGCGATGCTGACCAATCCGCAGAGCACGGCGAACGGCGCGAGCAGGCCGAAGAAGCCGCCTTCGTAAGTCATGCGCATGGTCGCATCGAGGCGGAACGGCAGGCCGAGGAACAGGTTGCCGAAGGCCACGCCGAAGATCAGCATCGGCACGAAGCCGGATACGGTCAACACCCAATCCCAGGCGCCGCGCCAGCGCGCATCGGGGAGCTTGTTGCGGTAGCTGAATCCGACCGGGCGCACGATGAACGCGGCGAGCAGCAGGAACATCGCCACGTACAGTCCGGAGAAGGCGGCCGCGTAGACGAACGGCCAGGCCGCGAACACGGCACCGCCGCCGAGGATGAACCAGACCTGGTTGCCTTCCCAGACGGGTTCGACCGTTTCGAGCAGCACGCGCCGCTCCTCGTCGTTATGGCCGAGCACGCGCAACAACGCGGCAATGCCGAGGTCGAAGCCGTCCATGACCGCAAAGCCGATCAGCAGCACGCCGAGGATCAGCCACCAGATGAGACGCAAGGTTTCGTAGTCGATCATGTCGAGTCTCCCGCAGCAATCTCGGCCCCGGGCCAGATGCCGAGTCCGTCCGGCCCGCGCCTTGCGTATTTCGTCATGAGCACGCCGTCGACGATCGCGAGCGCGGTATAGAAAAGCACGAATCCGCAAAGCGAAAACAGCACCTGGCCCGCGGACACCGAGGACACGCCGAGCGCGGTCGGCAGCACGCCCTCGATCGCCCAGGGTTGGCGGCCGTACTCGGCGACGATCCAGCCGAGTTCGATCGCGAGCCACGGCAAAGGCAGGCTGAACAATGCCAGCTTCAAATACCAGCGATGCCGTTCGAGCTGCCGTTTCGAGGCGAGCCAGAACGAGTAGGCGAACAGCGCGATGAAGAAGAAGCCGCAGCCGACCATGACGCGGAACGCCCAGAACAGCACGGGCACGTTCGGAATCGTGCTGTTCGCCGCGGCCTGCACGTCGGCGGCGGTCGCCTTCTGCGGATCCGCGACGACCTTGCGCAGCAACAGCGCGTAGCCGAGGTCCCGCTTGTGCGCGTCGAAGTCGGCGCGCGCCTGCGCGTCGTGGCGATCCGTGCGCAAACGCTGCATCGCCGCGTAGGCGACGCGTCCGCTTTCGATGCGCCGCGCGGCTTCCTCGACGAGCTGGTTGATGCCCGGCAGCACACCGTCGAGCGAGCGCGTGCCGATGATGCCCATCACCCAGGGGATGTGGATGGCGAAATGCGTCTTGCGCTCGGCGACGTCGGGGAAGCCGAACGCCGTGAACGCGGCCGGCGGCTTTTCCGTCTCCCACATCGCCTCGATCGCGGCGAGCTTCATCTTCTGGTTCTCCGAAACGGTGTAGCCCGATTCGTCGCCGAGCACGACGACGCTGAGCGCCGAGGCGAGGCCGAAGCTCGCCGCCACCGTCATCGAGCGCTTGGCGAACTCGATGTTGCGCCCCTTGAGCAGGTACCACGCGCTGATCGAGAGGACGAACATCGAGCCGAGCACATAGCCCGCGCTGACCGTGTGCACGAACTTCGACTGCGCGACCGGGTTGAACATCACCGTCGCGAACGAGGTCACTTCCATGCGCATCGTGTCGAGATTGAATTCGGCGCCGATCGGATTCTGCATCCACGCATTGGCGATGAGGATCCACAGCGCGGACAGGTTGGTGCCGAGCGCGAGCAGCGAGGTGACGATCAGATGCTTGACCCGCGACAGACGGTCCCAGCCGAAGAAGAACAGGCCGATCAGGGTCGCTTCGAGGAAGAACGCCATCAGGCCTTCGATCGCAAGCGGCGTGCCGAACACGTCGCCGACGTAGTGCGAGTAGTAGGCCCAGTTCGTGCCGAACTGGAATTCCATCGTCACGCCGGTGGCCACGCCCATGGCGAAGTTGATGCCGAACAGCACGCCCCAGAACTGGGTCATGCGTTTCCATATCTCGCGCCCGCTCATCACGTACACCGCTTCCATGATGGCGAGGATCCAGGACAGGCCCAGGGTCAGCGGCACGAACAGGAAGTGATACAGCGCGGTCAGCGCGAACTGCAGGCGCGATAAAGTGACGACGTCGTTGTCGATCATGGCGTGGGCTCGCGTTGGGGCTGAGTGGCGGCGGAGTGGCCGGCGGGAGCCGGCGCGGAACCCGCGGCCGGGGCGCCGCGCACCGCGTCGAATACGCGATCGGGCGACGCGTCCGCGCGCGGCTGCGGCGCGATGAAGACGAAATACAGCACCGCGAGCAGAACGATCTTGAGCACGATCAGCCCGCCGAAATGGCGTAGGTAGCGGCGGCCCTCGATCGAACGGAACCACGACACAGCATGGTTCGAGCGATAGCTCATCGCGGGCGCGTGACGAAGCATGCGCCAAGTCTAGCGCGCCTTGCATTGCAAGAAATGCGGTGCAGTGCCGCAGTTTCGGTTCGTTCCCGCGCGGGCAATCGGTGGACGAGGTTTGACGTCCTCGGTCTTACGGCCTTTAGCGGGAGAAGACCGAGGCGAGAAATCGGCCGCTCACTTTGCCAGAGCGTCCGCGAATCGCCGCGCGGATTCTTCGGCCTGGGTGAAGAACAGCGAAGGCTCGGTCAATTCGAGTTCGAGCACGCAGGGCCTGTCGGCGCCGTCGCGGATCAGGTCGACGCGCGCATAGAGCAGCGGCTGGTCGAACGGGATCGCCGCGATCGCTTGCTGCGCGACGCGCCGTTCCTCCGCGGTCGGCACGCGTGGCGTGATGTGCTCGGCCGCAAACAGTGCGCGCGTCGGCCCTTCGCCCCGGCGCAGCAGCGGCCCCTTGCGGATCGCATGGCTGAATTCGCCGTCGAAATGGATCAGCGCGGTCTCGCCGTGCGCATCGACGCGGTCGAGGTAGGGCTGCAGCAGCACGCTGCGCCCGGCATCGAGCAGGCGTTGCGCATGCGCCAGCGCCGCCTCGCGCTCTTCCCGCCCGTAGCGCTGCGCATCGCGCGAACCTGCGCCCACGCTCGGCTTGACGACGAACTCGTGCGTCGCGTGCCTGTGCAGGAAACGGTCGAGCAGCGCAGCCGCGTCCTCGCCCGGCTCGATGAAGTGACTCGCCACCGTCGGCACGCCCGCGCGCGCGAGATCGCCGAGATAGTGCTTGTCGGTATTCCAGCGCACCACGTCGAGCGGATTGGCCAGGCGCGTCGCATCGCCGGCACGCGCCGCCCAATCGAGGAACTCGCCGAGCCGCGTCGTGTAGTCCCAGGTCGAGCGCAACACGGCGACCCGATACTGCGTCCAGTCGACCGACGCGTCGTCCCAGTTGACGATGTCGAAATCCGTCCCCCGTGCGCGCAGCGCATCGGCCAGCGGCGGCAGATCTTCATCGAGGTCGCGGGCGGCGGCGGCGGTGACGAGGGCGATGCGGGAGGCGGTCATGAGGTCGGATTTTTGCTGAACCGGCTTCGCAGGATGCCTTGAGTCGCGGGCACTGGCAATCGGCGGAAGTTTCTCCGCTCGTGGTCCGCGCGCATGCAGATTTTGACGCC
>CBJLOV010000041.1:0-26355 GCA_966424745.1 uncultured bacterium
GGCCGCGATCAGAGACAACAAAGAAAGCGCGGCCGCCGCCGGCGTCATGATGATCTCGCCGAGGCGGGATGCGCCAGAGCGTAGTCGATCGCCGCGCACACCGCCGCCGCCTGCGCGGCATTGCACTGCTCGGGCGTCGCCCGCGGGCTGTCTGGATAAACCTCGGTGGTGGTCGTGTAAGGCGAATTCGTCGCGCCGGCGCAAAGTCCGAGCTGCTTCAGCGCATAGGCGATGACGCCCGCAGCGACCACGGGCGCGCCGATGATTTCGCCCTTGGCGTCCGCCGGCGCGATATGCGTCACCTTCGCCACCGCCGCGATGATCGCGTTCTGGAATTCGACTTGCGGGTTTTCGCTGTCGCCGACCAGGTAGAAACCGTCCGGCACTCCCTCGGGCACGAAGTCCTTGCCGTCGCGCGCGGCCAGCGCAGGTCCGAATTCGGACTCGTCCGTGTCGGTGGTCTCGTGCAGATCGATATGCACCAGCAGTCGATCGCGCCACGGCGCGACCAGACGCATCAGCGCAGCCGCCTCGGGCGACGGACTGTTCTCGCGGAACGAGCGATTCGGATCGATCGCATACGGATTCCAGCGGTGAATCCGCTCGTAGCCCCAGGGGCTGATGCACGGCGCGACGAGCAGGTTGACCCGGCCGGCGTAGTCGGACGCGTGTCGGTCGACGAACTGCAAGGCGCCGTGCACGCCGCTCGTCTCGTAGCCGTGCACGCCGCCGGTAACCAGCGCGGTCGGCAGCGCATCGTTCCAATTACGGCTGCGGACCGCGAAGAGCGCATACGAATCGGGCGGATAGTCGAGGCGCCCGTATTCCGCAACGTCGAAACGATCGCGCAAACGGTCGATCACGCTCAGCACGTCCGTTTCGTAGCTGCGTTTGCGGGCTTGATGGGACAGCCACGCCGCCTTTTCAGTCTCGCCCCATGGTTGGCCGGGAATGCCGATCGGATAGATCGCGGAAGTCGTCATTTCGTCGCTCGCTTTCGAATGCAGGAAAAGCACGCACTCTAGCATCGGCCGCGAAATTTGATGAAGCGACGCGCTCAGTGCATTCGGCAAAACGCGCGGGCGAGATTGTTCGCCATTTCTGTGTCTTTACAATCGAAGGGCCGTCAAGCGCCGCTTTCGACGGCCGAGGAGGCGGTTGCCCGGCGCCCTAGGTTTTTCAAGGGTCGACGAAATCGCGCGATTCCGCTCGACCGTCCCTTCCAATGTCGGGAGCCGCGGAAGCGGAAGGACTGCCCGCCGATTCCCGACGGGCGCAGGCGCATCTATCCGTCACACCGCCGCGGTGACGACGATCTCGACCTTCCACTCCGGTTTCGCCAGCTTCGCCTCGACCGTCGCGCGCGACGGCGCATTGCCGGACACGACCCAGGCGTCCCAGGCGCGATTCATGCCGGCGAAGTCCTTGATGTCGGCGAGATAGATCTGCGCACGCAGGATGCGCGTTTTGTCGCTGCCCGCCTCGGCCAGCAAGGCATCGATCGCGGCGAGGACCTGCCGCGTCTGCCCTTCGATATCGACGCTCGCGTCTTCGGGTACCTGCCCGGCGAGATAGACGATGCCGTTATGGATGCTGGCTTCCGACATGCGCGGGCCGGCTTCGATGCGCTGGATCATGGCAATTCCTCGATTGCGGGGCGCGCACTGTAGCACCGGTCCTGACGGTTTGCTTTGCCCGCTCAAGAGCATCTAAACGCAGATGAAGGCAAAGAACGCGGATAGAGCATCGAATGATTTGCTCTATCCGCGTTTATCCGCTTTTATCCGCGTTAAACGTTTTTGCCTTCCGATCCGCAAAATCAACCGACAAAGCGTTCAGCAGGCTTCGCAGACTTCCAATTTCGGTCGCCGCAAGGTCGCTGCGGCCCAAAGATAAATGCCCGCCCCGAGCAGCGCCGTCGTCGCGCCGACGTAGCCGGTGGACGTCCATCCCAGACCCGCCGTGATCGCCACGCCGCCGAGCGCGGGACCGAGCGCGTTCGCCGCGTTGAACGCGGCATGATGCGAAGCCGCCGCCAAGGTCTGCGCCTCGCCTGCCACGTCCATCAAATGCGTCTGCAGCACGGGACCGAGTGCGCCCATCATGCCGATCGCAACCGTGGCCGGCAGCAGCGTCCACAGGGAACCTGCTGCGAGCGGAAACAACAGCAGCATCGCCGCTGCACCGATCAGAATGGCCGGCACCGCGCGGAAGCGCAGGCGGTCGAACAGCCAGCCGCCGAGGAAATTGCCGATCACGCCACCGAGGCCGAAGCCGGCCAGGCCGAGCGGGATCAACGCCGCCGGGGCCTTCGTCACCTGCAGCATGGTCGGCGCGAGATAGCTGAACACGCAGAACAGGCCGGAGAACCCCACCGCACCGATCGCCAGCGCCTGCCACACCGGCAGACGGTTGAACGCGCGCAGCTCGTCGAGCGGGTGCTTCGGCGCCTCGGCCTTGTCGCGCGGCATGAACATCGCGATCAGCGCCACCGTCGCCACCGCCACCGCCGACACCATGACGAAAGCCCAACGCCAGCCGATCGTCTGGCCCATCCACGTCGCCACCGGGTTGCCGACGAGGATCGCCACGGTCAGCCCGAACATGACCAGGCTCACCGCCTTGCCGCGCTCCTCCGGCTTGCTGATCGCCACCGCCGCAAGCGCGGCGACGCCGAAGTAGGCGCCGTGCGGCAAGCCGGCGACGAAGCGCGCCAGCATCATGCTCACATAGTCCGGCGCCGAAGCGCTGGCGAGATTCCCGAACGCATAGAAACCCATCAGCGCCAGCAGCAGCGCGCGGCGCGACAGACGTCCGCCAAGGATCGCCAACAGCGGCGCACCGACCACCACGCCGAGCGCGTACATACTGATGATGTGGCCGACCTGCGGCTCGGTCACGGCGAAGCTCTTCACCATCTCGGGCATCAGGCCCATAGCGGAAAATTCGCTCGTGCCGATGGCGAAACCGCCGAGGGTCAGCGCCGTAAGAATCAGGACGCGGTGGCGCGGAGTGATGATCGCTGCCGGCACTGCGCCGTCCAGGGTAGAAATCGTTTCCATGACGCCATTATGCTGCATAGCAGCATGACCATCCAAGCGGGCAATGTGAAAGAAACTTTAGGAAGGCGGCGCGAATGCTGACAAAGTTTGTCGGCAACCTGAGAATGCGCTCCTTTTGCATCATCGTCCGTGGCCGCCGGCACGGGCATCATCGAGATTCCCTCTCCGAACCCTTCATTCCATGTCCGCACGCCCCGGCTCCGCCCCCATTCTCATCGCCATCGGCGCCTTGGTCGTCGCCATGGTGTCCTACCAGTGCGGAGCCAGCCTGGCCAAGCATCTGTTTTCGGCCGTCGGCGCCGAGGGCGCCACCGCATACCGGCTCGGCCTCAGCGCGATCCTTCTCATCCTTCTGCGGCGGCCGTGGCGATCGACGCCGGCGAAGAAGGACCGGCGTGCGCTGTGGGGCTACGGTCTTTCGATCGGCGCGATGAACCTCGTGTTCTACATGTCGCTGCGGACGATTCCGCTCGGCATCGCCGTCGCATTGGAATTCACCGGCCCGCTTGCGCTCGCTTTGTACCACTCGCGCCGCGCACTCGACTTCGTATGGATCGCGCTCGTCGTCGCCGGGTTGCTTCTGCTGCTGCCGCTGCGCGACGTCGAAAAAGCGCTCGATCCGGTCGGCGTGATGTACGCGCTCGCCGCCGGCGTGGGCTGGGCGATCTACATCGTGCTCGGGCAGAAAGCCGGCGCGGCCTACGGGGCCGACGCGGTCACCCTGGGCACCTCGATCGGTGCGCTCGTAGCGATCCCGGCCGGCTTCGCCCGCGCCGGCGCGGCCCTGTTCACGCCGGACCTGCTGCCCTATGCGCTCGGCGTCGCGGTGCTCAGCTCGGCCCTGCCGTACACGCTGGAGATGGTCGCACTGACCCGCATGCCGGCGCGCACATTCAGCACCTTGCTGAGCCTGGAGCCGGCCATAGCGGCCCTGGCCGGCATGGCGTTGCTCGAGGAACGGCTCGGTCCGCTGCAATGGCTGGCGATTGCGGCGATCGTCGTGGCGGCGGCCGGAACCGCATTGAGCGTACGCCGGCCGGCAACGAGCGAAGCGCCGACGAGCTGAATGCGCATCGGTTCGGCACGGATGAAGCTGTCGAGATGACCCGATCGATGGGGGCGGCTCGATTGTCGGCAGTGTCGACGACGCGAACACGCCGCTGCACGCGGCATAGACGTTGTGCCGACATATATCGCGCCTCGCCGTGGGGATGTTCAACCAGCGCCGATCGCGAGCCTCAAAGCGCAAAAGGACCGTGCGTCGCAGACAAAAAAAAACGAGCCCCCGGATCGCTCCAGGGGCTCGCGCATTGCGGGACATGAAAGCCCGACGGGCAGGGATCAAATCATGCGGCCTTTTCTGCGCACCACTTGCAGGGCCAGCACACCGATCGACAACGCCAGCACGGCCAGCCAATACGCATTCAGCATCGGTGCCGCGACCATCGTTTGCGAGGTCGATGCGGCATTCACCGTGATCGTCACCGCGGTGCTGACTTGGCTCGCATGGGCTCCGTCGCCGCTGTATCCAGCGCGCAGACTGTGCTGGCCCGCCGTCAGCACGGTCGTCAACGAGGCGGTATTGCCGCTGAGCGCAACGCTGCCGAGCACGGTACCGTTGTCGGTGAACGTCACCGTACCGGTCGGCGTCGAGGCGGCTGCAACGGCAGCCGGCACGGACGCCGCCGCCGCCGCGAGACGCGGGTCGGCGTTGCCGGTGTTCCCGACCGGAGTCACCGTGGCGGTGAACGTCACCGCCTGGCCGGCGCTCGGCAGCAATGGCGATACGCCCAGGCTGACCACTGTCGGCAGCAGTGCCGCCGCGGTGAAGTTGGCCGTCACCGCACAGGCCCGAGTGACCGAGGCGATCGTGTAGGTGTTGCCGACGAGCGTGCCCACCTTGCCCCCGTCCGCGCCGCAGGTGTCGGTCGCGCTGGCGTGGTAGCCGGCGTTTGCGGCGAGGACGAAGTTCGCCGCGGTGCGGTAGTCAACCGTCTGCGTTTGCGGCGTGATCGTGCCGTTCGCATTGGTCGCACTCGCCGTGACCGTGATCTTTTGCAGCGAGAAGCTTGCCGTCACCGTGCAGCCGGCGGTGACCGACGCGATCGTGTAGATGCTGCCGGCGAGCGTGCCGGCGGAGGCGCCGTTCACGCCGCAGCTGTCGGTCACCTTCGCGTCGTAGCCGGTATTCGGGCTCACCGTGAAGGTCGCGGGATTGCCGTAGAGGATGGACTGGGTCGGCGGCGTGATCGTGCCGTTGACACCGCTCGTCGCGTCGACCTTGAGCACGCTCTGGGCGAAGTACGCCTGGACCGAACACGCGGTCGTCACGGTCGGAACCGCGTAGGTATTGCCGGTCAGAACACCCGTTTTCGCACCGCCGGCGCCGCAACTGTCGGTCACGGTTGCGCTGTAGCCCGTTTCCGGGGTGACGGTGAAACTGACCGACGAGCCGTAGCCGACCTTCTGCGCGGCGGGAGCGATCGTGCCGTGCTCGCCGGCAACGGCCGTGACGTCGACGGTGATCTGGGTAAACGCCGCCGTGACCGCGCAGGGCGCCGTCACCGAAGGCACGGTATAGGTACCGCCCGAGAGCCCGCCGGCACTGCGGCCTCCGCTGCCGCATGTGTCGGTGACGCTGGGTGTGTAACCTGTCTTCGACGTTACCGAGAACTTTGCCGCTTGCCCGTGCGAGACGGTTTGCGCGGCCGGTGTGATCGTGCCGTTCGTGTCGGCGGCGCTGGCCGTCACTTCATAGGTGTTGGTTTCGCAGCTGACCACGACCGAATTCACCGGAGCGGACAACTGGCTGCCACTGGCGTTGACGGCTCGGCAGGTTTGTCCGATCGGCTGGGTGGCGACGGCGACGCTCCACGCCGAACCGGCTGCGACCGGCATGTCGAACGCGAAGTCGCCGTTCTGTGCGAAGGTCTTCGTCTGCGACGAGCCAGTGACGGACAAACTCAGTTCCAGCGAACCGCTGAGTCCGCTGATCGTTCCGCCGACCGGATAGGTCACGGTGAACGGTACGGTCACCGTCGTGCTCAGACCTTCGCTATTGGTCGAGGTCAGGATCGGATTGTTGCCGAGGGCGTCGGCCTTGCCGGTGCAGCGGATCGCTCCGCTGCTGTCGGCCGGATTCGGCGTACAGGTTGCGCCTGCAATCGCATTGGTCGTACCCGCATCGACACCCGTGCAATCGATCGCCACCGCGTCCGAGTAGAGTGCGGCCGCCGGTTTCGCAGTACATTGCGGCGCCGCCGGCGGTGCGGTTACGGTCAGCGTGACCGGAATCAGCCTCGCGTCGCCGAGCAGGTTGTAGAAGTTCTTCGGCGAAGTGCCGTTGCCACTGAAGCACAGATAGGTCTTGTACGTGCCCGCGGCCAGACCCGCCGCATTCATGGTCACTGCGACCGTCTGCGTGCCGTTCATACCGAGTGAGCCGTTCGTGGCATCGTAGCTCAGCCAGGGCGCGCCGCATACAGCGTTGACGACCACTTCCATCGCCATGCCGGTATGCGCTTCGGCCGAATTGAGCCAGCTCGCCTGAGGTTTGTTGGGCGTCGATTGCTGAGACTGCGGCGCCTTGCCCGGCTGATCGGAGTAGTACGCCGCAAACCGGAACACAGAGCTGGTGGAGCCCTTCGCCAAGGCGAGGTTCGGCGCCATATTCAGCCAGTAGCGCCCAGCCTTGAGCGGCGGCGTGAGGCCCGCCTTGGCCATGTCGATGCGTACGCCGTTTCCGGTGTAGTCGACGCCCGCCGCGGAAGCGCTGAACACTTCGATCGTCGCCTGCTGGTCGCCCGCCACGGTGCTGCCGGGCCGGCCGTTCGGCACGCCGTCGTTGTCGCCCCAGACGCGCCACGCGAGCTGCTTGGAAAAATAGGGCAGCCACCCCGCAGGAAACGAGAGGAAGCATCCAAAGAATTGAATGTAGGCACAGACGAAACCGTCGACCTCGAGTTCGGCCAAAGTGGTGCCGTCGCTGCCGATGTCGAACCAATCGGCCTGGTAATAGTTGTCGGCGTGGTCCGACGTTCGCGCCGTCGCCGTCTCTTCGGTCACCACCGTGTAGTCGAATGCGCCGCTGCCGTCTTGCGTATTCGCCGGTTGGCTGACCAGTGTGCCTTTCAGCTTCGTCGCGGAAATGCTCCAGTTCAAGGTCGGATTGCCGGCGTTGGAGACGACGACGTTTTGCGTCGTCGAAGTCCCGGTCCGGATTTTCGCACCGACCGATTTCGTGTCGACGTTCAATCGCGGCGTCGCTGCGCGGATCGCGATCGGCAAATGCTGGACCGGAACGCTCGAAGCCGACGGCGTGAGCGTCAATTGACCATGGGTCCATTTACCGCCTTCCAGCTTCGTGGAATCCACGTTGAGATTGAACGAAGCGCGGCTGCCACTGCCCGGATTGAGGCTGGTCTTGTCGAGGCTGTAGCTGCCGGACGGCAGGCCGCTGACAGCGATGGTCCAGGTGCCGGCGGCGCCGGCATTGCGCACCGTGCGTGTGAAACTGCAATCGCCGACGCAGTCGGCGGCATAGTAGCTCGGCAGGTTCAGCGTTTCCGGCTTGCCGCCCTTGGCCGGATCGGCCTTGGCGAAATTGGCACTGGTCTCGTCGAACAGCAGCGCCGCGCGCGCGGCCCGGGCCAGATCGACGCGCCCGGCGCCCGCGGTGAGCGGGTCCGCCGGGGCTGTGCCGTTTTCGTTCTTGACCGGAGCGGCGGTCGTCATCAGGGCGGACTTGACTTCCATCGCCGACCAGTCCGGATGCACGGCGCGGACCAGCAGCGAGGAACCGGCGATGTGCGGCGACGCCATCGAGGTGCCCGACATCTTGGTATAGAGGTCGCCCGTGGCGGCCCGATTGGCGGCGTCGTAACCGGACGCTTCCGTCGGCGACGCCGCGGCAAAAATGCCGACACCGGGCGCGGCGATGTCCGGCTTGAGGAAACTGTTGCCGGTCAGGGTCGGCCCGCGCGAGCTGAAACTGGCGATGTCATCGCTCTCGATCGGAATTTTCTGCGCGCCGCCGGGCGCGCCGATCGACGCGGTCGCGTTGCCGCTCGTCGAAGCGACATCGATGCCCGCGGCGGCCTTGACGTTGTTCCAATCGCTCAACGTCATCACATAGGAGGCGCCGGTGGCACCTATGTCCAGCAGCGTCGTGTCGACGAAGATGGCCGCGAGGGCGCCGGCCTTCTCCGCCGCGGCGCGGCGGTCTGTGCTCTTGCAACTGCTGTTGCTGCCGTCGAGGCGGACGACGGCGATGCCTTGGGCGCCGCCGCTCGCGCCGCCTTTGCGGAACGTGTCGGCGGGGTAGGCCGAGCAGCCGTCGTTGCTGCCGTCGGCGAAGTTCGGACTCTGGATCAACGGCAGGCCGTCGAATCCCGTGGTCGGATACGGTTCGGCTCCCATGCCGACCGTGATGTTCTGGGTGTTGGCGGGCAGGCCGGCGGACGAACCGTTCACCGTGGTCAAGCTGAAGGAAGCCTTGGTGCTCAGCTTGAATGCCGGCGTGCTGGCCGCGACCGTCGTCACCCACGGCGCCTGATTGCTTACCGTGTTGGCGTTCGGGCCGTCGTTGCCCGCCGCCGCAGCGACGAAGATGCCCGCGCTCTGGGCATTGAGGAACGCCGTCAGAGCGGCGTCGCCCCAGGGCGAATCTCTGTCGCCTCCCTTCGGGCCGATCGAATAATTGAGCGCGTGAACGCCGTCCTGGATCGCCTGGTTCACCGCCTGCACGGTGGCCGAACTGAGGCACTGCGATGCGCTCTTGCACACGCTGTAGGCGATGATGTTGGCGTGCGGGGCGATGCCCGATACGGCATAGGCGCTGCCGGAGATCGGGGCCGAATCATAGGCGCTGCCGGCGGCGGTGCTCGCGGTGTGCGAGCCGTGCTGGATCAGATCCTGCCCGGACGTGGTGTTGTCGCTGCCGAAGTTGTAGATGCCGATCAGCTTGTCGTTGCAGTGCGAGGTATTGGTCGCGGTGTCGTAGTCGTGACCGCCGCTGGTGAAACCGTTGACCACGGTGCCCTGCGGCGAACAATTGCCCAGGTAGTTGGTCACGCCGGCAGGTTTTTTCACCGTATGGCCGTCGGACCCGGTCGCGGAAAAAGAATGACTCGCCCAATTGATGCCGCTGTCGATCACGCCGAGGATCATGCCCTCGCCCTGGGTGCCGACGCCGCTCGGCGTGGCCGCGCCATTCCAGATCTGCGTCGCGCCGATGAAACGCGGCGTGTCGTAGGTATTGAGCTTCAGGTAGCGTTCGCGGTCGACGAGCAGCACGTCGGCGCGCCGGCGCAGCGCTTCGGCTTCGGCGCCGGTCAAATCGACGATCATGCCGTTGAGCGCATGCTGGAAGCGGTCGACCGGAACGACCGTGCGGTGCAGTTGCGCGGAAACGGAATCGACGAATCGACTCTGCTGGGCCTGCAGATGGGTGAGGTAGGCCCTGGCTTCCGCGGATTGCAAGTCCTTGCGCACGACGCCGGCCGCCCCGGTCGCGCGCTTGGGAATGCCGGCGAGTCCCGCGACGCCGCCGTTGTAGGACGCAGCCGGGGCTTCCTTGAGTGCGACGATGTAGCGGCCGCGGCCGTTGGCATCCAACGGCGTGTCGTTCGATGGACTCGCGGTTGCCGGCGCGGACGCCGAGGCACTGCCCGCCGCGTTCGGTCCCGCCTCGACGGCGGCAGCGAAGACGCCGGCCGAGGCCAGCGGAATCCGTGGCGTCGCATCCACCCAATTCGATGCCACCGTCAAACCCAATGCCGCAGCCGACAGCCAAAGCTGAGTTCGCTTGAAGTTCCCCATAGATTTTCCCCGATTGACCCCGAAAAACGCCGGCGGCATACGCCGCCGGCAAGCCCCTCCCCTACCGCACCCTTACCGCACCTCTACCACTCCTATCCGATCGGCCCCGCGCCGCACGAATTGCCTAAGCCAAGGACCATGTATTGCCCCGCGAAGCGCGCTCCGGTGCTGAAGGAATCGAAAGCTGCGCCAAGCTGTGACGAACCTGTTTCGCCGCCAACGCTAAAGCACGACGCAGTCGGAAAACGGCCGTGGCTGATTTCCGCCAGGGCATTCAGGTCGGGCGCTGGCGCTCCATCGCACGCAGCGCGGCGCGCCATCCCGCCTGGAACCGGGTTGCGGCGCGCAGGCGCTTTTGCAGATCCGCGATGCGCCGTTCCAGCGTGCGTTCCGAGACTTTGAGGCGCTGCGCCACGGCCTTGTCCTTCAGGCCGTTGGCGAGCAGCACGACCAATTGCTCCTGGTCGCTCGTGCCGGCAAGACCGTTGCGAGGCGTGCCCAGATCGATGCCCAGATCGAGCGCGAACGGCGTCGCCGCTTCCCATAGCATCTCGAAGTAGGCACAAAGAACGTCGACCAGGAGCGATTGGCGCAACAAGAGGCCCGAGTCGCTCGCGCTCTTCAAATGCAGCGGCACCAGGGCGAACCGCCGGTCGATGATGGCGGCCTTGATCGGCACGCCGTCGTAGACGCGGATCTGTTCACCCGCGGCGATCGAATCGCGCACGTGCTGCGTGCGGCCCGGCACGTCCAGCCCGCGCGTGTCGACGACGGTGCGAAAGCTCACGCTGCGCCGGATCACCGGCTCGCGCATCGCGTCGTGCTGCTGATAGGTGTTGAGATAGGGAGGCCGATCCAGTTCGAGGATTTCGTTCTTCGCGCTGTGATGAATATGCTCGATCGTGCGCAACAGCGCGTCGCGTCCGGTAATCAATTCGACGGTGAGCTCGTCTTCGTCGGCATCCTTGTTCCGCGGCTTCCTCCTGCCCAGTTCCCCGGCAAGCGCCAGCGCCGCTTGCAGGCCGATCTGACGTTTGGCGACCAAGGTACCG
Organism: uncultured bacterium; assembly: GCA_966424745.1. Lineage (GTDB taxonomy): Bacteria > Pseudomonadota > Gammaproteobacteria > Xanthomonadales > Rhodanobacteraceae > Rudaea. Next base: position 10,934 of record CBJLOV010000041.1, read on the forward strand.
AAACTCAGATCCGGCGACGTGGCACGGTAGCGTGGAGGCCGTTCGGCCGAGCGCGAGGCCAGGCCCTTGCGCTCGACGCTCTGCACCCAATGCCTGGCATGCGCGATCGACAGCCCCATTGCCGCCGCCACCTCGGCCAGCGTGGCGCCGGGGTGCTCGAGCAGATGCTCGTAAGTCCGAAACTCTTCCTCGCGCAGACCGATCGCAGCCAGCGCGTCGGCTTTTTCGCCGCGCGAAATCGAATCCATCGACGGGCTACTCCCCGTGGCCCATACCCCATAGCGTGAACCGTATCACACAATCTCTCCCGTTCGGTCGACTGCGCCAGTCGAGAACCGGCTTGTCCCGCCGAGACCCGGGACGATGTCCCATCGCCGCGGCGCTGCCGACTTTCCAATCGCGGCCGAGGGAATCCGGCTTTTTCTGCACTTGTCGATTTCGCCCGTTCCGGAACGTCGTCGAGAGGCAAGCCGTATCCCCTTGAAACTATCCGGAGAGCCTCGTGACAAAATTTTCCCTGGTCTTCCTCCTTCTGGTCGTGGCGGCCGACGCTCATGCGCTGGACGCCAAAGCCGCGCCTTACCCGACCGTCGCTCCGGTCGAGCAGTACCTGATGGCCAATCGCGATGAAGAGATCGCCCTCGCGCGCAGCGCCGCGCCGCCGTCGATTTCGGCCGATGCGGAGGTGCTTGTGCTCGGCGCTCACGGCTTCGAAACCGCGGTCAAGGGCAAGAACGGCTTCGCCTGCGTGGTGGAGCGCTCCTGGGCCGCCGGGTTCGACGATCCCGAATTCTGGAATCCGAAGGTGCGCTCGCCGAACTGCTTCAATGCACCGGCCGCGCGCGCCGTCCTGCCCCAGTTCCTGAAACGTACCGAGTGGGTGCTGGCCGGGGCATCCAAGGAAGAGATGATCCAGCGCACCAAGACCGCGCTCGCCGACAAAACCTTCGTCTCGCCCGAGCCGGGCGCGATGTGCTACATGATGTCGCCGCAAGGCCATCTCTCCGACAGGGACGGCCACTGGATGCCGCACGTGATGATCTACGTTCCGGGCGCCAAGGCGTCGCTGTGGGGCGCCAATCTGGCCGGCTCGCCCATCGTCGCGTTCGAAGGCGACGATCTCGATCCGGTCACGGTGTATCTCATCCCCGTGCGCCAATGGTCGAACGGCACGGCTGCGCCGGATCATCACGGGAAATAAGCCGCGAGAAAGGGGATCCGCCCTCTTTGCCGTCGGCGGATTCCACTTCGCGGAACCGCACGTCTATCATCGCCACCTGTATCCAGCGCGTAGCGCGGCTGCCGGTCATCGATGATTTCTCCCTTCCTTTCCGCCGTCGGCACCCTGACGCCCGGTTTGTGCCTGTTGCTGGCGCTGTTTCTTCTGGCCGCCGGCGGGCCGCTGCGGCGAGCCAATCGCTATCTTGCCGGCTTTCTGCTGCTGGGCGGACTCGACATGGCCGGCTGGGCCGCCGACTTGCTGCCCGCAACGCTGCGCGATGCGCTGATATTCCGCCTGCCGCTGTCTTATCTGCAGGCGCCCGTGTTGTACGCCTACGCATCGATATTGTGCTTTCCGGCCCGGCGCGTTGCCCCTCACCTGCGGGGTGCCCTGGCGGCGACCGTCGTCAGCGCGGTCTCGTTGACGCCGCGCGCGTGGGCCTGGGCGTCCGGCGCCGCGCCCGCGCTCGACTCGCTGTCGAGCCGGGAAACGGATCTCGTCGCCAACGCGGCCGCCCTGCACGCCCAGTACTACCTCTACATCGGACTGATGCTGTACCTGCTTCGGGAATATCGGCAGGCCTACCGACTGGCCTACTCCAATCCCGACGGCATCACCTTCGCATGGCTGTCCACGGTCGTCGGCATTTCGCTGCTCGCGCACACCTTCCTGCTGCTCAAGAGCCTGGCCTGGATCAGCGACCATGCCGCGACCTACCATGCCCTGAACCGTGTGGTGGCCGTGGTCGCCGTGATCGTCGTCTGCGCGCTCACCCTGATCGCGCTGTTGCGCCAGCATCTGTTCCTCGGCGTGACGATCGATGCGAACAGCACCGACGCCCTTCCGCCGGCCGCCCTCGCGATTCCCGGCCCCGGGACGGTCGCTGTCGCAGAATCCGCTCCGTTCGACGAGGCGTCGCTGACGCGGGTGCGGGCTTATATGGAACGCGAGCAGCCGTTCCTGGATCCCGGGCTGACCATCCGCAGCCTGGCGCGGCGCATGGGCATGGGGCAACGCGAGCTGTCGCAACTCATCAACCAGCAGCTCGGCGTGCACTTCTTCGACTTCGTCAATCGTTACCGGGTCGAACGGGCTGCGGCTTTGTTGTCCGACCCCGCGCACCGGAACACCACGATCCTCGACATCGCCCATCAATCCGGCTTCAACACCAAGTCGTCGTTCAACGCCGCGTTCGGCAAACACCTGGGCACCACGCCTACGGCTCTGCGCGGGCGCGCGGCGACCGACACCGCGATGGCCTGACCGGCTCTACGCCGGCGGCGACCGACTTCGCGTAGTCGGTCGCCAAATGCCGGGCTCTCGGCGATCGTGCCGTCCTTCCCCGGCGCGGCCGATGCCGAATGCCGCACCTGCGCTGCGCGCTTCCGCGCCGGCAAGCGCCGCAAAACCCGGCTGCATCGCGATCCGTTTACAGGAGGAACACATGACTTTCGAAGAAATGCAAAAAGACTTCATCGTGCGCCGGAAAGGGTCGCTCGCCCTGCCGATGACCGGGGTGATCGTGTACTCGATCGCCGCCGTCCTCAGCCTGTTCATCGACGGGGGGCGGCACAACCTCGTGCTGACGATCTGCTTCTGGACCATCATGCCCATCGGACTCGGCATCGCCCGGCTGCGCGGCGAGGAGACGGGCTCCCGCGAAGACAATCCTCTGTTTCGCCTTTCGGCCTACGCCCGGGTGATGGCCTTGTCGACCTGGGCGATCCACCTCCCGGTGTGGTTCTACGCGCCTTCGCTGTTCCCGATCACCGTCGGAATCGGCTTCGCGCTGCACTGGATCGTCTTTTCCTGGACGATCGGCCATCCGGTCGGATTCGTCCATCTTGCCCTGCGCATCGTGTTCGTCCTTGCCGCCTGGCATCTGTTCCCGGCGAACCGAATGGGCGCCGTCGGCGCCGGCATCGCGTTGGCCTACGCGATATCCCTCGTCCAACTTTGCGCGATCGACTGGCAGGCGCGCTTCGGCCTGAAACAGGATCCGCGCTGGGCGTAGAAAGCCGCAATCCCCGTCCGGGTAGTCGCACGGCAACGCCAAGTCCGCTTGCGCGAAAGCGGATTCGCCCATGCAGGAATGAAACTGTTCCCGGAATCGCGTAAGTTGCGCGTCTGGGCCGGCGGATTCTTCCGCTCGCCCCGCTACCGAACGGAGGAACGGCGCGCATGAGCCAGCAGATTCGACACAACCCGCTGTGGACGTTGGCGGTTCCGCCGGCCAGCATCGCCATCCTCGGGCTGTCCTGGGTGGTGCCCGGCTCGCCCATCATCCTTGCGCTGCTGGTGCTGGCGCTGATCGGCAGCGTGATCACCTCGGTGCATCACGCGGAAGTGATCGCGCATCGCGTCGGCGAGCCGTTCGGCACGCTGGTCCTGGCCCTGGCGGTCACGGTCATCGAAGTGGCGCTGATCGTATCGATGATGCTGTCCGGCGGCGAAGCCACCTCGGGTTTGGCGCGCGACACGGTCTTTGCCGCGGTGATGATCATCCTCAACGGCCTGATCGGCGCCAGTCTGCTCGTCGGCGGTCGCCGGCATCACGTGCAGGAGTTCAAACTCGAAGGCATCAATGCCGCGCTCGGTACGCTGACGGTCATCGTCGTGTTCACGCTGATCGTGCCGAACTACTCCATCACCGCGCCGGGCCCGGTCTATACGCGCAGCCAGCTGTTGTTCGTCGCCGCGGCGACCCTGGTGCTGTTCGCCGCGTTCACCGTGTTCCAGACCATCCGCCATCGCGACTACTTTCTGCCCGCCGAGGGTCAACACGACGACCCGGACGAGCACGCGTCGCAACCGACCAGCGAGGAGGCGCTCGCCAGCATGGGCCTGCTGCTGATCGCCCTCGTCGCGGTGGTGTTGAGCGCGAAGGGCATCTCGCCGTCGATCGAGGCCGCATTGCAGGCCGCGGGCGCACCGGCAGCGACGGTCGGCATCCTGATCGCCGCAATCGTGCTGCTGCCGGAGAGCGTCGCCGCGGTCCGCGCCGCGCACGCCAACCGTCTGCAGACCAGCCTCAATCTCGCCATCGGCTCCGCGATCGCGAGCATCGGCCTGACCGTGCCCACCGTCGCCGTGCTGTCGGTGGCCATGGGCTGGCCGCTCGCACTCGGCGTCGACACGAAATCGACCGTGTTGCTGCTGCTGTCGCTGTTCGTCGTCTCGATCTCGCTGCGCACCGGCCGCACCACGATACTGCCCGGCGTCGTCCATCTGGTGATGTTCGCCGCTTATCTGTTCCTCAGCTTCGTGCCGTGATCCATCGAGACTTGCGCAATCGACGACATCGTCTGCGATATTCCTGCTCCGCCGGAATCTCAGAACCAAGACACCGGATTCCCGCCAGGAGCGTGTCGAAATGGCAAGCCGAAGTTCGCCGCCCGCCTATTCCTCGACCGTGCGCCCAGCAATCGTCATCGCCGCGTGTCGACGTCTACGACCAGAAGTAGAGCTGCAAAGTCTCTTCCGTCGACTTGGGCGGAATATTGCCTAGCACTTCGCGATGCTTGCGGAAATTCAACGCTGCGCGCTCCAGCAGATTGTCGATCTGCGCCATCTTGTACGGCGTCTCGCGCTGCGTGGGTTCGCGCAGCGCATCCGCATCGGGAAAAATACCCATGCCGGCGAGCAGGCATAGCCACGAGAACAGCGGATAGCCCTTGCCCAACCTGCCCTCGGACACGTCGTTGACGATGCTCCTGCGCGACATCCAGGTCGCAAGCAACTGCTGAAGCGAGTCGGAAAGACGCGCGTTCTCCGCATTGGCGCGCCAGTACTCGGAGTCTTCGCGCGAGTTGGTCTTGTAGTGGGTGACGATATAGTCGCGGGTGCCCTCGAATGTCCCGTTCACCCATTCGTTGAACGCGTTCTGCGCGCGCTCGCCGACGTCGCCCGTCTCGAGGTAGGCAACGAAGGTCGAGATCGTACGCTGCACGAACATCAACGCCGTTGCCTCCAGCGGCTCGATGAAACCCTGCGACAACCCCACCGCAAGGCAGTTGCGGTTCCAGTGCTTGGTCACGCGGCCGGTGCGCATCTTCAGATGCCGCGCCTCGACGTCGGCATCGAGCAGTCCCAGGCGCTCACGCAATTCGCGCTCGGCTTCATCGGCAGAACAGAAATCGGAGCTGTAGACATAGCCGTTGCCGTAGCGGCCGACGAGCGGGATCTTCCACGTCCATCCGTGTTTCATCGCGATGGAAACCGTCTGCGGCGGAATCTCTTCGCCGATCGCCGACGGCATCGCGACGGCGGCGTCATTGAACAGGTTGTCCTTGTAGCTGACATACGGCGTCTTCAGCGCCTGCTCGATCAACAACGCGGCGAAGCCGCTGCAGTCTACGAAGAAATCGGCGGCGATGGTTTCGCCCGCATCGGTCAGCACCGAGGCGATGTCGCCCCGCTCGTTCAATTGCACATGCCTGATGTGGCAAGGCGTGTGCTTCACCCCGCTCGCCATCGCCTTCTTCTGCAGGAACTGGCCGAGCAGCACCGCGTCGAAGTGGTAGCCGTACCAGATATCGAACGGGAAATTGCGCTCGGGCTTCGGGGCAAGAGCGAGGTCGTTGAGCTTGGAAGAGATGAAGAAACGATTCGGGTGCGCATGCACGTTCAGCCCATTCACCCGCGCTTTCGCGTTGTGCACGAACTGCGTCATCGTCATGTTGTCGAGCATCGAAGCGAACGGATGGAAATAGCTCTCGAAGCCCGGCTTGGTCGACCAGTTCTCGAAGGTGATGCCGCACTTGTAGGTGGCGTTGCAGGCCGGCATCCATTCGGCCTCTTCGATGCCGAGGCTGTCGAAGAAGCCGCGCAGCCACGGCGTGGAACCTTCGCCGACGCCGATGATGCCCACGGCGGGCGATTCGAGCACTTCGATTTCGATACCGCGGGCGATCAGGGACGCGGCCAATGTCATCGCGCACATCCAGCCGGCCGAACCGCCGCCGACCACCGCGATCCTGCGAATGCCGGACGGCAGGTGCGCATCGGCATTCGGACGCGTGGGCGGAACGGAGTAGTTGAAAAGGGTGGCGGTGGGCGCTTTGGACATGCGGTTCGGACCGGGCCGGGGCAAAGTGAAGAACAAGTTCTCTTAGGCGCTCCCAACTATCGCTTTTCCCCGCGTGCGGCTGCAAGCGGATATCGACGTTCCTATCGCACATCGACGCTACGGAAGCCCGGCTTTGCGCCGTCGCCGTTCCTGTCACCACGGGAAACGGCGTCGGGCCGGGCCTTTGCGGAAGCAGACCCGGCTCCGTCGGATCGATGGACGAACGCGCCCGTCAGCGTAATTCCGCGGCTGGCGCCACCCTCATCCCACGGCCTTTTTCACCAGTGCCGTGATCCGCGCTTCTTCGACGGCGTTCAGTTCATTCAGGGCGAACGCGACCGGCCACATGGCGCCATCGTCGAGCTTCGCCGCGGCGCTGAACCCGAATGTGGCATAGCGCGTGCCGAACTTCTGCGCGCTTTGGAAGAAGCAGACGACCTTGTCGTCCTTCGCGTACGCAGGCATCCCGTACCAGGTTTTTGGCGCGAGGCCCGGAGCGGCCGCGGTCACGATGGCATGAACCTTCTTCGCCAGAGCGCGATCCGGCTCTTTCATCGCGGCGATCGCCGCGAGCAACTGGCCTTCTCCCTCCGCCCGGTTCTTGCTCGCGCGCGCCTCCGCCTTCAACTCTTGTACGCGCGCCTTCATCGCCTCGCGTTCCGCGGCGGTGAACGTATCGGATTTCTTGCTGGCTGCGGCCTTGCTCTTGGCCGGCTTGGACACTGTCTTTTTTGCAGGTTGCGGCATAAAAACCTCACTCCGATTCGGTTGGCTCAATCAGCCGCGCTGCTGTACGCGGATCAGGTTGCCCGCGGGATCGCGGATGGCGCAGTCGCGCACTCCGTACGGCTGGTTGGTCGGCTCTTCGACGATCTCGGCGCCGCCGGCCTGGATCCGCTCGAAGGCGGCGTCGACGTCCTGGGTGGCGAGCAGCAAGATGGCGTAGGTGCCCTTGGCCATCATTTCGGCGATCGTGCGTTTCTCTTCGTCCGTCACCCCGGGGCTGGCCGCAGGCGGATAGAGGACGATCGACGTGCCTGGCTGATCGGGCGGGCCGACCGTGATCCAGCGCATGCCGTTGTAGCCCACGTCGTTGCGCACCTCGAAGCCGAGGATGTCGCGGTAGAAGGCCAGCGAGGCCTCCGGGTCGTTGTGCGGGAGAAAGCTGGAGTGGATGGTGATGTTCATGGCAGTCGCTCTGGGTGTCGGAAACGAGCCGTCATGCTACTTCCGGCGCGCGGGCCGGCGCTTCTTCATTCCTGATCAGTTGCGCCCTGATCGGTCGCGTCACCTGCCGCGCCACGCAGGACGGCATTCCCGCCGTCGCGTTCGCCGCCTCCTGCCGGTAGACGCCGGGCGACATGCCGACCAGTTCGGTGAAGCGCGTGCTGAACGTGCCGAGCGACGAACAGCCGACCACGAAACAGACTTCGGTGACGCTGAGATCGCCGCGGCGCAGCAGCGCCATCGCGCGCTCGATGCGCCGCGTCATCAGATAACTGTAGGGCGATTCGCCGAACGCAAGCTTGAACTGGCGACTGAGATGGCCCGCCGACATGTGTACGCCCTGCGCAAGCGCCTCGACGTTGAGCGGCTGCGCGTACTCGCGATCGATCCGGTCGCGCACACGACGCAGGCGGGCGAGGTCGCGCAGATGATGTGCCGTCTCGGGTTTGTTCGTCATCCGCGCGATCGTCTCACTTCGTTTCGAAGGGCTCAAGCGTGAAACGGAATCACGCTCCCGCCCTCCGAAGAGCGCCCGGGCGCGGTCGAAACGTCGGCCACCAATGCCATTCGAGTCCGGCTTTGCGAGCCGGGGCCTGTCCTGGACGAAAGCGCACGCCGCAATACGAACGGATTTCGCGGCGGGCGGCGGACGGCAGTCCGTCGCCGCTACCAAACCTCGCAGCGATCGGCCGCGGGCCGCACCATCGCCGCATCGGCCTTGCACTGGAACGTGTCCTTGAACGCCGGCAGGTTCGACAGCGGCCCGTTCACCCGGTACTTCGCGATCGGATGCGGGTCGCCCTGCACCATCTTGCGCTGCGCTTCCGGGCGGGTCTCGTCGCCGCGCCACTGGCCCCAGGCGATGAAGAACTGCTGTTCCGGCGTGAAGCCGTCGAGGGTCGGTTCCGGCGCCTTGCCTTCGCGCGATTTCTTGTAAGCGAGGAACGCGATCTTGGCGCCGCCGAGGTCGGCGATCGATTCGCCGAGCACGAGCTTGCCGTTGTGATGAATGTTCGGCTCGATGAAATAGCCGTCGAACTGCCTCACCACGCATTGCGCGCGTGCGTTGAATTTTTCCTTGTCCTGCGGCGTCCACCAGTTGCTCAGCGCACCCTTCGCATCGAACTGCGAGCCTTCGTCGTCGAAGCCGTGCGTGATTTCATGACCGATCACCACGCCGATCGCGCCGTAGTTCACCGCGTCCGTCGCAGTCACGTCGAACGCCGGCGGCTGCAGGATGCCGGCAGGGAACACGATCTCGTTGAGGAACGGGTTGTAATAGGCGTTCGAGGTCGGCGGCGTCATGCCCCAGCGCAGACGATCGACCGGCTTGCCGATCTGGCCGCGGCCGTCGTCCACGTTCCAGCGCGAGGCGGCGACCACGTCGTCCCAGTAGGAGCCGCGCGAGATCGCCACGCCGGCGTAGTCTTTCCATTTGTCCGGATAACCGACCTTGACGTTGAACGAGGCGAGCTTTTCCAGCGCCTTGCTCTTGGTCTCCGCGCTCATCCAGTCCAGGCCGCGGATCACGTCGCCCATCGCCAGCAGGATGTACTTCACCATCGCCTGCGTGCGCGCCTTGGCTTCGGGCGGGAAATATTTTTCGACGTACTTCTTGCCGAGCGCCTCGCCGAGCTGGCTGTCGGCGGACTCCGCACAGCGCTTCCAGCGCGGCTTCATTTCCTTCGCCCCGTTGAGGAACTTGCCGTTGAACGCGAAATTCTCCTCGACGAACGCAGCGGACAGCGAATCGGCGGCGGCGTTGAGCACCTGCCACTCCAGATAGGCGCGCCACTGCGCGATCGGCGCGGACTTCAGCTCCGTCTCGAACTGCTGCAGGAACTTCGGCTGGGTGACGTTGAGATCCGCATGCGGCAGCTTGCCCGCGTCGAAGTACGCCGCCCAGGCGAAGCTCGGGGCGAGCTTGTCGAGGTCGGCGAAGCGGGTCTTGTGGTCCTGCTGCGTCGGGTCGCGCAGCGCGACGTTGTCGAGGGATGCTTCGGCAAGGCTTTTCTCGAAGGCGAACACGGTGGCCGCGTCGGCCTTCGCCGCCGCCGGCTTTGCGCCCGCAAGCTCGAACATCTTCGTCACGTGCGTCTGGTATTTCGCCCGCGCCTCGACGAAGCGCTGCTCCGGCTTCAGGTAATAGTCGCGATCGGGCAGGCCGAGGCCGCCTGCGGTCAGATGCGCGATCATCTGGGTCGGATCGTGCAGATCCTGCGCCGGCATCAGGCCGAACGGCACGGCGACGCCGATATCGTGCAGATGTTCGATCGCGCGCTGCACGTCGGCCCTGGTCTTGAGCGCGCGCACTTCGTCGAGCAGCGGCTGCGCCGGCTTGACGCCGAGCGCGTCGATCCTGCCCTCGTCCATGCAAGCCGCGTAGAAATCGCCCGACAACTGCTCCGCACTGCCCCTGGGCCAGTCCGCCTTCTTCGACACCTCGGCGAGAATGTCGCGCACGTGCTCTTTGTTGATCTCGCCGGATTCCCAGCGCCGGCTCCAGCGATCCATGTAGTCGGGAATCGGATGCGCCGCGCGCCATGCGCCGTTGGCGTAGCCGAAAAAGTCGTTGCACGCCGCGCCGTTGCGGTCGATGTCGTTCGCATCGATGCCGTGCTGTGCGTAGGCGGAAACCGAGAACGCGGCGCAGGCAAGGAAAAGCACTTTCGGTCGAATCGGCATGGCGGCGACGCTCCGGCGGTGAAGTGGCGCCGATTCTATGCCAGGCGGCGCGGCCTGATATGGGCCGAATGGCATAGGTGCACGATCTGTGATCCGCGTCGAAGAATCGATCGAAACGTCGATTCGTGCTCGGACGGCCGGATGCCGGCGAGGGCCCGCCCGGGGCAATGAGTGCCTTGATTTGCATCGAGCCGCTGCGGGACGACGCATACCGCGCGCCTTGCGTTTCGCTGACAGCCAGCTTGCGGCGGCTATCCTAGGTGACGGATGAACTTGAGGAGGCCGCCATGTCCGCGGATGCCAAGACCCCATTCGAGCACGTCAACGACGTTCTGGCGCAGTTGAAGGAGATGCGCCATTACGCGAAGAACAACGTCGAGACCCTGACGGCGCAATGGCTGCTGTTCGACGCCGAACTGAAGAAGCTCAAGCAGGCCAAACCGATCGAGACGCTGATGACGCGGCAGAGCGAACTGCACGATGCCCTGAACGACGAGATCGCCGTGCTCGAGGAACTGGCGGCGACGTTGCAGCCGCCGCCTGCGGAGGGTTCGTCGACATCGCCGGCCGCGCCGAAGTAGATCCTGCGCTCGGACTGCAGCGCCAGAGCGAGCCGACCCCTCGTGTGCAACGCTCCGGGCTTGCCGGCCCCGCCCATGCGCCGCGCTAGCCCTTTCGCCGCAGCGCCTGATTGACCACGCTGCGGATCAGGCTCGGGTAGCCGATGCCGGCCTTCAGCGCCGATTGCGCCAGTTCGTCGTCCCTGGCGATGCAAGGATTGGCGTTCGGCTCGATCACGTAGACGTTGCCGCCGGCGGTCACACGCAGATCGAAGCGCGCATAGCTGCGGATATTGAGCGCGCGGTAGGCGCGTTTGCAGATATCGCCGATGCGCTTCTGCAGTGCCGGCTCCAGCGCTTTGGCATAGTGGTTCTTGATGCCCCAGCGCTTGCGGTACCTGTCGTCCCACTTGGCCTTGTAGGTCGCGATGCGCGGCTCGTCCCCGGCCATTTCGCCGAAGGTCATCTCGCGCGCGGGCAGCGTGCGCAAGGCGCGGTCGCCGATGACGCTGACGTAGAGTTCGCGCCCTTCGATGTACTCCTCGGCGATCGCGTCGAGCGCCATGCGTTCGTGGATCATCTTCAGGCGGGCGAGGAAGCCGGCTTCGTCGTCGACGATCGAGGCCTGGGAAATGCCGCGCGAGGCTTCTTCGGTCAACGGCTTGATGATGCACGGCAGTTTCAGCGTCTTCGGCAGCCATACCTTGTGGCCGCGGTAGAAGGTATGGAAGCGCGGCGTGCGCACGCGGTGGAAACGCAGGATCTTCTTGCACAACCCCTTGTCGTTGCACAGGAACACCGCGCTCGAGCTGGCGCCGGTGACGGGGACGCCGAGCAGTTCCATCGTCGCGACGATGTTCTTGTCCCAATGCGTGGCGTTGCGATACGTCTCGCAGAGATTGAAGATCACGTCCGGCTTGAAGTCGCGCACCGCATCCAGCAGCGGCCTGATATCGTCGAACAGGCTGAGCCGCTGCACCTCGTAGCCGCATTCGACCAGGGCCTGCCACACGTCGTTCTCGGTATAGCTCCCGTCCGGATCGGCGAATTCCGCGGCGAAGTCGTAGCCGGGCTTCACCGCATACGGCAGGTCGAACACCATCAGCACGCGTGTGCTCATCGGCATTGCGCTCCTTGGCTTCGTTGCCGTTCGCGTTGAACCCGGCCCGCACGGCGAGCGACGTCGAAACGCCACCCGCGCTTCGACTTCGCGCCTGCGGCGCCGCGGCCGGGATGAACGGTTTTTGCACAACACTGCACTACAATTTCCCGCGCAACCGCGTCGTGTACCGGTAGTTCATCATCAGCGTCGTCAGATACGTCGCGAGCTGCAGCATCGCCACCGTGTCGCCTTCCTCGGTGACGAGGCGCAACGCCCGGGCGCGCTGCAGCACCGCCTTGTAGACCTTGTTGACCATGAACCGCCGTTCGCCGCTCCAGTTCGACACCGAAGTCAGCAGCGCCTTGCGATGCGCCTGCAACAGCTTGGCGACCGAGCGCCGCGCCTCGCCCTGGGCCTTGCCCTCGGCGAACAGGCGGCGCAGGTTGTCGTCGTGGAATTCGGGGAAGTCCTCGGCCTCGGCCTGTCGGCGCTTCTTGTAGTATCGGTCGAGCGTGCTGCGGATCGCCGACGCTTTCCACAGCTGGCGGCCGCTCGCATGCAACGGCGGCTTGCCGGCAATGCCCGCCATCAGCTTGTCGACGAACAGCAGCTTGTCGAGCGCCTTCCAGCCGGCGTATTTCCGGCGCCAGTCGAGGCCCGGCGTCAGCCACACCGCGAAAGTCTCGACGAAATCCTCGTCCGGGTGATACTGCGCGTAGTAGTAGTCGAGATGGCGCACGTAGCTCTTGCTGTACGGGCGGAAGCGGTACGTGTCCCCGTATTCCTCCGAAGAGTGCCCGAACACGCGCTGCCAGCTGCGCTTGCGGTTGAGGCCGTAGGCGTAGCTCAGCGCATGGCCGCATTCGTGCCGCAGCAGCTTCATGCACGCATCGTCGGTGTCGCCCTCGGCCTCCAGCATCATCTTGCGCTGCAGTTCGATCAGCCGAGGATGCGCCAGATAGAACGGAATGCCGATCACCGGCTCGCCTTCCGGCGTCAGCCATTCGTCGGCGAGATAGCAGCGCGGCTTGAAGGCGATGTCCCTGGCCGCGAGTTCACGGTACAGCTGCTCGATGCGCGGCTCCAGCCATGTGCCTTCGATGCGCACCGGCAATTCGGACAGGCGCAGCCCGAGCAAGCGCTCTTCGGAAATCGTCGCCAGATCGATCGGCGGCTTCGCCGCCGCATCGGCGCGCACCTTTGCGACCTCCTCAGGATCGGACATTTCGCATCGTCCTACCCACCTGCCCTCCCGCGTTCCGCTCAAAACGATTCGGGCTGCCGACGAGGTTCGACACGATTGCCGCGCCGGTCCGGCGCGGACGGCCTGCCGGGCGACCCGCCGCGTGTCGCTGCGCGGAAAAATATACTCCGATCGCGGCTTCGATGTCTCGCATCCGCCGAATCCGTCGATGCGTCCGCCCGCGATTTCGCGGTTCGTCCGCCGCTATAATCGCGCCACTTCATCCCAGGAGCAAACTCGATGATCCGGCGCGTCCTCGTGCTGATGCTGGTCCTCTGCGCCCAGGTTGCGCGCGCCGACGAAAGCGTGTTCGACACCCACGTGCACCTGCACGAAGGAGAAGCCTCGCTGCGCGCGTACGAAGCCGACGTCGCCGCCGCGCACATCAAGCTTGCCGGCTTCGGCGCCATGTGGTTCGGCGGACCGAACCAGGCGCTGCAGGGCGATCCGGCGAAGATGCGTACGAGCAACGACGCGCACCTCGCGCTTGCCGCGAAGCATCCGGAGATGCTGCCGATCGCCACCGTGCACCCCTACGACGGCCAGGCCGCGCTCGACGAACTCGCCCGCGTCGCCGCGCGCGGGGTGAAGGTGCTGAAGCTGCATCCGCACACGCAGAAGTTCGACGCCGCCGATCCGCGCGTGCTCGCGCTCGTGCGCAAGGCGGGCGAGCTCGGCATGGTCGTGCTGTTCGACAACGCGAACATCCTGCCCGGCGACAGCGAGCGCCTGTTCAACCTCGCGATCCAGGCGCCGAAGACGAAGTTCATCTTCGCCCATATCGGCGGCATGAACTTCCGCTTCTGGAACATGCTCGCGCTGGCGCGCACGGCCGACAAGTTCTTCTTCGACAACATCTACTTCGACATCTCGGCCACCGTCATCCTCGCCGCCGGTTCGCCGATCCAGGACGAGTTCGTCTGGACCTTGCGCAACGTCGGCATCGACCACGTGCTGCTCGGCTCCGACTATCCGCAGATCCCGCTCGGCAAGACGCTCGATGCGCTCCACCGCCTCGGCCTGAGCGACGAGGAGCAGGCGAAGATCCGCGTCGACAACGCACGCAAGCTGTTCGGCCGCTGAGGACGACCCGGAGCTTTGCGCGCCGCCGCCGAAACAGGCCGGGCTCTGCGCTCGCGCGCAGCGAATCCGGCGCGGGCAGCGCCCGGGGGGACTTCGTTCGCGGCGAGTGAAGCCGCGCCTGCCTTCGCCGCCATCTTCACAATGTGAACGCCATGCTGAAGAAGGTTTCCGCTTTCCTGTTCGTCGTCGAGATCATCGTGCTCGGCGTACCCGTCACCTTTTTCGCGCTGTTCGGCCTTCAGGCTCTGTTTTGGACTTACGCCAGAGGCTCCGCAACGAATCCCGACTTCGCTCCCGGCGTGCTCGCCGCCTTCCTCTCCTGCATCGGCCTGTTCGGCTTTTGGGGAATGAGCTGTCTGTTCCTCTCCGGCGGCGGCAAAGCGATCAGAAAGTCGCCGATCTGGCTCCTGATCCCGACTGTGGTCGGGGTAGGCATGGCCTCGTTGGTATTCGTGCTGCCTTCGAACGGCCCGTACAAAGCCTACGGCGTGATCGGCGCTTTCGGCGTGCCACTCCTGGTTCCCATTCTGCACATGGCCGCAGGAGCGATGTTCGACGGCGACTAGCTCGCCGCAAAGCCGATAAGGCATACGCCGGACAGTACGGCCCGACCATGGCGGCGCATCGCGTCGGGCTGGACGGCGGGGCCTGCGCGGAAACGAACCGGGTCCGGTCCTGTTCGTCCGAAAATTGAATTTCCCCGCCCGCAAGAATTTTGCTCAGGCGCGCAATACCCCCGCGGCGCTTTCACGCAGCGTCTGGCTGATCCGCTGCAGCGTGCCGGAGCGCACCGCGGCGTGCTGCCAGTACAGCGGCACGTCGAGCCAGCGCTTCGGGTCGAGAATCACGATCGTCTTTGCCTGCAGCGCCGGCTTGATCAGCGACTCGGGTGCGAGGCACCAGCCGAGGCCGCGCGCGGCGGCTTCGACGAAGCCGGAGGACGTCGGCAGATAGTGCACGGGCGGCGCGAGCCTGGCGCGCGTGATGCGGCGGACGAAACGCCATTGCAGTTCGTCCTTCCGGTTGAACACGATCATCGGCGCGCGCGCGAACGCGGCGGCATCGACGCCGGCGCCGAAATGGCGCGCGGCGAACTCCGGCGCGGCGATCGCACGGTAGCGCATGGTGCCGAGCGCGTGCACATTGCAGCCTTGCAGCGGCGCCGCTTCGGCCGTGACCGCGCCGAGCACGGAGCCATTGCGCAGCAGATCGAGCGTATGGTCTTGATCGTC